>NZ_JBQRUW010000029.1:0-116289 GCF_052663305.1 Streptomyces cyslabdanicus
CTTGTTGTCGCGCGCGTTCAGGTCGGCCTGGAAGTCGGGCTTGGAGTCGCCCGTGCACTTCACACCGGTGGCGTTGGTGATGGAGTTGCAGACCGCCTCCACCCACTCCTTGTGGCCGCCGTCCGCGTTGTACTGGATGGAGATGGCGTTGCCCGGAACGCCACCGCCCTCCTTGATGAGCGCCTTGGCCTTGGCCGGGTCGTACTTGGTGACGTCGCCGGCGGCGTTCGGCTGGTAGCCGAGGACACCCTTGGCGACCCAGCCGGTGGCGGGCTCACGCGTGCCCTGGAGCACGGTCTTAGTGATGGTGTCGCGGTCGATCGCCATCGACAGGCCCTGGATGACCTTGGGGTCGATGTTCTTCCACTGCTTGGTGTAGTAGGCGACACCGAGGGTCTGGATCGCCGAGTACGCCTGGTCCACCGCGCGGTCGCCAAGGTCCTGCTTGTAGACCGGCAGGTCCTTCGGCGCGATCTGACGGAGCACGTCGACGTTGCCGGACTTCAGGTCCTCGTAGGCCGTCTCGAGGTTGCTGTAGTTCTTGAAGACCACACCGCCGTTCTTGGCGGCGTTCGGGCCCTTGTAGTCGTCGTACTTGGCAACCTCGATCTGCTTCTTGTGCTGCCAGCTGACGAACTTGTACGGGCCGTTGCCGATCGGGTGCTCGCCCGCGGCCTGCGGGTCCTTGTAGAAGGACTCCGGCAGCGGGTCGAAGACCTCGTAGCCGAGCTTGTACACGTAGTACGGGATCGGCTTGCTCAGCGTGATCGTGAAGGTGCTGTCGTCCACGATCTTCAGACCGGACATCTTGTCGGCCTTGGGCTTGCCCTTGGCCGGGGCGACGTCGTCGTAGCCCTTGATGTCGGAGAACCAGAAGCTGTTGGTCTGCTTGTTCGCCGGGTTCGCCGCCCAGTTCCAGGCGTTCACGTAGGACGCCGCGGTCACCGGGGTGCCGTCGTGGAACTTCCAGTCGGGCTTCAGCTTGACCGTGAAGGTCTTGTTGTCCTTGGAGTCGATCGACTCGGCATTGACGTAGACGGTCTTGCCGCTCTGGTCGTAGTCGACGAGCCCGGAGAAGAGCGACTTGATGACAATGCTGCCGTTGGACTCCATGGTGTTCGCCGGCTGCAGCGGGTTCTGCGGCTCACCCACCTCGACCGAGAACTTGCCGCTCGGGTCGACCGCGGCCTTGCTGTCGCTGCCCTTGTCGCTGCCACCGCCGCTGCCGCCACAGGCCGTCGCGCCCAGCGCCACAACCGCGGCTATCGCAACCCACTTGGCGCTCTTGGCACCACGCATGGGGCTCCTCCTCATGAGTCCATTGGTTCACCGCATGGAGGGACACCTGACGCATCACCGTCACCGGTGCCTGAAATCGTCGGGTGGCCCTCCGCGCTCGTGAGTCGTCGCCGGCTGCAGCGCATGACATCCGAGCTCTACGCGCCTAACTATCTGCCATCCGAACGGGAACGAACCACACCTTCAAGGTTTCGGTTCGATCACACCTGCCGCGTACTTCTCCCAAAATCCGGACAAAGGGTTTCGTGAAAGATCGCAGCGAAACGGACTTGTTACACAACTATCGGGCCCCGTTGTCCGCATAGCGGACAACGGGAGAGGGAAAACCGGTTGCGCCGACCGGCGGGTGAGCCCATGGCGAAGCCGCCGGTGCCGTCTCACGGGCCGCGCGAGAGCGGCCCGGGCCGGGCGTTCCGGCCACCACGGCAACGGCGAAGCTCCCACAGGGGCGACCCCGAGGCCAGAACTGACGCCCCGTTATAGGGAAAACCCTGTACGGGCCCGTCGGTCGCCGACCGGCGGGAAACCGGGCGCCCACCCGCGTACTGCCGGGTGGGCGCACTGGAGCCGAGGGCAGGCCGGCGAGTCCCCGGCCGTCACTCAGCCGTGCTTGGCGCGGCTGGCGGCGCGGGCACGCTCACGCTGGTCGAGGGCGACCTTGCGGATGCGGACCGCCTCCGGGGTCACCTCGACGCACTCGTCGTCGCGGCAGAACTCCAGGGACTGCTCCAGGGAGAGCTTGCGCGGCGGGACGATCGCCTCGAACGAGTCGGCCGACGACGACCGCATGTTGGTGAGCTTCTTCTCCTTGGTGATGTTGACGTCCATGTCGTCGGAGCGGGAGTTCTCACCGACGATCATGCCCTCGTACACCTCGGTGCCCGGATCCACGAAGAGCACGCCGCGCTCCTGGAGGTTGGTCATCGCGAAGGCGGTGACGGCGCCGGAGCGGTCGGCGACCAGGGAGCCGTTGTTGCGGGTCTGGAGCGTGCCGAACCAGGGCTCGAAGCCCTCGTGGATGGAGTGGCCGATGCCCGTGCCGCGGGTCTGGGTCAGGAACTCGGTGCGGAAACCGATCAGGCCCCGGGAGGGCACCACGAACTCCATGCGGACCCAGCCGGAGCCGTGGTTGGACATGTTGTCCATCCGGCCCTTGCGCACGCCCATGAGCTGGGTGACGGCGCCCATGTGCTCCTCGGGCACGTCGACCGTCATGCGCTCGACCGGCTCGTACGTCTTGCCGTCGATCTCCTTGGTGACCACCTGCGGCTTGCCGATGGTCAGCTCGAAGCCCTCGCGGCGCATCTGCTCGACCAGGATGGCCAGCGCCAGCTCGCCGCGGCCCTGCACCTCCCAGGCGTCCGGGCGCTCGGTGTCCAGCACGCGCAGCGACACGTTGCCGATCAGCTCGCGGTCCAGGCGGTCCTTGACCTGGCGGGCGGTCACCTTGCGGTCCTTGACGGCCGCCTTCGCGTCGGCGCCCTTGCCGGTGCCGCCGCGGCCTACCAGCGGGGAGGTGTTGGTGCCGATGGTCATGGAGATCGCGGGCTCGTCGACCGTGATCAGCGGCAGCGCGACGGGGTTCTCGGTGTCGGCCAGCGTCTCGCCGATCATGATGTCCGGGATGCCCGCGACGGCGCAGATGTCACCGGGACCGGCCTTCTCGGCGGGCTTGCGGGTGAGCGCCTCGGTCATCATCAGCTCGGAGATCCGCACGTTCTGCACGGAGCCGTCGCGCTTGATCCACGCGACCGTCTGCCCCTTGCGCAGCTCGCCCTGCTCCACGCGCAGCAGCGCGATACGGCCGAGGAAGTTGTCCGCGTCGAGGTTGGTGACGTGCGCCTGGAGCGGGGCGTCCTCCTCGTACGTGGGGGCCGGGATGTGCTGGAGGATCGTGGAGAAGAACGGCTCCAGGCTGGTGGAGTCGGCGGGAACCGTCCCGTCCTCGGGCTTGGTGAGCGAGGCGATGCCGTCCCGGCCGCAGGCGTAGACGATCGGGAACTCGATCTGGTCCTCGTCGGCGTCCAGGTCCAGGAACAGGTCGTAGGCCTCGTTGACGACCTCGTCGATCCGGGAGTCGGGCCGGTCCGTCTTGTTGATGCAGAGGATCACGGGCAGACGGGCCTGGAGCGCCTTGCGCAGCACGAAGCGGGTCTGCGGCAGCGGGCCCTCGGAGGAGTCGACGAGCAGGACGACACCGTCGACCATCGACAGTCCCCGCTCGACCTCGCCGCCGAAGTCGGCGTGGCCGGGGGTGTCGATGATGTTGATCGTGATGGGGTCCCCACCCTCCTTGGGGTGGTACTTCACCGCCGTGTTCTTGGCGAGGATCGTGATGCCCTTCTCACGCTCCAGGTCGTTCGAGTCCATCATGCGGTCGTCGACCTGGTCGAGCTGGTGCGCGGCGAAGGCGCCGGCCTGCTTCAGCATGCCGTCGACGATGGTGGTCTTGCCGTGGTCGACGTGGGCGACGATGGCGACGTTGCGGATGTCGTGACGCGTAATAGACGCGGCCATATGAGGCGTACTCCCGAAGTGTGCGGACGACCTGCGCATACGTCGGTGTTACGCGGGCCCTGCCGGGCGGGACACGCCACGGCCTCAGTCCATGGTACGGGCCCTTCGGGGGCGGTCGATAAAAAGGGGCGGCCGAGCGAGCGCGAGAACGCGGAGCGTGTCCGCGTGATCACAAGTCGGTCTTGTCGCACAAAGGGCGGCGACCCCCTGGGCGAGGGGCCCTGGGGGTCGCCCGGCCGTGGTCCGCGGCCGTGGATTCCCGTTCTCAGCCCTTCGGCGACGCGCCGCCCGCCGCCCCTGCTCCCTTCTTCAGGAAGCCCATGTCCTGGTAGACGGGGGTCTCGAAGCCGAAGGCCCCGACGTTCGCGAGGTTCTTGCGGACAACCGTCAGCTGAGGGCGCTGGTAGAGGGGGATCGAGCCGGCCGCCGCCCAGATGCGGGCGTCGGCCTTGCGCAGCAGGCCGGTCTGCTCGTCCTCGTCCAGGGTGGCGACGGCCTGGTCGAAGAGCTGGTCGACCTGGTCGGTGCCGATGCGGGTGTAGTTCTGCTGGACGTTCAGGGAGCCGTCGGCGGCCGGCAGGGGCTTGGCGTAGATGGGGCGGGCGTCGGTGGCCGGCCAGGCGGAGGCGGGCCAGGAGTACAGCGCGAGGTCGAACTGCCCGGAGGCGATGTGGTCCCGGAAGTAGCTCTCGTCGGACACCTTGGTGATCTCCGTGCCGATGCCGACCTTCTTGAGCATGGCGGTCACCCGGTCGGCCACCTTGCGCAGCGTGTCCGAGCCGGGGCCCGAGGGAACCACGAAGCGCAGTGTGAGCGGCTTGCCGTTCTTGGCCAGCGGCCCCGCGGCGGCGCCGGGTGCCGGCGCGGCGGTGCCCTTGGGGGCGTAGGCGCCGGGCGGACCGCCCCGCGTGAAGTGGTCGTCGGCGTACTGCCGGCCGTCCGAGGCGAGCTGCCTGCCGCCGGGGCCGCCCTCCGCCAGGCCCGGCCCGCGCTGCTCCTGGTGGTCCCCATCGTGCTCTCCGGGTCCGGGTGCCTTGTCGTCGGCCCCGTGGTCGTCCTGGCCGCCGGTGTCCGTGCCGTCGCCGCCCCCGGCGGAGTTCTGCGAACCCTGGCCCTGACCGCCGGCCGCCTTGTCCCCCGTCTTGGGCTGCTCGGACTTCGCGGGCTTCTCGGCCGTCTTCTGCTCCTTGACCGGACCGGCCACCCAGCCGGCGTCCGCCAGCAGGTCGCGCGCCTGGGCGGCGTCCTGGTCGCCGAGGGCGTCGCTGTTGTCGGCGTAGGCCTCCTGCCCGGACAGGGCGAGGTGGCTGCCGACCGGGACCGCGGGCAGGCCGAGCGGCTTCAGGACGATCTCGGCGAGTTCCTTGCGGTTCAGCGCGTGCGCCACCGCCCGCCGGACGCGCTCGTCGGCCAGGGGGCCCTCGGAGCCGTTCAGGGCGAGCTGGGTGTACGCGGGCTCCAGCGACTTGCGCACCTGGAAGTCACGCAGCGACGCCTGCTGCCGCAGGTAGGTGCTGAGCGAGTCGCGCTGCTGCTGCAGCGCGAGGCGCTCGCGCTCGGCCGCCTGCTGGTCGGAGCCGTGCAGCACCGCCCAGGAGAGCAGCGCCCTGGCGGCGGTGCCGCTGCCGGACGAACCCGGGAAGGGGCTGCCGCCCCGGGCGCCGGAGGCCGTGATCCGCGGGACGTCGGCGGGGTCCACGTCGGCCACGTCCACGGACCCCTCGGTGAGGGCGGCGGCCCGCTTGTCGGGCGCCACCTCGTGCAGCACGAGCTCGGACAGCTTGGCCGGTCGGCCCCACCAGCGCGAGTTGCGGCCGAGGACGACGTCCTTGGCCTGGATGTCGATCTTCTGCACGGCGAACGGTCCGGCGCTGACCGCCAGCTTTCTGCGGGCGCCGTCGTTGAAGGCGTTCGCGGTGCCCATGACGTCCTTGGGGTACAGCGGCGAGAACAGCGAACGCCAGTCTGCGTAGGGGCGGGCGAAGGTGACCTTGACCTCGCGGTCGTCGGCGCCGCGCTCGACCTTCTGGATCCGGTCGTACCCGGCGTTGCGGGCGGTCCAGTACGCCGAGTCCTTGCCGGACAGAGCGCGCCACTGGGCGTCGAAGTCGGCGGCGCCGATCGCGCGGCCGTTGCTCCAGACGGCCTTCTTGTTGAGCCGGTAGAGGACGACCTGCTTGGGCTCGGTCTCGGCCACCCGGGCGGACTCCAGGTAGTCGGGATCGGCCTGCGGGTGGCCGTTCGCGTCGAGCCGGAACATGGCGGGCAGCACCGCCTGGGCGATGCGGGTGGTCCCCGCGTCGGCGTCCGCCTGGAAGGTGTTGAGCGTCTGCGGCATCGCGTCCACGGCCCAGCGCAGCCTGCCTCCGTCGGCGATCTGGTTGCGGGCGGCGGGCGCGATGTCCTGGGCGGCCAGCGGTTTGCTGCCCTCGTCGTCCGAGCCGCAGCCGGCGAGCAGGGGGACCGCGAGTGCGCCCGCGGTCAGAAAGGCGGCCGAGCGCATGACCGCGCGCGGGCCGACACCGTCGTAGGACATCTGTGCTACCTCCGTGGAGCCGCTCCCGCCGGTGGCACGGGTGGGGGTTGATCCCATTTGGCGGTATTTTGGTGTTCATCAGATCTACGGCCCACTGAAAAGGAAAGGGGTCGTCAGCCGGAGGCGACACGGCGGCGCGGGCCCGCAAGGCCACTCGTTCGGCGCAGACAGCCTCCGGCGCACTCGGAGCGCGTGCGGGCGTGCGCGTGGGGTGTGCGTTCCGCCAATCGCGGCACATCCCTTCCCACCGGCAGGTGTGACGCGCAACACTCGCAGGCGCATGAACGTTGCCGCCCAGGGCTGTACGCCCGTGGAAGCGAGGTCATGGCATGTCCGTGCACGACGACCTGACGTCGGTCCAACGCGCCCTCGACGATCTGCTGCGGTCGGTGAGCCGGCTCGAGCAGCAACTCGGCGACGGTCTTGAGATACGCCGCGTGCGCATCGACGCCGACCACCTGCGCGAGAGCGTCGCCCTGATGCGCGAGGTCTCCCGGGACCAGGCCGCCCCACAGCAGCCTCCGCTCGTCACCATCTCCGACGCGCCCTACGACATCTCCCTGTGGACGGACTCGGACGACGAGGGACTCGGCGCCCGCGACCGCCACGCCCCCTGAACCGGCTCAGGGTCTTCCGTTTGGATCAGGCCGGATCAGGGAGCGGGGTCTGGTGCCGTACATCGCAAGGCGGACGAGGACGGCAGGGCGGAGCCCTGCCAACCGACGACAACGCGGCTGGGGGTACCCCCTGCTCGAAGAGCTTGGGGGAGCGGTGCCAGACCCCGCGAGCCCGGCATGATCCAAACGGAAGGCCCTAGCCCGCGAGTGACCCGAAGGGGCTCGTCACCGGCTCCAGCAGCCCGGAGACGAGCCTGACAGGAAGGTGCGTCCCGCATTGGCCACAAGTACGGAACCCCCCGGCACACCACCCCATCCGCTCGGCGGCGGTGTCCGCTCCCCCGAGCGGGCCAGGATCGCCGCCCGGCATCTGCGGACCGACCGCTGGTGGCTGGCGCCCGCCGCCACCGCGGCCGGGCTGCTCGCGTTCGTCGTGTACTCGACCTGGCGGGCCTTCGCGAACGCGCACTACTACGCGGCGCCGTACGTCTCGCCGTTCTACTCGCCGTGCCTGGCGCAGAACTGCCGGACCATGCACGCAGGACCCAACGCCGACCTGTTCGGCAGCTGGTGGGCGATCTCCCCGGCGATCATCATCCTGATCTTCCCGCTGGGCTTCCGGCTGACCTGCTACTACTACCGCAAGGCCTACTACCGGGGCTTCTGGGCGTCCCCGCCGGCCTGCGCGGTCGCCGAGCCGCACCGCAAGTACACCGGCGAGACCCGCTTCCCGCTGATCCTGCAGAACATCCACCGGTACTTCTTCTACGCGGCGATCCTGGTCGCCGGCGTCCTGACCTACGACACCGTGCTGGCCTTCCGCGACCAGCACTACCGCTGGGGCCACATGGGCCTCGGCACCGTCGTCTTCCTCGCCAACATCGCGCTGATCTGGGCGTACACGGTCTCCTGCCACTCCTGCCGGCACATCGTGGGCGGAAAGCTCAAGCACTTCTCGAAGCATCCGGTGCGCTACCGCCTCTGGCAGTTCGTGAGCCGGCTGAACGCCCGCCACATGCAGCTGGCCTGGGCCTCCCTGTTCAGCGTGGCGCTCGCCGACTTCTACGTGTTCCTGGTCGCCTCCGGCGCCTTCGACGATCCGCGGTTCTTCTGATGAGTCCGACGAGTGAGGCCTTGTGATGTCCGTGGTGGACCGGCAGGAATGGGACGTCGTCGTGGTCGGCGCGGGCGGCGCCGGGCTGCGCGCCGCGATCGAGGCGCGCGAGCGCGGGGCGCGTACCGCGGTGATCTGCAAGTCGCTGTTCGGCAAGGCGCACACGGTGATGGCCGAGGGCGGCATCGCGGCGGCCATGGCCAACGCCAACGAGCACGACACCTGGCAGGTCCACTTCCGCGACACCCTGCGCGGTGGCAAGTTCCTCAACCAGTGGCGGATGGCCGAGCTGCACGCGCAGGAGGCGCCGCAGCGGGTGTGGGAGCTGGAGACCTGGGGCGCGCTGTTCGACCGTACGAAGGACGGCCGGATCTCACAGCGCAACTTCGGCGGGCACGAGTACCCGCGCCTCGCGCACGTCGGCGACCGTACGGGCCTGGAGCTGATCCGCACGCTCCAGCAGAAGATCGTCTCGTTGCAGCAGGAGGACCACCGGGAGACCGGGGACTACGAGTCCCGGCTGAAGGTGTTCCAGGAGTGCACCGTCACCCGGGTCCTGAAGGACGAGGAGGCCGGGAAGGACGGGGAGAGGGTCTCCGGGGTCTTCGCCTACGAGCGGGAGAGCGGCCGCTTCTTCGTGCTTCAGGCGCCCGCGGTCGTCATCGCGACCGGCGGCATCGGCAAGTCGTTCAAGGTGACGTCGAACTCGTGGGAGTACACCGGCGACGGGCACGCGCTCGCGCTGCTCGCCGGGGCGCCGCTGCTGAACATGGAGTTCGTGCAGTTCCATCCGACGGGCATGGTCTGGCCGCCGTCGGTGAAGGGCATCCTCGTCACCGAGTCGGTCCGCGGCGACGGCGGGGTGCTGCGCAACTCCGAGGACAAGCGGTTCATGTTCGACTACGTCCCCGACGTCTTCAAGGAGAAGTACGCCGAGTCGGAGGAGGAGGCGGACCGCTGGTACGAGGACCCGGACAACAACCGGCGCCCGCCGGAGCTGCTGCCCCGTGACGAGGTCGCCCGCGCGATCAACGCCGAGGTCAAGGCCGGCCGCGGCTCGCCGCACGGCGGGGTGTTCCTCGACGTCTCGACGCGGATGCCGGCCGAGGTCGTCCGGCGCCGGCTGCCCTCGATGTACCACCAGTTCAAGGAGCTGGCCGACGTCGACATCACGGCGGAGCCGATGGAGGTCGGGCCGACCTGCCACTACGTCATGGGCGGCGTCGCGGTCGACTCCGACACGGCGGCGGCCCGCGGGGTGCCGGGGCTGTTCGCGGCCGGGGAGGTCGCGGGCGGTATGCACGGCTCCAACCGGCTCGGCGGCAACTCGCTGTCCGACCTGCTGGTGTTCGGGCGCCGGGCCGGGTGGCACGCCGCCGAGTACGCACAGCGGGCGGCGCCCGGACGCCCGGCCGTGGACGACACCCAGGTGGACGCGGCGGCCGCGGAGGCGCTGCGGCCGTTCTCGGCGGAGGGCGAGCGGGGCGGGGAACCGGCGGACGGGCCGCCGGAGAACCCGTACACCCTGCACCAGGAGCTCCAGCAGACCATGAACGACCTGGTCGGCATCATCCGCCGCGAGGGCGAGATGGAGCAGGCGCTGAGGAAGCTCGCCGAGCTGCGGGTGCGGGCGCGGCGGGCCGGCGTCGAAGGGCACCGGCAGTTCAACCCCGGCTGGCACCTCGCACTCGACCTGCGGAACATGCTGCTGGTCAGCGAGTGCGTGGCACGGGCCGCGCTGGAGCGCACGGAGTCGCGCGGCGGGCACACCCGCGAGGACTGCCCGGCGATGGAGCGCGACTGGCGCCGGATCAACCTGCTGTGCCGGCTCACCGACCCGACGGGCGGGCTGGCGGCGACGGACCCCGTGCGCGGCCAGATCACCCTCTCCCGGGAGACCACCGAACCCATTCGCCCCGACCTGCTCGCCCTCTTCGAGAAGGAGGAGCTGGTCAAGTACCTCGCCGAAGAGGAGCTGTACGAGTGAGCAGCTATGAGGCCCGCTTCAAGGTGTGGCGGGGTGACGCCCGGGGCGGCGGCCTGGAGGACTTCGCGGTCGAGGTCAACGACGGCGAGGTGGTCCTCGACATCGTCCACCGGATCCAGGCCACCCAGGCACCGGATCTCGCCGTGCGCTGGAACTGCAAGGCGGGCAAGTGCGGTTCGTGCTCCGCGGAGATCAACGGGCGGCCCCGGCTGATGTGCATGACCCGCATGTCGGTCTTCGACCGCGAGGAGACGGTCACCGTCACCCCGCTGCGGACCTTCCCGGTCGTCCGTGACCTGGTGACGGACGTCGGCTACAACTACGCCAAGGCGCGCGAGGTTCCGGCGTTCGTCCCACCGGCCGGTCTCGGTCCCGGCGAGTACCGCATGTTCCAGGAGGACGTGGACCGGCCGCAGGAGTTCCGCAAGTGCATCGAGTGCTTCCTGTGCCAGGACGTGTGCCATGTCGTGCGCGACCACGAGGACAACAAGCGGGCGTACGCGGGCCCGCGCTTCCTGATGCGCGTCGCCGAACTCGACATGCACCCGCTGGACGCCGCCGCGGACACCGGCCTGGACCGCAGGCGCGCGGCCCAGGACGACCACGGGCTCGGCTACTGCAACATCACCAAGTGCTGCACGGAGGTCTGCCCCGAGGGCATCAAAATCACCGACAACGCGCTGATCCCCCTGAAGGAACGGGCGGTGGACCGCAAGTACGACCCGCTGGTGTGGCTGGGGTCGAAGATCGGGCGGCGGTCGTCGTAGGCCCTGCTCCCGGGGCGGTTCACGACCGGTGCGCCCAGCCTTCCCGGTACGCGGTCCAGTCGTCCTCCGTGGCGGCGAAGTCGACGTACAGGGCGACACCGAAGCGCTCGCGGCCCGCGTCCGTACGGGTCAGGCCGAGGCGGACGCCGCGGACGGCGGCGGGGACCGTCTCGGCGGCGGCGCGGTGGCCGAAGCGGTTGTCGTGGAAGAACGGCAGGCCCATCAGCAGGTCGGTCGTGGGCGGGGTGACCTCCAGGGCGAGGGAGGTCTGCTGGGCGACGTAGCCGCCGTACAGGCTCGGCAGCGGCTGCATGGTGTCGTACGACATCACGGCGATCTGGTCGACGCGGCGGGCGACCTGGGCGAAGTACGCCTGCGACCACCACTTGGGGTGGTTGGTGAGCGTCCCCCACAGGGAGTGGAAGGCGGGCAGCGGGTCGATCTGGTGGGCGGCGACGGACAGGGGGACGCCGTGGGCGCGGGTGACGGCGCGCAGGTCGTCGAGGAGGCCGAGGTAGTGGCGGTCGCCGGAGTGCAGCGGCTCCAGGTCGAAGTGGGCGCCGTCGAAACCGGCCGCCAGGATCTCGCGGGTGGAGGTGACCACGGCCGCACGCGTCCGGGCCCGTTCCAGTCGCATCCCGTCCGGGCTCTCGGTGGCCAGCTCGTCGCCGAGCCAGGCCTGCACGCGGACGCCGGGCAGCGCGCGGTGCACGGCGGGTATCAGCCAACCGGCCCGGGGATACGACGACTTGGGCAGGGTGCCGTCGTGTTCGAGTGGACCCGCGTGCACATACAGGTCGCGGATGCCGGTTCCGCGCAGCCGGCGGGCGAGGGCGGTGACGTCGGCGTCCTTCTTCCGGCCGTCCACCCAGGCATGGCCCAGCCAGATCGCGTCCTGGCCCCTGGTGTACGTCCCGTCGGCGGGGTCGCCCGAGTAGTTCACCCTCAGGGCGGTCTCGGCGGCGAGCAGCGGCAGAACCAGGAGCAGAACGAGGCCGAGGGCGATCCGGCGGACCCAGCGCAGAGCCCGCCGGGTCCGCCGGGCCGGACTCACGGCAGTGGACGCCACGTCCGCCGCGCGTCGCGCTCCGACGCCCTCGTGCCCGACGTCGGCCCCGCCCGCCGCGCCACCGACACCACGCACACCAGCCACACCCTCCGCACCCTCCGCACCCTCCACACCGGGGGCCTCCGGCCCGCCGGCGGAGTCGTCAGCGTCGGCGGTCTCCAGCCCACCAACGGAGCCCGCGCCGGACGCGCCCTCCCCACCGGCAGCCTCCCGCCCACCAGCGGAGTCGTCCGCACCTGACGTGCTCCTCGTGCCGGTGGCAGCGGCCCGGCCGGGTGTGCTCTGCGCGGCGGGCGTGCTCTGCGGTCCGTCGGGGTCTTGTCCGGCGGGTCTGTTCTTCATGCTGGTGTTCCCTCCCGTGGTGCCGTGTCCCGTGCGCACCACCAGTGCCGCAGCCCCGGTCGCGTGCCCGCTCGGGCGGTCATACGCTCCCGATGTGACGGCATCGGCGTTCCGGGCGGCCCGGCCGCGGTGCGCGGCCCGCCGCTGGTCGGGGCGGGTGGCGCGCACCGTGCTGGGCGGCGTGGCGGGCCTCGTGTGGCTGGTGCTTCCGGGGATGACGATCAACAGCGCTACCGCGGTTGCGCTGCCCGGGACAGCCCCGGTGACCGCCACCGCCGCACCGCGGCAGGACCAGACGTCGCCGGGCTATCTCGCCCTGCCGCTCGTGGTGCTGGGCACGGCGGGGGTGCTCGCCGGGTACGCGTACGTCCGGCGGACCCGGCGAGCCAGGACCCGTACGACCCCCGGTGGCGGTCCCGCCCCGCCGTCCGCGCCACGGCGTTCGCCGCCACCGCCACCGTCCGATGAACTCGACGCGCGGTCCGCAGAGTTGATCGTCCTCGCGGACGACTGGGTGCGTACCAGCCGGGAGGAACTCGGCTTCGCCGAGGCGCGATTCGACGCGTCGGCCGTCGAGCCGTTCGCGCGGGCGGTGCGGGAGGCGGAGGCGGAGCTCGCCGCCGCCTGCCGGATGCGGGAACGCTACGACCACGGTGTCCCCGAGGACGCGGCCGCCCGGCGGCAGGCGCTGGCCGGCGTGGTCGGGCGCTGCGAGGAGGCGGGACGGCTGCTGGACGCGGAGGCCGCCGCGTTCGACGAACTGCGCGGCCTGGAGCGGGGGGTGGCCGAGGCGCTGGAGGTCGCGGAGGCGCGGTTCCGGGAGCTGGCGGGGCGTGCGGGGGTCGCCGCGTCGACCGTCGCCGGGCTGCGCGAACGGTACGGGCCGGCGGCTGTCGCCTCCGTCACGGGCCAGGTGGAGCAGGCCAAGGACCGGCTGGTGCTGGCCACCTCCCGGCTGAACCGGGCCCATCAGTCGGCCGACGCGGGGAACCCCCGGGCGGCCGCCTGTCACCTGCGCGTGGCCGAGGGCGCGATCGCCCAGACCGCGGTGTTCGTGCACGGCGTCGAGCGGCTGGCCGAGGAGCTGTCGGTCGCCGAGCGCCTCGTACCGGCGGCACTCAGCGGCGCGGAGGCGGATCTGGAGGCGATCCGGCGAGCGTCCGAGTCCGCCGCGGCGCAGCTGGCCGGCGGGCCGGACCGCACGGCCGCGCCGAGCCAGGACGCCGCCGGCCCCGCGAGGCCTGCCGAGCCCCCGGAGCCGCCGCGGCCGGCACCCCGCGCGCAACCGGAGGCGGCCGCCGCCTCCGACACGGCACCCGTCCTCGTGCCGGGCGCGTCCTCGGCGGTCGTCCCGGTCGACGTCGCCGTCGGTGAGCTGCGCGCCCGTGTCACGCACGCCGATCTGGAGCTGGCCCGGGTACGCGCCGAGCCGGGCACGGGACCGTACGACCCGCTGGACGCGCTGCGGCGGATCGTCCGGGCGACCGCGCCGGTCGGTACCCGGCGGGCCGGCGTCCTGTCGGCCGCCGAGGAACTCGTCGCCCGCAGCGCCGTCGCCGCCGCCGACGACTTCGCCGGCACGCACCGGGGCGCGGTCGGCGCCACGGCCCGCATCCGGCTGGCGGAAGCGCTGCGCCTCCTCCCGACCGACCCGCAGACCGCCGACACCCTGGCCCGCCGGGCCCGCGCCCTCGCCGAACAGGACGTACGCCTGCACGGCAACCCGTGCGCCGCCACCACCGACCCGTCCGCCGGCGCCACCGCTGCGGTGCTCGGCGGCATCCTCCTGGCCGAGGACCCCGACGGGGGCCCGCCCGCCTGCTACGGCGGCCCGCGGACGCGGAGGCGCCGCCGCCCGGGACCGGCGTAGGCGGTGGCCGGGCCGGGCGGTCAGAACAGGCTCAACAGCGCCTCCGCCGGGTCGGTCAGGACGTTCTCCCCGTCGGGCAGGGGAAGTTCGAACCAGACCGTCTTGCCGCGAGGCGTGCGGCGGGATCCCCACGCGGCGCTGAGCAGGCCCACGAGCTGGAGGCCGCGGCCGCCCTCGTCGGTGTCGCGGGCGCGGCGGCGGCGCGGCTGGACGAGGCCGGAGTCCCACACCTCGCAGACCAGGGTGCGGTCGAGCAGGAGGCGGAGCCTGATCTCGCCCTCGCCGTAGCGCAGGGCGTTGGTGACCAGTTCGCTGACGAGGAGTTCGGTGGTGTCGACCAGCGGTTCGAGGCCCCAGGCGGTCAGCTGGGCGCGGGCGTACTCGCGGGCGCGGCCGACGCTGCGGGGTTCGCGCGGCAGGGCCCAGTCGCCGACGGACTCGGCGGGCAGGCCCTGCACACGCGCCATCAGCAGCGCGATGTCGTCCTCGCCGTGGTGGGAGCCGAGCGTGTTGAGGATGTGGTCGCAGACGTCCTCCAGGGGGCGCGAGGGGTCCGTGAGGGCTCCGACGAAGGCCTGGAGGCCCTCGTCCAGGGGGTGGTCGCGCGACTCGACCAGGCCGTCCGTGTAGAGCGCCAGCAGGGCGCCCTCGGGGAGTTCGACCTCCACCTCCTCGAAGGGCTCGCCGCCGACGCCGAGCGGCATGCCGGGCGGCACGTCCAGCATCAGCGCGGACTCCCCCGGTTCGACGAGCACCGGGGGCAGATGGCCCGCGTTGGCGAAGGTGCACCGTCGGGTGACCGCGTCGTAGACGGCGTAGATGCAGGTCGCCAGGTACACCTCGGAGAGGTCGGCCTCGCGGGGACGGCGAGCGGCCCGGGTGGCCTGCTGGACTCCGCCGGGCGCGCCGAGGCCGCGGGCGATCTCGTCCAACTGGGAGAGCACCTCGGCCGGTTCCAGGTCGAGCAGGGCCAGCGTGCGGACGGCCGTGCGCAGTTCGCCCATGGCGACGGCGGCGCGCAGCCCGCGGCCCATGACGTCGCCGACGACCAGCGCGGTGCGGTGGCCGGGGAGTTCGATGACGTCGAACCAGTCGCCGCCGACCTCGCTGGGCCGGCCGGTGGCGGCGCTGCCGGGCAGGTAGCGGCAGGCGATGTCGAGGCCGGAGGCCTCCGGGTCGCCGGGCGGCAGCAGCGACCGCTGCAGGATCAGCGCGCGTTCGTGCTCGCGCCGGTACAGGCGGGCGTTGTCGATGCAGACCGCGGCGCGCGCGGCGAGGTCGACGGCGAGGTCGCGGTCGCGTTGGCCGAACGGCTCGCTGCCCTTGGTGCGGGCGAACTGCGCGAGCCCCACCACCGTGTCGTGGGCGACCATCGGCACCGCCAGCGTGGTCTGCACGAGACCGCCGTCCTCGCCGGGCACGGTCGTGGGGCGGGCGGTGCGCAGGGCGTCCGCGCGGGGCGAGTTGAACGGGTAGTGGTGGACGGCGCCGAGTTCGACGTGGGCGCCGGTGCCGCCGAACGGCGCGCCGGAGACCGCGCTGGCGAAGGCGACGCGGCGCAGTTCGGCGCTGCCGTCGGCGAGCCCGGGCGGGGTCTCGTCACCGGCCAGCAGGCCCTGGTAGAGGTCGACGGTCGCCAGGTCGCAGAAGCCGGGGACCACGACGTCGAGGAGTTCGCGCGCGGTGGTCTCCAGGTCGAGGGAGTTGCCGATGCGGGCGGCGGCCTCGTTGAGGAGGGCGAGGTTGCGCCGCGCGGCGGCGGCCTCGCGGGCCGCGTCGCGGCGGGCGGTGACGTCGGTCCCGAGCCAGGCGACGCCGATGGGCCGGCCGCTGCCGCTGTGCACGCGGTAGAGGTTGACGGACCAGTGGCGGCGCTCGTCGGTTCCCGGTACGAAGCCGGAGACGTGCATGTCCGTGATGGACCGGCCGTCCTCCAGCACCCGGCGCAGGGTGGCGGTGACCCGCTCGGCCTCGCCGCGCGGCAGGTAGTCGCGCACCCCCTTGCCGCGATGGTCGTCGGGCGTGCCGCCGAAGACGGAGGCGAACCGCTCGTTGGCGCGGCGGACCTTGAGGTCGGTGTCGATCAGCAGGAAACCGAACGGGGATTGACCGAAAATCGCCTGCGAGGCGGCGAGGTCGGTCTCGATGCGCCGCAGGGTGCGGACGTCGACGACGGTGCACACGGCGGCCCTGTCGCCCTCCGCCGTGGTGGTCGGCATCACGTAGACCTCGGCGAGCCCTTCCTCACCGCGCCGGCCGTCCTCGTCGTCCGGGATCCGGAAGGGGACCACGCCGGTCCACTCCCGCCCGTCGAGGATCTCGGCCATCTTGCGCTGGCCGTGCTCGCGCAGGTCGGGATCGACGAACGCCTCGATGGGGTCCGTCCCCACGGCGCGTTCGGCGGAGATGCCGAAGAGCCGCTCGGCGCGCAGGCTCCACTGGTCGACGTGTCCGTCGGGGCCGATCGAGAAGGAGGCCACCTTGATGTAGTCGTACATCGAGCCGGGCGGGCTGCTCTGCCACATCGCGTCAGCGGACGGCGCCCCGTCGGCGGCACCGCCGCCCGCAAAGCCCGTCCTCGCGCCGTCCGACGGGTCCTCGGACTCCGTGGCCTTCGCTGGTATCTCGCTCACGCGAACCGTCCCCTCCAGCTCACCGCGCCCGGCACCGGTCACCGGGGGCGGCTGCCCGCAGTATCCAGCACTACGGCGCCGCACAACACGGTGTTCACGATCACAGGACCATCCCGATGCTTTCCGGTCCGGCCTGCGACAACACCATCAGTCTTCTAACCAGGCGGGACCCGGTCGAACCCCGCTCGCGGACAACCGACGCCCGCTCGCCCGGTCACCCGCTCACCCGGGAACAGCAAGTTCGAACCAGACCGTCTTGCCGGCGTCGTGCGGCCGGGTGCCCCAGCGACGGGAGGAGGAGGCGACCAGTTGCAGACCGCGGCCGGACTCGTCGTCCGGGCGGGCCGGGCGTTTACGGGGCGGTTCGGGCAGCGGGTCGGAGACCTCGACGAGGAGCACCTTGGGCAGGTCCGGGGGGCGCAGCAGCCGAACGCCGACGGGACCGGCGGCGTGCCGCAGGGAGTTGGTGAACAGTTCGCTCACCAGCAGGGCGGCGGTGTCACCCAGGGCGTCCAGGTCCCAGTCGCGCAGCGTGCCCCGGACGGCGGCGCGGGCCGAGCGCACCGCGCCGGGATCCGCGGGAAAGGTCCACTCGGCGATGTCACCATCGGTGTCGATCACACCGTTCACTTCCCTGGCACGCCGATCACTTCGCAGGCCGGTAAGACCATCCATGCCCGGTTTCACGGGACTAAAGGGCACATACCCGGTATCCAGGGGGCGGTACCGCGTACGACGGCGCGGTGTGACACGAACGGCGTACCCGGAGTGCGTCCCGCGTCTGCCCTGCCCCCCGGGTCCTGGCGGAGCGCACGGTGACGCTCACGCCCCCGGGGCGCCGTCGGCCGGGCCGGTGCCGAGGTGGGTGAGGGTCTGCCGCACCGCGGGCACGTCCTGGTCCAGCCAGGGGACGCTCCAGATCGCGGCCGGGGTGAGCCAGCGCAGGTCGTCGTGGTCCTGGAGGGGCTTGGGGTCGGCGGAACCGGGGCGCAGGCGCGCGGTCCACACCCGAAGTTCGTACGGCGGTCGCAGGGGCCAGCTGCCCGGCACCCGCTCGACCACCTCGGCCTCGACGCCGAGTTCCTCGCGCAGCTCGCGCACGAGGGCGGCCTCGGGACGCTCACCGGGCTCGACCTTGCCGCCGGGCAGTTCCCAGCGGCCGGCCAGCTCGGCGGGCGCGCTGCGGCGCGCGGCGAGCAGGCGGCCGCCGTCGAGCAGGGCGGCACCGACCACCACGATCCGTTCGCTCATGCGCCGGAGCCTACGGGAGCGGGCGGGCGCAGGGCGACGGGGTCAGCCGTCGCCGCCCGCGCCCTGCCCGATCCGCTCGACCCAGTACAGCCGGGTGTCCGGGCCGTCGAGGCTTTCCGCGATCTTCTGGGCCTCGGCGCGGGTGGCGTACCTGCCCACGCTGTACCGATTGCCGTTGTCGTCCTTGCGGACGACGAGCCAGGGGAGGGTGATCGTGCCGTCGTTCATCGCGCCCCACTGCTCCTTCCCACCCCGGTGTGTCCGGCTCCCGGCCCCCGCCGCGTCCCGCCCGTTGAGGAAACCGCACTCCGCATATGCCTGAGCCTACGCCCTACCTTCACGGAGCGAACACGGCTTTTCACAAAGAGGTGGGCAACCGGCCAGCGGGGGAATCGGCCGCCCGGGGCGCACGGAGACGAACGCGCCGTGCGAGGACCCCTGGACATCCGCTCGGGGGCGTGCGGCAGCCGCGGTGGCGACCTGCGAGAACGGCCGGAATACGGCACCCGGGCGGTGCGGCCCGGCGAACGGCGGGCGGGGCGGGGGCCCAGGGGGCGCGCACCACCCCCTGCGACATCACCACTCGCGGGCCGACGTCCGCCCCGCCGCGACCCCTACCGCTCCGTCACGCCGCCCGCGTCTCCCACTTCACCGGTCTCCCACTTCACGGTCTCCTACTTCACCGGCAGGTGGTACGCCACCCGGTAGCGGTCGGCGGGGATCACGACGTCCGCCGTCTCCACGGGGCGGCCGGAGGCGTAGAAGGTGCGCTGGACGACGACCACGACATGGCCGGGGACGCCGCCGAGGGCGTGCAGTTCCTCGGCGAGGCCCGGGCGGGCGCCGACCTCCTCGGTGACGTTGTCGACGATGACGTCGATGGCGCGCATCCGCTCCACCACGCCCATGCCGCCGAGCGGGCCCTCCTCGGGGAGCATGACCGGGGTGCGCCCGGTGAGCGCGAGCGGCTCCCAGGAGGTGGAGAGCATCATCGCCTCACCGGCGTCCCGGAACACGTACTTGGTGCGCATCACGCGGTCGCCCGGCTTGATGCCGAGCCGCTCGGCGATGGCGCCGCTCGCCTCGGCCTGGGTGCTGTTCGACTCCCAGGTGCCGCGCACCTCGGCGTCGGCCTGCTCCTGCCGGAACGGCGTGGCGCCGACGGCCAGGCGGAAGCCGGAACGAGCGACCCGGCGCGGCACGGGCCGCTCGCGCACATACGTCCCCGAACCGGAGCGACCCTCGACCAGCCCCTCGGCCATCAGCACCTTGCGGGCCTCGAGCGCGACCGTGTCCGAGACGCCGTACTCCTCGCGGATTCTGGCCTGTGAGGGCAGCCGGGTGTGCGGGGGCAGCAGACCGTCGACGATCTTCTTGCGGAGATCATCCGCGACGCGCAGATACGCCGGCTGCTCACCGAAAGTCACTGGCCGCTCCCATCAAGCTGTACAGACAGCAACAGCGTGGCAACCGCGGGTTGTACTTGCAAGCAAGGGCCAGAGAATCACTCGAAGTGATGACTTGCCGTGCGCGACGGCATGCCCAGCCGCTTTCTCCCCCCTACGGACACCGTCACACCTCCACGGGACGAAAAGCGGAGGCGACCCGGGCGGGACGGCCAGGCGGAACGCAACAGACAGGCCGGGCCGGAGTCATGACGGCGCGTCGGCGGACCGCGCCCTTAACCTGCGTACATGACACCTCTGCCGGACCGCTACTGCCCCACCGACGGCGTCCGCGTGCCCGGCGACTCCCTCGCCTGGCGCTGCCCGACCTGCCACGGCCCGCTCGATCTCGACTTCTCCCCCACCCCCGCGTCCCTGAAGTCCCTCACCGGACGGGTGAACTCGCTGTGGCGGTACGCGCAGACGCTGCCGATGGCGACGTCCGCGCTGTCCCTCGGCGAGGGCCGCACCCCTGTGGTGCCGCTGACGGACGAGGTCTCGGCGAAGCTGGACTTCCTGATGCCGACACTGTCGTTCAAGGACCGGGGCGCGGTGCTGCTGGCCGAACTGGCGCTGCGCGTGGGCCCGCGCCAGGTGGTCGCCGACAGCAGCGGCAACGCGGGCACGGCGATCGCCGCGTACTGCGCCCGGGCGCGGCTGCCGTGCACGGTGTACGTCCCGCTCGGCACGTCGGCGAAGAAGCTGGAGCAGATCGAGGCCCACGGGGCCCGGGTGGAGCTGGTCGACGGCGGCCGCGACGCGGCCGGCCGGGCGGCGCAGCGGGCGGCGGACGAGCCGGACACCTTCTACGCCTCGCACGTCTTCAACCCGTACTTCCTGCACGGCACCAAGACCTACGTCCACGAGCTGTGGGAGGACCTCGGCGGGCGCCTGCCGGACGTCCTGGTCCTGCCGGTGGGCAACGGCACCCTGCTGCTGGGCGCCGCGCTGGCGATCGCCGAGCTGTTCGGGGCCGGTCTGCTGGACCGGCGCCCCGCGCTGTGGGCGGTGCAGGCCCAGGCGGTGGCCCCGCTCGCCCGCGCCTGGGCGGAGGGAGCGGAGGAACTCACCGGCACGACCCCGCAGGCCCCCACCCACGCCGAGGGCATCGCCATCCCCCGCCCGCCCCGGGCCCGCCAGATCCTGCGCGCGGTACGGGACTCGGGCGGCACCTTCCTGACCGTGACGGAGGACCGCATCCGCCACGCCCAGCTGGACCTGGCCTCCCGCGGCCTGTACGTCGAGTCGACGAGCGCGGTCTGCTGGGCGGCGGTCCGCGACGGCGCCCTCGGCGGGAAGTCGGCGGTGGTCCCCCTGTGCGGCGCGGGCCTGAAGTCGGGCCTGGCCCGGCCGTAGCACGCGGCCGCGACCCGCCCCGCTCGGTCAGGCCGCGCGGTCGGCCCGCTCAGTCAGCCCGTTCCGGCCTCCGCGTGCTCGGCGAGGCGCTGCTGTTCCTCCTCGACGATGCGGCGGGCGAGGCCGACGTCGGAGATGTCGACGGCGTCCGGGGTGGCGTCGGCCAGGTCGCTGCGCCGGGCGAAGGCGTCGAACAGGCGCTCCTTGCGCGCCAGGATGCGCAGCAGCCGGTCGTCGACGCTGTCGGCGGCCAGGAGCCGGTGGACCCGGACGGCCCGTATCTGGCCCATGCGGTGGACGCGGGCCACGGCCTGGTGCTCCACGGTCGGCTTGACCTGCGGTTCGCAGAGGATCACCACGGAGGCGGCCTGGAGGTTGAGGCCGACGCCGCCCGCCTCGATCTGGGAGAGCAGCACGGCGTGTCCGGGCATCGCGGCGAAGTCGTCGGCCAGTCGCTGCCGGCGGGCCGCCGGGACGCTTCCGGAGATGGGCCCGAGCGTGCCCTCCCCCAGGGCCGCGCGGACGCTGTCGAGCACGTCCCTGAAGTAGGAGAACACCACCACCTTCAGTCCGTTCACGGCGGCCTCGGCGACCAGTTCCCGCAGCCGCTGGAGTTTCGCGGACGTCTCCGGGCCCGTGTACGCGGCCCGGCGCATCGCCATGAAGTTCCCCTCGGCGACCGCCTCCTGGTAGGCGGCCCGGTCGGCGGGGCGGAGCTCCACCCACTCGTCGGTGTGCACCAGCGCGGGCAGTTCGGTGAGCACGTCCTCCTGGTTGCGGCGCAGGTAGGCCGGGGCCACCGAGCGGCGGAAGGCGTGCGGTCCCGCGGCGGCGTCGGTGTCGCTGACCACGGGCACGAGGTCGGGGCGGAGGTGGCGCAGCAGGGCGCGGAACTCCTCGACCCGGTTCTCCATCGGCGTACCGGTCAGGAACAGCACCCGCTCGCAGCGTTCGGTCCACGCGGCGACCGAGCGGGACCTGCGGGTGTCCGGGTTCTTGACGTAGTGGGCCTCGTCGACGACGAGCATGCCCGGCGGCGTGCCGTCCGGGACGGGCAGGGTGTGCAGGACGTCGAAGGTGGTGACGGCGACGCCGCCGCGCTCGTGCCACTCCGCCTGGGCGTCGTGCCGCTCCGGGCCGTGCACGGTGAAGGCGCGCAGGGTGCTGCGGGCGCGTATCTCCCGGGTCCAGTTGATGAGGACGCTGGCCGGGCAGACCACCAGGAAGTGGGTGTGGCCCTCGGCCGCGAGGTGGGCCAGCGCCGCGATGGCCTGGACGGTCTTGCCCAGGCCCATCTCGTCGCCGAGCACCACCCGTTGCTGGACGAGCGCGAAGCGGGCGCCGAACTCCTGGTAGCCGCGCAGGGAGACCCTGCGGTGGGTGTCGTCGAGCCGCTGGGCGTGGACCCGTTCGGCCACCTCCGACGGGACGAACCCCTCGCTCGCCGCGGCGTCCGGACGCTGCTCGGAGACCTCGGTGAGCCGGCCGTAGTACTCCGCGGGGCGCAGCTCGAAGTCGACCCAGGCCTCCAGGTCGGGGACGGCCGGGCGGAGCAGGTCGGTGGAGGCCTGGGCGAGCAGCAGGCGTACGTCGGTGGCGGCCGCGTCGGCGAGCAGTTCACCGAGTTCCGCGGCCGCGGCGAGGGCACGCTCGCGGCGCTCGCGGCCGCCCAGCGCGAGCCGCAGCCGTCCGCCGGCGGGGCGGGCCGCGGGCAGCAACTCGCCCAGCCGGGTGTCCAGCCGCTCGGCGGCGTCCAGGGCGCGGGACAGCTCGGGGCCGGCCTCGACGAGCCGGTGCAGGGCGACCACCAGGGCCGTGGTGCGGGGCTCGGGGTGGTCGACGTCGACGCGCACGGTGACGGTGCCGGCCACGGCCCGCGCGATCTGCCGGGCGGCGGCCAGCGCCCGGTCGGCGGTCTGCTCGCCCACACCGGGCACCTGCCGCAGCGCGTACCGGCTCGCCTCGTGCACCGCGCGCACGGAACCGAAGCCGGCCTCCTCCATGGCGCCCAGGCGCAGACGTCCGTCGGTGGCGTCCTTGAGCCGCGCCACGGGGATGGACTCCAGCTCGCGGCCGACGAGTTCGGCCTGCAGGGTCTCGTAGGCCGCGCGGACGGCGGCCACGGCGCCGGCGTGGTCCGTGCGCAGGCTCCGCGCCGCCTCGTGCAGCCCCGCACCCTGCTCGCACCACTCACGAATCCCGCGCCCGGCCCGCGGCGGAACCTCCCCCTGCATGCCACCCCCGTCTCCTCCTGCCGCACAGGCCTCCCCGTCGTGCGGTGCGGGTCCATCGTGGCACGCGGCACGGTCACCGGCCCCGGGCGGCCCGGCCCGGCCCGCCCGGCAGGGCGCGTCGGCGGCGGCGGAGGCGGCTCCCCTGTCAGCGGTCTCCTGACGACCCACGGCGGGGAGGGCGGGCACCTCTTCGGGCCCGCCCTCCCCGCCGTGCGCCGGTTCAGTCGCCGGATCGCTGCTCGCGCCGTGGGCCCACGAGCCGTTCCGGGTCGCCGAGCAGGGCGAGCAGGGTCCCGTCGTCGAGCAGGTTCCGGGCGCGGATCTCCTCGACCACACCGGTTCCGTTGCGCAGCGCCGCCTGCGCCACCTCGGTCGCCCGGTGGTACCCCAGGTGCGGCACGAGCGCGGTCACCAGCCCGATCGAGCGCTCGACCTCCGCCCGCAGCCGGTCCCGGTCGGCGGTGATGCCGTGCACGCACCTGGTCGCCAGCAGGCGGCAGGCCGCGGTCAGTTCGGTCAGGCCCTGGAACAGGCAGCGGGCGACGACCGGTTCGAAGGCGTTCAGCTGGAGCTGCCCCGCCTCGGCGGCCATCGACACCGTGACGTCGTTGCCCACCACGCAGAACGCGACCTGGTTCACCATCTCCGCGATCACCGGGTTCACCTTGCCCGGCATGATGCTCGACCCCGCCTGCACCGCGGGCAGCCGGATCTCGGCCAGGCCGGCCCGCGGCCCCGAGGACAGCAGCCGCAGGTCGCTGGCCACCTTGGACAGGGTGACCGCCGTGCGTTTGAGCATCCCCGAGAACTGCACGAGCGCGCCCACGTCCTGCGTGGCCGCCACCAGATCCGCGGCGGAGACGAACGGCCGGCCGGTGAGCACCGCCAGGTGCCGGGTGGCCAGCCGGGCGTAGCCGTCAGGGGCGTTCAGCCCGGTGCCGATCGCCGTGCCGCCCAGGTTGACCTCGAGGAGCAGGTCCCGGGCCTCGCGCAGCCGCTGCTGGTCCTCGGCCACCATGACGGCGAACGCGCCGAACTCCTGTCCCAGGGTCATCGGCACCGCGTCCTGCAACTGGGTCCGGCCCATCTTGAGGAAGTCCGCGAACTCCGCCGCCTTGGCCCGGAACGCGTCCTCGAGCAACGCCAGCGCGGCGAGCAGGTCGTCGGCCGCCTCGCAGAGCCCCACCCGCAGTGCCGTGGGGTAGGCGTCGTTGGTGCTCTGGCCGAGGTTGACGTGAGCGTGCGGGTCGAGATGCCCGTAGTCGCCCCGGGGGCGGCCCAGGATCTCCAGGGCCCGGTTGGCGATCACCTCGTTGGCGTTCATGTTGGTCGAGGTGCCGGCCCCGCCCTGCACGACGTCGACCACGAACTCCTCGTGCAGGTCCCCCTTCCGGATCTGCTCGCAGGCCTCGACGACGGCGCCCGCCCGGGACGCGTCGAGGAGACCGAGGTCCCGGTTGGCGAGCGCGGCCGCCTGCTTGACCGTGGCGAGCGCGCTCACCAGGTGGGGGTACGACGAGATCGGCGTGCCCGACACCGGAAAGTTCTCCAGGGCGCGGGCGGTGTGGACGCCCCAGCGCACGCCGTCCGGCACGTCGAGACGGCCGATCAGGTCCCGCTCGGTGCGCAACGAGGTCGTCATGCCGCCCCGCCTTTCTGTTCGGTCATAGGGCGGCCTTCCTGCCGTCGAGCAGCCGTCCGCGCAGGTCGTCGAGGGTGGCCAGGTCGAGACAGGTCCAGGCCATGGCGAGGGCGCCGTCGAGGACCGCCCGGTCGGCGGCCGGGCCGGCGCAGTGCGCGGCGAACTCCTTCTGGTGGTTGACCGCCGGGAGCGAGTCGATGCCCAGGTACGGGTGGATGGCCGGCACCCGGTGCGAGACGTTGCCCATGTCCGTGGACGCCCGGTTCATCCGGGAGTCCGCGCTCGGTTCGGGGAACGCGCGGCCCAGCGCGCTGGCGTTGCCGACGTAGAGCGCGAGCAGGTCCTCGTCGTTGACGAAGTCGGCGTAGGGCGGGCTCTCCGGCTCGATCTCCAGCCGGCAGTCCGTCGCGAGGGCCCCGGCCTCGAAGCACCGGTGCACCCGGGTCTCAAGTTCCGCGAGGTCGGCCAGGTTCTCCGCGCGGACGTACCAGCGGCCCTCGGTCAGCTCGGGAATCGCGTTCGGGGCCTCCCCGCCGCGGGTGACGATGCCGTGCACCCGGGTCCCCGCGCCGAGCTGCTGGCGCAGCAGCCCGATCGCCGTCTGGGCGACGGTGAACGCGTCCGCGGCGTTACGCCCGTACTCGGGGTAGGCCGCCGCGTGGGAGGCCCGCCCGTGGTAGCGGATCCTGTGGTGCGCGACGGCGAACGGCTCGGCCCGGGCGACGTCGAGCGGGCCGGGGTGGATCATCATGGCGGCGTGCACGCCGTCGAACCCGCCCCGGTCCAGCATCAGGATCTTCCCGCCGCCGCCCTCCTCGGCCGGGGTGCCGAGCACGGTGACGGTCAGCCCGGCCTCGTCCGCGAGGTCGGCCAGCAGCCCGGCGGCACCCACCGCCGAGGCGGCGATGACGTTGTGCCCGCAGGCGTGTCCGAGGCCGGGCAGCGCGTCGTACTCGGCGCAGACCGCGACGTTGAGCGGGCCGCTGCCGATCCGGGCCCGGAACGCGGTCGGCAGCCCGCAGAACTCCGGCTCGACGGTGTAGCCGAGGCCCTCGAGCTCCTCGGCGACCCACCGCGCCGCACGGTGCTCCTCCCAGGCGACCTCGGGATGGGCGTGCAGGCGGTGGGACAGGCGCAGCAGCCGGTCGGACAGACCGGGCAGCCGCGCCGCCGCCCGGTCCTTGAGCGTGCTCACAGGTCACCCGGTACGCCGTAGCTCGGCGCCTCGGTGGGGTTCAGTGCCCGGGACAGGTAGTCCCGCTTCTCCTTCGCCCACCGCCGCCACAGCTGTTCGAGCTCGCCCATCGGGTCGTCGTCCGCCCAGTCCACCCGCAGGTCGGTGACCGGCCAGCTCACCTCGTGCACGACGACGAGGCCCGCCGAGTGCTCCGGGCCCTCCTCGCCTCCGGCGTCCCGGCCGGCGAGCAGTCCGGCCAGCAGCCGCTCCTCGAACTCGGCGCCGGCGGCCCGCTCGTAGGCGGCCAGCATGGCGTCCACCACGCCGGGGTCCGAGAGCAGGTTGCCGGCCGCGACCACGCCGTCGCCCTCGACGGCGCGGTGGGTGCCCAGCGTGCCCTCGCCGGAGAACGCGGCGGTCCGCCCCCGCGCGTCCACCACCGCCAGTTGCCGGTAGCCGCTGTGCTCGTCCGAGGCGACGGCGGACGCGACCGCGTGCCCGGGGTCCACGCCCTCCGCCAGCAGCCCCAGCAGCCGCGGCCCGAGCGCCGGGTTGGTGACGTTCTGCGAGGCGGCGGCTCCGACACCGCTGCGGAGGTGAGCGCACCGCGCGGCGACCGCGGGGCTCGAAGAGGTGACGACGACACCGAACGCGCCGGTGGTCGCGTCACGGGCGATGAGGGAAAACGTCATGGGTGATCCTCCCTGTGCGGGCGCGCGGCGCGGTCAGCGCGACGCGTCGACCTTGTCGGACAGCTCGGCCGCCGCCTTGACCAGGTCCAGCGGGCCGTTGAAGTCGAAGTTGCGGTACACCGCGCCGAGTTGGGCGAACGGCGGCGACTGCGCGAACAGCTGGAACGTCAGCCGGTGCCCGGCGTAGTCGCTGTTGAGCAGGTCGCGGGCGAAGGCCAGCAGCCGGCGCCGGTCCTCGGCCACCCAGTTCTCGTTGACCGTGTAGTACTTCTCCAGCCACGGGGCGACCTCGGGGTCCGCGAACGTCGCCGCGTCCGGGGTGATGCAGATCTGGCCGCCGCACAGCTCGCGGGCGGTGTGCATCATGACCGGGAGCTGGGACAGCGCGACCACACGCCCGGTGTAGAGGAGGGACTGGTTCGGCATCAGCAGGCCGCCCGGGCTCGGCTCGGCCATCGCGATCGCGGCCGTCAGGTGCGCGTTGACGCTCTCCCGGTAGCAGGCCAGCTGGGCCAGCTTCTCCTGCACGGCGGGCTGCTTCTCCAGGCCCGTCTGCTTCACGTTCCACAGGGCGGCGCCGATCATCAGGTCCGCCAGGTGCAGGGTGCGCTGCACGAACGGGAAGGCGCTGTAGCGGTGCAGCGTGGCGCGGATGAAGGAGGCGGCGCGGGTGTGCTGGTAGAACAGCACGTCCTCCCAGGGGATCTCGACGTCGTCGAAGATCACCAGCGACTCGACCTCGTCGACCCGGTTCGCCAGCGGGTAGTCGCTCGCCGGGGCGCGGCCCGCGAACCCGTTGCGGCAGACGAACTTCAGGCCCGGCGCGCCCATGTCCAGCACGAATCCGACGGCGTAGTCGGACATCGCGTCGTTGCCCCAGTTGGCGATCGTCGGCTTGGTGAAGGCCTGGTTGGCGTAGGCCGCGGCGGTCTCGTACTTGGCGCCGCGGACCACGATCCCGTTGTCGGTCTCCCGCACCACGTGCAGCAGCATGTCCGGGTCCTGGTCCTTGGGTGCCTTGGACCGGTCGCCCTTGGGGTCGGTGTTGGCCGAGACGTGGAACGGGTCGGCGGTGACGGCCCGGGCGATGTGCCGCCGGATGTTCTCGGAGAAGCGCGGGTCGACCTCGTTGAGCACGTCCTGGCCGTCGTAGAGGGACCACATCTCGCCGACGGTCTCGTCGCCGACGCGGGTGGCGACCCCGCCCGCGGCACGCTGCACCAGTTCGACCGCGGTCCGCTTGTCGTGCCAGTCCTGCCGGGTGCGGGGCAGCTTGTTCGCGACCGCGTTGAGCTCACCGGTCTCGGCGTCCTGGTAGGTCATCCGGGCCTGGGTCGCCTCTTCGTGCGCCAGGTCGTGGATCCGGGCCCGGACGTCGACGATCGGCTTGAACATCGGGTGCCGGGTGACGTCGTCGACCTTCTCCCCGTCCACCCAGACCTGCCGGCCGTCCCTGATGGACTCGCGGTACTCGTCGCCTGTACGGATCATCGTGTCGTCCTTCGCTGCTGGTGGTGGACCGGACCGGACCCGGGGAAGTCCGGGAACGTCGACGGCGGGAAGGTCTCGGGCCGCGCGTACCGCCGGCCGCTGTAGACGAGCGGGGTGCCGCCGGCGGCGGTGACGTCGCGGATCACCCCGACGTAGACGTGGTGGGTGCCGACGGTGAGCACGGTGTGCAGCTCGCAGTCGAAGGACGCGACGGCGTCCGCGAGCCGCGGCGCGCCCGACGCCGTCCGCTCCCATTCGCCGCAGGTGAAGTCCCACTTCTCCTTGCCCGGCCAGGGGCGGCCGGCGAACGTGTCCGCGACGTGGTCGTGCTGCCGACCCAGGACGCTGACCGCGAACGATCCGTGGGCCTGGATCGCCTCGTTCATCGGGCTCCGCCGGTTGACGCACACCAGGAGACTCGGGGGGTCCTCGGACACCGAACACATCGCGCTCACCGTCTGCGCGAACCGGCCCGACGGGCCGTCCGTGGCGACCACGGTGACGCCGGTGGCCGCGGCGCCCATGGCGGCCCGGAACCGGTCGGCCGGGACCGACGTGATCGTGGCCGTCTGCACATCTGCCTCAGGACTTGGCACGACTTCGCCTCCTTCGGGGAAAGTGCCGTGCTGACTTGCCGAGAAGTATGTGAGCGCGCTCTGCCATAGGACCAACAGAAGTTTTTGTGGACAGCCTTCGATTCCACTTATACGTTCGGGGCGGCAGAAAGGACCGCGTGGCCATGCACGAGATCAGTTTTCGACAGCTCGAATACTTCGTCGCCGCCGCCGAGACGGGCAGCGTCACCGCCGCCGCCGCGAAGGTGCACCTGACCCAGTCGGCGGTCTCCACCTCGCTGGCCGAGCTGGAGGAGAACCTCGGCGTGCAGCTGTTCCTGCGGCACGCCCGCGGACTGAAGCTGACCACCCCGGGGCGGCAGGCGCTGGCGGACGCGCGGCGGCTGCTGTCCGGCGTGGACGAGCTGCGGGACTCGGCGCGCTCGGTGACGTCGTCCCTGTCGGGCAGCCTGGTCGTGGGCTGCTACAGCACGCTGGCGGCCGTGCTGCTGCCCCGCGTCATCGCCGACTTCGTGGCGAAGTACCCGGACGTGGACCTCAGCTTCATCGAGGGCTCCGACCAGTACCTCGTGGGCCAGCTGCGCGGGGTGAGCTGCGACATCGCCCTGATGTACGAGGCGGACGAGTTCAGGCTGGCCAAGGACCTGCGGATGACGGCGCTGTACACCGCCGAGCCCTACGTCCTGCTGCCGGCCCACCACCCCCTGGCGGCCCGGGACGAGGTCGGTGTGGCGGACCTGGCCACCGAACCGATGATCCTGTTCGACCTCCCGCCGGGCGCCACCTACTTCCTGTCCCTGTTCAAGGACGAGGGCCTGATGCCGAACGTGCGCTACCGGGCGACCAACTTCGAGATGGTCCGCTCGCTGGTCGCCCACGGCCTCGGCTACTCGGTGCTGACCCAGCGCCCGGGCATCCCGATCAGCTACGACGGCCTGGAGATCGTCAGCAGGCCGCTGACCCCGCGACCGCCCGGACTGAACGTCGGCATCGTGCGCCTCTCCGATCTCGCGCCCAGCCGCCGTGCCGTGGCGTTCGCCGCGCAATGCGCCGAGACGCTGAGCGGAACCATCGATTCCTTCGATGACTGACTTCAAATAATTCTGTTTGTTCTAACTCCGCGTTTGCTGGCTGAATGACCTGCACTCCAGCTCAACCACTCAGCCGGACGGAGACGCAAGTCCATGTCGAACCGCGATCTCGACCTTCTCCTTCAGACATTGGCGATCGATTCCACCTGGGGCCGGGAGAAGGAACTCGCAGAGTTCATCGCCGACCAGCTCCGGCAGTGGGGCGCGGACGAGGTGGGCCTGGTCGAGTCGATGCCGGGCCGGCCCAGCGTGGGGGCCCGGATCAGGGGAACGGGCGGCGGCAGGTCGCTGATCCTCAACGGCCACCTGGACACCTACGAGGTCTCCGGGGACTGGGACACCGACCCGTTCGCCCCCCACGTCGCCGACGGAAAGATCTACGGTTCGGGGATCGCCGACATGAAGGCCGCGACCACGGCGTCGCTCGCGGTGATGCGCCGGGTCCTGGAATCGGGCACCCGCCCGCGCGGCGACCTGGTCTTCCAGGGGGTGTCCTGCCACTTCGAGGGCGGGGTCGGCACCCGTTCCCTGATCGACGCCGGCTTCACCGCCGACGCGGCCGTCTGCGGCGAACCGACGGACAACACCATCGGCGCGGTGCACCGCGGCGCGGCCTATCTGGAGGTCACGACCTACGGCAAGCAGGCGCACACCGCGGGCAAGCACCTGGGGCTCAACGCGATCGAGACGATGGAGCCGATCCTGGCCGCCCTGCGCGAGCTGGAGGGCACCCTGCCCTACGAGCCCCACCCGGAGCTGCCCGGCGGCCCGATCCTCAACATCGGCACCATCCGGGGCGGCACCAAGCACAACCAGGTCCCCGACCGGTGCACGATCTCGCTGGACCTGCGGCTGCTGCCCTCCCAGGACCCCTACGCGGTCCGGCAGCAGGTCATCGCCATGATCGACAAGATGAGCGCCGACGACCCCCGGATCAGGGCGACGGTCGAGTTCAGCCCCCACTGGCTCAGCGGTCCGCGCCTGCCGTACGAGATCGGCACCGAGGAGCCCATCGCCCGCACCGTGGCCGACGCGGTCCGCACCGCCGGCGGCGACCCGGTCTTCCGCGGCATCCAGTTCTGGACCGACATGGTCCCCCTCAAGCAGGCCGGTATCGACGCGGTCAACATCGGCCCGGGCACGCCCCCTTACAACTGGGCGAACGAATGGGTCGAGACGAGCAAGTACCTCGAGATCGTCGAGATCTACGCGGCCGCCGCCCACGCGTGGTGCGCCTGACCCGTGGTGCGCGCGACACGGGGTGCTCCTGACCGGAGCACCTCCCGGGACGGCTCCGGCTTACCCCTTCCCCTCGTCGTATCAGAAGAAGAACGAGGTCCACCGTGGCAACGACCAGTGATCGACCCGTTTCGACCGTTCTCCACGAAGAACCCACCGCCCCCGGCGGCGGACTCAAGAGATCCCTGAAGAACCGGCATCTGACGATGATCGCGCTCGGCGGCATCATCGGCGCCGGGCTGTTCGTCGGCTCGGGTGCGGTGATCAACCAGACCGGTCCCGCGGCCGTGTTGAGCTACGCCGTCAGCGGCGTACTGATGATCTTCGTCATGCGGGCCATCGGCGAGATGGCCGTGCTGCGGCCGTCGGCGGGCTCGGTGGCCAACTTCGCCCGGCACGGGCTCGGCAACTGGGCCGGGTTCACCATCGGCTGGCTCTACTGGTACTTCTGGGTCGTCGTGGCGGCCATCGAGGCCGTCGCCGGGGCCGGCATCCTGGGCGGCTATCTGCCCTCGGTGCCCACCTGGGCCCTGTGCCTGGGCCTGATGCTGGTGATGACCGCCGTCAACCTGCTGTCGGTGAAGGCCTACGGCGAGTCGGAGTTCTGGCTCGCCTCCGTCAAGATCGCGGCGATCATCTTCTTCGCCTGCGTCGCGGTGGTCTTCCTGTTCGGCGGCACCGGCAAGTCCAGTCCGGGCCTGAGCCACCTGTTCGGCTCCGGCGGCTTCTTCCCGATGGGCGTCACGGCCGCGGTGATCGGCAGCGTGACGGTGCTGTTCTCCATGGGCGGCGCGGAGATCGCCACGATCGCGGCCGCCGAGTCCGAGAAGCCCGCCGAGTACGCCGCCAAGGCGACGAAGCAGGTGATGTACCGGGTCTTCACCTTCTATGTGCTGTCGGTGCTGCTGATCGTGTGCATCGTGCCGTGGGACTTCTCGTTCTCCGGCAAGATCATCAAGAGCCCGTTCGCGGTCGCCCTGGACGCCGCGGGCATCCCCTACACCTCGGTCATGATGCAGGTGGTCGTGCTGACGGCGGTGCTCAGCTCGCTCAACTCCTGCCTGTACATCACCTCGCGCATGCTGCTCACCCTGGCCGAGCAGGGCGAGGCGCCGAAGTTCCTCGCCAGGGTCAACTCCCGCGGCGTGCCGGTCCGGGCGATCCTCGCCGGGACGTCGATGGGCTACCTCGCCGTGGTCGCCAACTACTTCTTCCCCGAACAGGTCTTCATCTTCCTCATCAACTCCTCCGGCGCCATCCAGCTCATCTACTACATCGTGCTGGTGGCGGCGCAGATCCGGCAGCGCAGGCGGATCGAGCGCGACGGCAGCGAGCCGATCCAGCTGAAGATGTGGCTCTTCCCGTACCTGTCCTACGTGACCATCGCGTGGATGGCGGGGGTGCTCGCGGTCATGGTCGTCATGCCGGAGACACGGCCGCAGGTGGGGCTGAGCTTCCTCAGCCTGGCCGTGGTGCTGGCCGCCTACGGGTACCGGGTCCGTGCCCGGCGGAGGGCAGTACAGACCGTCTGAGGCGACGGCGGTCCGCAGCCCACCTCGGCCGCCCGACACTCCTGTGTCGGGCGGCCGAGGTGGGCTGCGGGGTGCGGACCGCGCACCGCGGGCTTGCGGGCTTGCGGGCTTGCGGGCTTGCGGGCTTGCGGGCTTGCCGCCCCATACAGACCGCCCCCCTTATGGGTTCCGCGCACATGCCCTCCCGCCGTATGCCGCGCCTAAGGTGGGCCGCCGCAGGGGGACGGAGCCGTGCAAGCGCGCAGGAAAGGGCGGGGACATGCGGGACAGACGAAGCCGTACGGGCCGGTGGCGGACGCTGCTCGCCCTGCTGACGGCGGTGGCGGCCGGACCGGTGGCCGGCGCCGGCGCAGCGTCGGCCACCGAACCGCCGCCTTCCTACCTCACCCTCGAGGCGAGCTACGGGGCCGGCACCGTCACCAACGGCTGGGAGGGCGTGGAGCGCTACCTCGACACCACCCCCGGCTTCCGCACCGAGGGCTACCCGTCCGACGGCCGCGGCGACCAGGACGGAAAGCGCGTCACCTACTTCGGCGGGGTCTCCCGCCCCTCCTCCAGCCGCTTCCTGCTCTACTCGGCCCCCGGCTGGAACACCGGCAGCCGCACCACACCGGTCCTGCTCGTGCACGGCGCCAACGACACCGCGGACCGCGCCTGGGCCAACCCGGGCGAGGCGGGCGGCTACGGCTGCGGCGCGCTGTCCTGCCCGTCCACCGGTCTGATGCAGTACCTGTCCGCGCGCGGCCACCGCGTCTTCGCCGTCGGCTTCGCGCACAAGCAGGGCGACAACCTGATGCAGGCGCAGATCGTCGGCGACGCCGTCGCCGTCATCAAGGCGAAGCTGGGCGTCGACAAGGTCGACCTCGTCGGCTGGAGCAAGGGCGAGATGTCGACCCGCGCGTACGTGTCGTCGCTGAAGCCGAGCTGGGGGCGGGCGTACGCCGGTGACGTGCGCAAGCTGATCACCGTGGGCGGTCCGAACGGCGGCTACGACTACCCGTACGCGCACGGCTGGGCGCACGACTTCTCCATCTGGCCCGAGTGCGGCGGCACGGTCAACGCGCCCTCCCCGCACACGCGGATGACCTGCTACGGCCTGTACACCGCGCACCCCGAATTCTCGATGACGCCCTCCGGCGGCTACGACAACTACCCCGGCCAGCGGCAGATGCTGGCCCGCTGGGACGGCAAGTACGGAGTCGACGGCGCCGCGCAGGACTGGTACACGACGTACTACGGCGGCCAGGGCTTCTACACCGCGGGCAGCGGCATCCAGGCCGCCATCGACGCCGGTTCGCTGATCAAGCCCCTGCACGACGCCGGCGTACCCGCCTCCGTCACCACCTACCTGCTGGCCGGCGGGTCCCCCACCGTCGTCGGCATCTTCAACGAGAACCGCGGGCCGAGCGACGGTGTCGTCTTCATCGCCAGCGCGCTCGACACCACCGGCGTCCCCACGGTCGGCGGCACCGCCACCATCGCCGGCGCCAACCACCTGGAGCTGGGCTGGAACGGCTCGGCCGCCGCCCAGATCGCCACTTGGCTCTCGTAACGGACCGAAGGACCAGATGACGATGACCACGAGCAGCATCCGCACCCGCCGGGTACCCACCGACCGCCTGACCGTCCAGGTCACCGACCTCCGGGACGAGGGCGAACCGGTCGTCTTCGTACACGGCAACGTCTCCTCCTCCACCTTCTGGCACACCACCATGGCGCTGCTGCCGGACCGCTACCGCCCGATCGCGCTGGACCTGCGCGGCTTCGGCGGCACCGATCCGCTGCCCATCGACGCCACCCGCGGCCTGCGCGACCACGCCGACGACCTCGCCGCGCTGCTGACGGCCCTCGGCATCGACCGGGCGCACCTGGTGGGCTGGTCCATGGGCGGGGGCGTGATCATGCAGTACCTGTCCGACCACCCGGCCGCGGTGCGCTCCCTGACCCTGGTCAACCCGGTCTCCCCGTACGGCTTCGGCGGCACCCACGGAGTGGACGGGACCCTCAACTCCGAGGACGGTGCGGGCTCGGGCGGCGGCACCGCCAATGCGGAGTTCGTCGCGCTGCTGGCCAAGGGCGAGCGCGGCGAGGACTCCCCGGTCACGCCCCGCTCCGTCCTGGCGACCTGCTACGTCAAGCCGCCGTGGCGCCCCGAGGGCGAGCACGAGGACGCGTACGTGGACTCGATGCTCACCACGCGCATCGGCGACGACCACTACCCGGGCGACAGCGTGGCGTCCACGGCCTGGCCGGGCGTGGCCCCCGGCACCCGGGGTGTCCTCAACTGCCTTTCCCCGCTGTACTTCCGCCTCGACGAGCTGCCCCTGATCGACCCCAAGCCGCCGGTGCTGTGGATCCGCGGCGAGGACGACGTGATCGTCTCGGACACCTCGATGTTCGACCTGGCGCACCTGGGCGCGATCGGCGCGGTGCCCGGCTGGGACGGGACCCCCGCCCAGCCGATGGTGGCGCAGACCCGCCACGTCCTGGACCGCTACGCGGCGCACGGCGGCACGGTCCGCGAGGTCGCCGTCCCGGACGCCGGGCACGCGGTGCACCTGGAACGTCCCGAGGAGTTCGGCGCGGCCCTGCTGGGGATCCTCACCGCATGACCTCACGCACCACGGTATGCACGACCGAGCAGGGCGCCGTCCGCGGCGGTGTTTCCGTCGCCGCGGACGGCGGTGTGGCGTCCTTCCTGGGCGTGCCGTACGCCGCCCCGCCCTTCGGCCCGCGCCGCTTCCTGGCGCCGGACCCGCCCGAGCCCTGGACGGGTGTACGCGACGCGACGGCGTACGGCCCGACGGCTCCGCACGCGCCCTACGCGCCGCCGTTCGACACCCTCATCCCGGAGAACGAGATCCCCGGCGAGGACTGCCTGAACCTCAACATCTGGACGCCCGCCCCGGAGCCGGGGGCCGGCCTGCCGGTGATGGTGTGGCTGCACGGCGGGGCGTTCACGAACGGATCCGGCTCGGCGTCGGGGTACGACGGCAGCGCGTTCGCCCGCGGCGGGGTCGTCTGCGTCACCCTCAACTACCGCCTGGGGTCGGACGGTTTCCTCCACCTGCCCGGTGTCCCGGACAACCGCGGACTGCTGGACCAGGTGGCCGCCCTGCGCTGGATCCGCGCCAACATCGCCTCCTTCGGCGGCGACCCCGACCGGGTGACGGTCTTCGGCGAGTCGGCGGGCGCGATGAGCATCGGCGCCCTGCTGTCCACCGGCCTGGCCCGCGGCCTGTTCCACCGGGCGATCCTGCAGAGCGGCGCCTGCCACCACTTCCTGCGCCCGTCCTCGGCGGCGCTGATCACAGCCCGCCTGGCGGAGAAGCTCGGCATCGAACCGACCGTGGAGTCCTTCGCCGAGGTCCCCCTGACCGACCTCCTGCCCGCCCAGGCCGAACTCCGCGCGGAGGTGGGCGCCCGCCCGGACCCGGCCCTGTGGGGCGAGGCGGTGCTCAACATGATGCCGTTCGAACCGGTGACGTCCGGCCTGTCCCTGCCCGGCCCCGACTGCGGAGTCGACCTCCTGATCGGCAGCAACCGCGAGGAGTACCGCCTGTTCCTGGCCCCCACGGGTCTCCTGGACAGGATCCCCGAAGCCGGCCTTCACGCCGCGGCAACGGCATACGGCCTGGACCCGGACCAAGCCCTCCCGGTCTACCGGGCGACCCACCCCGACGCCACCCCGGGCGAACTCCTCTCCGCGGTGGCGACGGACTGGTTCTACCGCATCCCCGCCCTCCGCCTGGCCGAGTCCGTCCCGGGCTCCCACGTCTACGAATTCGCCTGGCGCTCCCCCCGGTTCGAAGGCCACCTGGGCGCCTGCCACGCCCTGGACCTCCCCTTCGTCTTCAACCGCCTCCAGGACCCGTCGTACGCCCCCCTGCTGGGCCCCCACGCACCCCAGCCCCTGGCGGACGCAATGCACACGGCCTGGCTCACCTTCGCCAAGACGGGCGACCCGGGCTGGCCGGCCTACGACACGGCCACCCGCACGACGATGGTCTTCACGGAAGACCCCACCCTGGAATCCGACCCACGCAGTCGGGAACGCCTGTTGTGGGAAGGCGTGCGCTAGTACTCCAGCAGGGCTTTGCTGTCTGACCTGGGGTTTCGCTGGGCGGCTGGAGTGTAGCGAGCCGCGGAGTGGTCAGGGGTGGCCTTCGGCGTTACTCGCCCCGGTGGCCCGAAAGAACAGCTGGCAACTGGCCGAGCAGGCAGGCCGCGCTACCCCTGACGGCCTGCAGCACTTGCTCGCCGGAGCAAACTGGAACCCCCAGGTCGCCGGTAGCCGGATCTCCCGATGTGAGATTTTTCCGGGGCGACCCGACTACCGGTGGGGTCTCTCACATTCCGCCTCGGCCGCAGAAAGAACCGGCCAATCAACTCCCCACCTACTAAAAAGGCGGCTCGTCAACTGATCCCCGATTTTCCTGCGAGTTATGAACCCTCCCATACTCCCCGGAGGAGAGCGGATCAGTAGACGATTCAATCAACATGCGCCCTTGCCCCCAAGCATTCAATGCCTCGGAGGCCAAACTTCTATGCGGAAACCGCATGGACCGCCAGGCTTTGAAACCATCAGCCGACCAACCAAACCCTCACTCCCGGATCCCGACTGTTTAGCCAGAATCCTCATTTATCCCTTAATCCAAAGGTACCCACCGGTAGCAACGTCCGGTCTGCTGGAATATGCGGAATTCTCCGATGCTCTGGCATGCGCCCGTTCATCCGCAATGGTGCAGTTGTGAACGAGTACTGAAGTCCCTCCAGCTACCACATAGTACGTGTGCTACGCGAAGCCCTCGACCTGCTTTTTGGCTGGTCAAGCGCGGTTTGCTGGTCCGGTGAAGTGCGTGGGTGTCCGTGGTTGTGTGGGGTTGTTGCCGTCAGCTACTGCCGTCAGCCGGTTCAGCCCAGGTAGGGCTTCTCGCGCTGTTCCAGGAAGTGCTGGAGCCTGAGTCGTTGGGTGTGGTGCATTGGCAGCTGCTCGATCTCTTCGGGCGGCACGAACCGGAGCTCGGTGGACTCGTCGGAGATGGTCAGTTGGCCGCCGGTGATGTGGGCGGCGAAGCAGACGTTGAACTGGCGGCGGACCTCGCCGTCGGTGTAGGCGATGATGTGTTTCGGGTCGGTGTAGGTGCCGACCAGGCCGGTGATCTCGACGTCGAAGCCGGTCTCTTCCCTGACTTCGCGGACGGCTGTGCCGGGCAGGGAGTCGGTGAGGTCCATGCCGCCACCGGGCAAGGCCCACAGGTCGTTGTCGCGGCGGCGCTGGAGGAGGATGCGGCCGTGGTCGTCGGTGACGACGGCGGACGCGGCGACGACCATGCTGTTCGGCTTGGGCGCGCTCGGGTCGTCGTAGTACTCGGTGCGGGCCACGGTCAGCCTTCCTCTCGTACGGGCGTCGCCGTCGCCCACACGGCGTCGAAGCTCTCGGCGTAGGTGTCGAACATGCCGCCTGTCTCGTGTCGGCGAAGATGCCACACGGGGGCGGCGTAGGCGTTGACGCCCCAGACGTGGGCGTTGACGAGTTGCTGGTCGTCGGCGCGGTAGAGGGAGTTGTAGAGCGTGGTTTCGTGGGTGCGGACTTCGATGCCGGGGGTGGCGGCGAGTGGCCTGTAGTGCATGAGGGCGAGGCGGCAGCGGGATTCGATGCCGTGACCGAACCGCTCCTCCTGACCGCGGGCTTGGACGTTGTCGCTGTCGGCATCCCCGATCGCGACGCGGACCGCGCAACCTTCGGCGGCGCGTTCGGTGAGGAGTTCGTTCAGCCGCGGGTACGCCTCGTGGAGGAAGACAGCCGCGTATACAAGGATGTCGATCCGTTCCCGGGCCTGGGCCATCAGGTCGGTGAACGCCGAGATGGGGATGTCGGCCCGCTGCTTGTAGAGCGCCACCAGCTCAGGGCTGATGGCGCGGGCGGGGCGAGCCTGGCGGAGCGCCGGCCAGAGTGCGTGCACATCTTCTCCCAGGGCCTTGGCCGCCTGGAGGGCGGTGGCACGACGTGGGATACGCCCGAGGTTCACCCAGCGCTCGACCGACTTGGGGTCAACCTCAACCTGCTGAGCGAGTGCGGCGTACGTCCAGCCTCCCGCCGCCATGACGGCTCGTAGTCTCTCGTTCGGCACGAGTCTCCCTCTTCGTCTCAGGACGACACCAGGGACGTTCTACACGGTGCAGGACGTCCCGAAGTGGGGTTTGGCGGAGGTTCCTTCGTCCCGGTGACCGGCGTGAGGATCGGTGACGACCCTGCGGCACCAACAGGCCCAGGGGTACGCATCAACGCCGCCGAGGAGCGTCACCGTGCGAATGAGCGCCACCCCATGTGTTCCCGCCCTGCGACTGGACGCCCGGTCGCGCGCCACCTCGCCAGGGTGGTCACGATGACGGCCCCCACCCCTGATGCCGACGGGCACACCGTCTCGCCCGAAGCCGGCGCCCTGGTGGTCGACCGGCGGAGCGGCAAGGTGGGCGTGGTGATGGGCCATGTGGGGTCGTACGTGCAGCTTCGACCGCCGCGCGGTGGCCGGGAGTGGGACGTGCCGCCCGAGGACGTACGTAGGCCGACTCCGACGGAGGAGTTGAGCGCGAAGGTGGCCGCGGCCAACCGGAGGTGGGGACGGTGACCCCTCGCTCGGTCCTGCGCTACGAGACCTGGACGCTCCAGCCCGACCGCGAGCCGAACGCGGAGCCGGTCCTGTACGCGATGCAGTGCGCCGTGGACGGAGAGACGTCCCCGACAAGCAAGGACTTCGCCGAACCGCAGACCTGGGTGCTGCGGCACTGCGGCCAGAATCCATCCCACCACACCTACCGGGAGATCATCACCCGGCCCTGGCGAGCCTGGCGGCAGACGTGAACCGTCCCGCTCGCCCAGGCGCCGCACCGCGCCGACCTACCCATCTCCCGTCCCTGCCAGGCACGGCCGATCGAGGCTCCCCGTCCTCGTCAGCCCTGGCAGGGACGGGCCCTCACATGCGTGCCCCGCGCAGCGTCGCCCGCAACGTCCGCACCGGCACCCCACGGCCCCGGCGCTTCGAACCCCTCGCCGCCGACGAAGCCCGCCAGCTCCTCGCGGCCACGCGCGGACACCGGTTGCACGCGCTGTTCGAACTCGCCCTCCACACCGGACTCCGCAAAGGAGAACTCCTCGGCCTGGGCTGGGAGGACCTCGACCTCGACGCGGGCACCGCCGCCATCCGCCGCACACTCCAGCGCACCAGCACCGGCGGGCTCACCACGCTGCCCACCAAAACGCGCGCCTCCGAGCGCCGCATCGCCCTTCCCGCCCGCTGCGTCCAGTCGCTGAAGCTCCACCACGAGCAGCAGGAGCGCGAGCGTGAGGCCGCGGGCACCACGTGGCAGCACGACGCGCACGTGTTCACCACAGTGCAGGGCAGACCGATCGACCCGACCAACCTCACCCGCACCTTCACCACGCTCCTCCGCAAGGCCAGCCTCCGCCGCATCCGCTTCCACGACCTCAGGCACTCCACCGCCACCCTGCTCCTGGAGCAAGGCGTCGAACTCGTCGTGATCAAGGAACTCCTCGGCCACGCCCACATCGGCGTCACCGCCACCGTCTACGCCCACGTCCGACTCCGCCTCCAGCGAGACGCCATCGACACCCTCAGCACCGCCCTCGGCAGCCCGGAGAACACCAAGGCGACATGCTCCGACGGCGATGAACCGCCGCCCTGCGCCGTCTTCGTCCGCTGACGTTGCCGTCAACTACTGCCGTCAGCCCATGCAGAAGCCCCGCCAGGACGCACCTGACGGGGCTTCATGTTTGCTGGTGAAATCTCAGGGGACTCGAAGTTCGACTCTGGGCGCGCCCATTACGGGAGCAGACTCGAAACGAGTGAACCCTCTAGAACCGTGAACCCAGACCAAGTATTCAACTTAATCCGGGGAAGAATGGCTACACCGAGTTCCCTACTCCCTGGAGAGCCGCACAGATCGCCCACCCCACAGTCTGGACATTCTCGCTGTAGAAGCCGTACCTGTTATGAAACGCCTCTTCCGACGAGCGATTCAAGAAGGCGAACGCCAGGGCTCCATACAACACCCGAAGGTCAGAGTGACTCAATGCCACCTCAATGTTCGAGCGCGACTGGAAGTCCACCTCTCGACCCCTCAGTTCGAGGAGTTCCGCCGAAGCGTCACCAGCCACGACGGCCACCACCTCTGAAGAGTGACTGCCGCCATAAAGATCCACAAGCACCCTTCTGACCAGTTCGAATTGGGCCGGAGTGAGGCTGAGTACGTAGCTTTCACCCGAACGCCTGAGGCGAACCCTCCGATACATGCGACCTCACCCCAGCGAATTGAAGATGCTGTTGAACTCGTCCAACGACTGATGATAAGCGTGAACCATGTAGGAGTTTTGGACGATCGTCACACCCCTACCACTTGAATCCACCCTACTCTCATCACGTCTGGCAGTTGTTCCTGGCTTCCTCCGATCGACATGAGTCATGCCCAAGTCGCGCTGACCAGCCAGGTATCGACCCAATTCGTCTACGTCGCCGCCGATTCCATTGATGGTGTGGTCCGCCGCATCACTGGCCGAGTTGCAGGCCGTACACATGCGCTGGACGTTGTAGTCAACCCCATCAGCAATATCGGTCCCATGGCGATCCTGAATTGCCGCGTGCGCGTCGTCGTCGAGTCCTCCGCAGTTGTGAACGAGGACCGGGGTGGCGCCTGCGAGTACATAGTACGTGTGGAGGTCGCTGACGGTGAGGTTGTAAACCGCTGCCGTCTGGGCCGTCCAGCGCTCGATCGCGGTGATCTGGACGTAGGTGCCCGCGCTGGTCTGGAGCCACTGGCCGGCGTGGAGGTCGGTGGCCTTGATCCATTCGCCGAGTTCAGGGACCCAGAAGGGGTGGCCGTCGGTCGCGGTGACCTGAGCCGTCTTCGTGCCCTTCTTGCCACCGGTGGCGATGGTGACCTTGACCAGGTGCTTCAGGCCCTGGCCCTTGATCTCGGCGGTGACCGTCTCGATCCGCTTCTCGCCGGTCTTGGGGTCGGTGGCGACGACCTTGTCGCCGGTCTTGACCTCCTCGATCGGCTTGGTGGAGCCGTCGGCCATCAGGACCCTGGTACCGGGAGCGAAGCTGTTGCACCCGGGACGACTCTCACCATTGCTGGACCCGCCGCTCCCGGCCTTGCCCGAGCCGCCGCTCCCGCTGGAGCCGCCGCTGCTTCGGGAGGAGCCGCCGGAGCTGCCACCGGGCTTGGTGAGGTTGACCTTGCTGCCACCACCGGACTTGGTCACGCTGGACACCGACGACGACCTCGGAGCCGCCTTCGCCTGGGCCTGCTTCTGGACGCCGTTGCCTGTTTTCTTGGTTTGGGCCAGCGCCTTGTCGGCGGTTCTCTTCGCTTGCTCGGCGGCCTTCTTCTTGGCCCGTTGCGCGGCTTCCTTCTTGGCCTTCTCGATGGCCAGTTTCTTCGCCTTCAGCGCGGCCGACTCGGCCGCCTTCGCGGCCTTCAGGACGAACTCGGCCGCCTTCTTCGCCGCGCGGAAGGACTCGATGGCCTTGATCGTGCGGTTGACGGCCTTCATCACCGCCGGGATCTTGCCGAGCTTGGCCCACGGGATCGCCTGGATGATCAGGCTGCCGCAGGACCACATGTCGCCGCCGAAGCAGGCGAGGGCGTCGTTGATGCCGATGAAGTCCTTCAGCGTCTCCCACGCCACGGACAAAATCACCGAGGTCAGCGACTTGCCCATGGTGGACTGCGCCTGGGCGACCTGCGCCGCCGACAGGCCCGCGCCCGCCAGGGCCGCGGCCTTCTCGGAGGCGGACAGCGAGATGGCCAGACCCGTCGGGTCGGACATCGTCACCGGGTTGTTGTGCGCGTAGGAGTAGCCGTTGGACTGAAGGACGTCGTTCAGGTCGAGCACCGGGTCGGCGGACAGGAAGCGTCCGACCACCGGGTCGTACAGGCGGGCGCCCAGCGGCTGGTAGCCGGAGGCGTCGTCGCGGGTGGCGCCCAGGAAGCCGGTGTGGGTCTGCAGGTTGGCGCCGGCCGTGCTCGCCGCGCGCTCGTTGCCGAACGGGTCCTGCTTGCGGATCCGGACCGGCATCCCGCCGTTCAGAGCCACCTCGGCGTAGGTGCTGCCCTGGTGGTCGCCGGCGAGGGCGACCAGGGTCTCGCCCCCCGTGCCGTTCGCGTAGCGCATGACCGCGCCGCCCGGAGCTGCGTAGGTGCGCTGGGTGTGGACCAGGACACCGCCCTGCCGCACGGTGACCTCGGCCTCACCCAGGTACAGGGTGGCCTGCTTGCCCTTGATCATCAGCAGGCGGGAGCCGTCGGGGCCGTAGATGTGACGGGTGTCGTTCTGCGGCGCCCACAACTGCGCGGACTTCGTGGCGTCGCAGGCGGTCAGCTCGATCGGCGTCGAGTTCGCCGCGTTGGCGTCCTTGACCGCCAGGCACAGACCCGACGCGATGTGGGTGAGCTGACCGGACGTGTTCCGCTTGAGCTCCTGCCCCGCGGAGCCGTCGCACTTCTGCAACTGCACCGCCGACCCGGCCGTGTTCCCGGCCGGCTGCGCGCACCAGGTGTCGTAGATGGTCAGCGCGCCCCGGTCGGGGTCGGCCTGCGTCGCCCCGGGAGTGACGGCGAAGCGCCAGCTCTGCGCCGGGGAGGTGTTGCAGTCGTACAGCTGGACCGGCTGCCCGGGGGTCGCCGTCCCGCCCTTCAGGTCCAGGCACTTGTCCGCCAGGCCCACGTAGGGCGCGCGGCCGCCCGCACCCTGGCCCTTGATCCGGTCGACCTGGCCGTCGTACGTCCAGGTCAGGTCCTGCTTGTCGCCGTTCTGGACGGAGGTGACGGACTTGGTCTCGCCCGTCAGCTCGTACAGCCGCTCCGCCTCGGCCTTGACCTGCGCGCCCTGCGGCGTGGTGTAGGTCTTCGACACCCGGGTCAGCGTGTGCGGCTGGGTGCCGTCGGCCTTGCCGTAGGAGTAGCTGGTCGTGGCGTCCTTGGCGGTGTCGCCGGTGAGGTCCTTCTCGGTGAGCTTCTTGCGGTTGCCGACCAGGTCGTACTCGTACTCCTGCCAGTAGCCGGAGTTGTCCTTGCCCGCCGCCACGTTCAGCGTGCCGTCGCTGTTCTTCGGCGCGGCGCACCCGGTCTGGTCCTTGGAGGTCCAGGCCGACTTCAGCTGACCCAGCGGGTCGTAGCTGAAGCACTGCCGCTCCGCGATCCCGTCCGAGTGCTCCCGGATCGAGGTGACGTTGCCCGACGGGTCGTAGGTGTACGACCGGTTGGAGACGAGGTTCCCGCCGACCAGGGTCTTGTCGTCGGTCTTCTCGCGGTAGACCGACTGGTCCTGGAGCTCACCGCTCGACTCGTCGAACGAGTTCTGCGTCCACACCCGGTACGGCTGCGCGCCCAGGGTCGAGCGCAGCACCTGGCCGTATGGGGAGTAGACCGTCTCGGAGCCGTACCAGTCCTTGCCGGAGATCGACAGGGGCTGGCCGTCCTTGTTGTAGCGGACGACGAGCTTCTCGGCGGCGAACTTTCCGACCGCCGGCAGCGAGGCCTCCTCCAGCATGCCCGTGTCGCTGTACGTGTAGCCGTACGTGTAGGAGGTCGCGAGCCCCCACGTGGCGGCCAGCGTCGACGGCAGGGTCAGCGTGGTCGAGGTCGGCTGGTAGTCCTTGGTGTAGCCGTTGACCTTCTGGGTGTACGCCAGGCCGTCGGTGTAGCGGGTGGCGGTGGCGGGCATGCCCTTGCCGCCGCTGACGGTGTCGTAGGTGTACTCGGCCAGCAGGGTGCCGCTCGAGTCCTTCAGGCGCTGCTGGGTCGGCCGCGACAGCTCGTCGTAGCCGTTCCAGACGGTGGTGCCCCGGGCGTCGGTGGTGGTCAGCGGCCGGTCGAAGTGGTCGTACTTGGTCGTCGTGGTGCCCGTGTCCGGGTCAGTGGCGGTCTCCATCCGGCCGCGGTGGTCGTAGGTCCACGTCCACGGGTGCGTCTTGTCGGCGGAGTTGGTCGCCGTCACGAGCTGGCCGTGGTGGTCGTACGCGTACCGCATCGACGTGAGGCCGTCGGGCGCGGCCGGGTTGAACGTGTCCACCCGGGAGGTGCGGCCGAGGGCGTCGGTGTAGACGCGGTAGGAGGAGGCTCCCTCCGGGTTGACGACCTTCGACCAGTCCTCGCCGTACTCGTAGCGGGTGGCCCGCGCCGTGACCGGCTGGGACGTGGCCTCCTTGGTCAGCGGGTCCATGACCTTGAGGACCGGCATCTCCTCGACCACCCGGCCGAGGCCGTCGTAGCTGTAGCGGGTGATGTTGGGGACGGCCGTGTCGGCGAGCGGGGTGAACAGCTCACCGAACTTGGCGTCGTGGGTCAGGTAGGCGTTGTTCGTCTGCCAGACCTCACCGGAGCTGTTGTAGAGCGTGTCGGTGATCAGGTGACCGCCGCCGTCCGCCTGCTCCTGCGTCTGCCGCTCGCGGCCGAGGCCGTCGTAGAGGGTGACGGAGGTCTCGACGCGGTCCTCGTGTCCGCGCGTGTAGGTGGTGACGTACGGGGGCTTGCGGTCCGGGTTCTCCGGGTCGTAGGCCGGGATCGTGTAGACGGCCCTGAAGTCCGGCACGGACGAGGCCGACGGGGTGCGGCCCGGGGCCCAGGCTTCGTCGAGTCGGCCCAGCGGGTCGAACTTCGCCTCGCTCACCCGGCCGTTTGCGTCGGTCGTCCTGAGCGCGGTCGAACGGCCCGGCTCCAGCTCCTGCTTCTGGGAGTGGCCGAGGGAGTTGGTCTCGGTAACCTCGAAGACCTGCCCCGAGGACGGGGTGTACGTGATCGTGGCGGACTTGCCGTCCGGGTCGGTCTGCCTGACCACGCGGCCGACGGCGTCGAAACCGGTGGTCCCGTCGGTCTGGAAGCCGGTGCCGGTGCCGTTCAGCGACCAGGACTCGGTGGCCAGGCCGCGCGTGGTGTCGGCGAGCGCGGCCCCGTAGCCCTGGCCGTCGTACGCGGTGCGGGTGGCGCCGCTCAGGGTGGTCAGGTCGGCGAAGTCGGCGTTGGCGCAGGTGGTCGGCGAGACCAGCACCTGCTTGGTCAGGCCGATGAGGTTCTTGCCGGTGTGGTGGACGTACTCCAGCTTGGTGCAGGACTCGTCCCCGGTCTTACCGGTGTCGCCGAGGGACTCGACCAGGGTGGGCAGACCGTGGGTCGCCTCGTAGGTGGTCTCGGTCCTGACGATCCGCTCGCGGCGGGTGTCGTCACCGGTGCCGGAGGACCTGGTGTACGCGATCTCCACGGGCTCCGTGACACGCCAGGCGCGCAGCGGGCTCAGTCCGTCGTCGCGGTCGCGCTTGGCCAGCTCGGTGACGGCCGGGACGGTGACGCTGCGGGACAGCCAGTCGGTGTCCGCGTCGCCCGCCTTCGCGTAGCTGAGTTCCTCGGCGATCCGGCCGGCGAAGGCCTCGGAGTCCTTGGCGATCTCGGTGCCGGTGATGTCCTTCACCGAGACGTTGTCGCCCATGCCGCGGAAGTAGCGGGTGACGGACTTGGACTTCTTGCTGCCGATCGACGGCTCGTCCTCGCCCGTGATCACCGTGGTCTGCTCGAAACCGGCGAACTGCGAGTAGGTGCGCGTGGACTTCTTGGTGAACTCCGCCTCGGCGAGCTTCCAGCCGGCGTTCTTGTACGAGTACGCCGTCTTGGTGCTGAACGCACCGTCGACGTTGGGGAGTTCCTCAATGGAGTCCACCACGTACTTGTGGAACCAGTCGATGTCCTCGACTTCGGGGTCCGGGTGCCAGAACGACGGGTAGCACAGGCGGGAGTTGGACTTCAGCGCCGCCGTGTCCTTCTTGCCGGGCAGGTTGGCGCCGGTGGCGCAGTCACCGGCGGCCGGCTTGTAGGTGACGACGGTCTCGCCGCCGTACTCGTTGATGACACGGGCGACGCGCAGCCGGGAGAAGCCGGGACGCGGGTCCTTGGGCCGCATGACCCGGTTGGGCATGTCCTCCGCGTTGGACTCGAAGCGCACCGGGTTGAGGGTGACGCTCTTGTCCGTGCTGCCGAGGCGGGCGTATCCGGTCCGCTGGATCGACTCCAGCCACAGTGCCGTGTTCGGGCCGGTCTTCAGGACCGGGAAGCTCTGGGTGAGCGTGTACTTGTCCACCACCTGGCGCGCGGTGGTGTCGGTGCGCCGCTGCGCCGAGGTGGTGATCGAGACCAGGCGCTTGCGGGACCAGAACGACGGGCCGGCGTTCCAGCACTTCTTGCCGGAGTCGCACCGCAGGTCGGCCGGGGTGTCGTACCAGATGCGGTACTTGCCCGGGTCCTTGTCGGTGAAGTTGGCCTCGGTGCAGTTCAGCGAGCCCTCGCCCAGGCAGCGCTCGTCGACCTGGAAGCCGATGCGGGCCGGGGCCTCCTTGGAGAAGAGGCTGTCGGCGCGCTGCCCGTAGTCGATGTGGGCCAGGTAGCCGTCGCGGTCGTAGACGACCGGCGCCTTGAAGTTGAAATTGCGGGCGTAGTAGTTCTTGTCGCGCTTCCACCACAGCGACATGGCGTTGCCGTGGACGTCCTCGACGTAGTCGAGCCCCCAGCGCCAGGCCTGGGTGCACCACGAACCGGCCCAGTCGCCGGCCTTGTAGCAGGGCTCGTCGGCGTGGTTTCCGTACACCGGCACGGTCAGGACCGAGTTGGTGACCGGGTCGCCGGTGTTCCACTTCGGCAGCTTGTGCATGCCGAAGTGGTAGCGGGTGCCGTCACGGGTGGTGACGACCCAGTACTCGCCGTCCTTGGCGCCGTTGCCGCTCTGCCGGTCCTTGGTGTCCTTGATCTGCTCGATTTTGGAGCCGTCGCCGCTGGCGGTGAACCACTTGCCCTTGTCCTTGTCCCACACCAGCTCGGTCGTCATGCCGCCGAGCGACAGGGTGGCGTTGTTCGAGCCCCAGCACAGGTCGGCCGTGCGGTGGGTGGCGTTGTTCGACCCGGACTTCTTCGAGTCCTCGCGGCAGTTGGCGTAGGTGCGGGTGATGGAGCCCGGGTTGTAGTCCCAGCCGTCACCGATCCAGGAGGCCTGGTTGTTGGTCGAGGAGGTGCGCCCGTCGACCGACTGCGAGGAATAGCTCAGCGCCACCCTGGGGTTGAGTCCGCCGGCGGTCTCCGGAACCTGCACCTGGTAGGCGTAGGTGAAGGCGCCGGAGGAGGCACCGGCCGACCACGAGCCCGAGGACAGCAGCGGCGTCGCGGTGAAGTCGCCGGAGGCCGACGCGCCGGTGTCCAGGGCGCCGACGACCTGCGGGCCGGAGGCGTCCACCGCCTGGAGGGCGGCGGTGCGCACGGAGGCGCCGGTCGTCTTCGAGGCCGCCTCGCCGCCGAGCAGGCCGGCGACCGGCACCGAACCGGTCAGGATCTTGCGGGTGGGCGCGTCCTTCGCGGCGGTGGAGTCGGTGGGCGCGTCCTTCGCGGGCACCACCTCCACGGTGCTGCGCAGCTGTTCGGCCTTGCCGTCCGCCCGGCCCGACATGGTCTGCACGCCGCCCTCGGCGGCGCAGTCGCCGCTGTCGGGGGAGGTCAGCACGCATTCGGGCAGCAGCACGAGGCCGAAGCGGTCCGCGGCCTGGGGGCCGTAGAGGTCGGCGAAGCCGGTGGTGTCGACGGTGAGCGCGACCTGGGCGTCCGGTTCGGCGGTGGCCGGCGGGGTGACCTGCATGATCAGGCCGGAGACGCCGGCCTCCTGGGACGCGGCCGGCGCGGCCAGGTCGACCTTCCACTCGCCCGCGATGGCGGCCGGGTCGGTGTCCTCGGGCACGCCGAGCGCGACCGGCAGGCCGTTGGAGACCGGGACGGTGGTGCCGGGTTCGGCCTCGGCGGTCAGCGTCGCGGTGCCGCTGTTCTCCGTCCAGGGAGTGACGGCGGTCGGCGCGTAGGGGTCGACGGGGACCTCGGGTGCGGTCGTGAGGCTCTTCTCGGCCTCCTCGTCGCCTTCGATCGAGGTGCTCTCCGGGAGATCGGGCAGATGGACCTGCGCGATCGAGTCCTCACGGCTCATGCCGGGGCCGGGTATCGCCCACGCCTCCGCGCTCAGGCTCGTCACCATCAGCGTCGAGGACAACAAGAGGACGGTCGCCACGCGGCCATGCCGGCGGCGCCGTCGTTGTGACTCCGTCATGGCCAGGCGCTTTTGCCCCAGCCATGACAGTGGACCTTGAGCACGCATACGCGTCGACTCCCACCCGGGCGATGCAGACAACTACGAGGTGTGGACACACCAAAGGGCACGCTCCCGTTGCCGGGCGCGTGCGTGCCCGCACTCTCTGTCATGGACGCCGCACACTTCAAGATCACTGCGAGGCGGACAGAAAGCGCTGCCGTGATCTGCGTCACAGGCGATGTCGCACGGAACCGCTACCTCTGCCCACCAAGGGGGCGTTCACCGAAATCCCCCGCCTGATCGGAATATGACGGGGTGTCAAATACGACAGTTGCGACACCACCCCGGCATCACCAAGAAACCTCCATCCCTCCGTCACAGATTTATAAAATCTTCATATGTAGACCACATGTGCAGAACATGTGATCGTGTGCGCGCCCATGCCCCACGGCCTGCCGTCCGGGGCTTTCCGTGCTGCCCAATCCGCCCGGCCCACCTGGGAGTAGACCGCCGCCGTGTCCGCGCCGCCTCGTTATCTCAGCCCTTTCGTGCGCACGCGCACCCGGCTGACGCTCACGCTCGGCCTCGTCCTGGCCGCCCTGACCGCCGCTCTCCTGCCCTGGTGGCAGCCCGAGGAGCCCTCAGCACCGCAGGCCCGCAGCGCGACCGGCGCGAAACAGGCGTCGACCGCTCCTCATGACGAGGCCGCCGCCGTGGTCGAGGCCCGACGCACCGGCAAGGAGGTGCTCGTCGACACGGCGACCACCGCCACCTCGCTGACCTGGGCGCGGCCGGACGGGCAGATGCACACCCGGACCACCGCCCTGCCCCAGCGGGCGAAGAACGCCGAGGGGAGGTGGGCGCCGGTCGACAACCGGCTGCGGCGGACGAAGGACGCCGGCGGCCTCGGTGTCCGCCCGGTCAACCCGCCGATGCCGGTGCGCTTCTCCAGTGGTACGCCGGGCGGGGCCGCGCGCGCCGACCGCTCCTACGTCCGGCTGCCGCTGGCCGAGGGACCGGCCGCGAAGGAGACGGTGCTGGCCGAGGTGGACATCGACGGGCACACCGTCGCCTACACCTGGCCGGGCCCCCTGCCCGAGCCGGTGCTCGACGGCCCCCGGGCCCTCTACCCGGAGGTGCTGCCCGGCGTCGACCTGCTGCTCGTCGCCCGCGAGGACGGCGGCTTCGGGCAGCTGCTGATCGTCAAGACCCCGCAGGCCGCCCGGGACAAGGCGCTGGCGACGGTGTCGTACGGGCTGCGTTCGAAGACGGCCGTGTTCCACCGCGACCAGGACGTCGAGCGCATCCTGATCCTGGACGAGGACGGCAAGGAGATCGGCTCCGTCCCGACTCCCTTCGCGTGGGACTCCAACGGCCGTGACCCCGAGCTCCCGAAGGACCGGTCCGCGCCCCGTACCTCGGTCGCGACGACCGCCGACGTGCTGAAGCTGTCCGGGCTGAGCGGCATCGAACCCGGGGCGCACCAGGCCCCCCTGCCGATGCGCCTGGCGGGCGACGGGACCGGAGCGGCCCGGCTCGACCTGCGGGTCGGCGAGACCGGTCTGTTCACCGACGAGGACGTCCGCTTCCCGGTGTTCGTCGACCCGACGCTCAACAGCGGCTGGCAGGCGTGGACGACGGCGTACAAGCCGTACCCGAACACCAGCTACTGGAACGGCACCAACTTCGGCTCCGGCACCGCCGACGCCCGCGTCGGCCACGAGTCCGACACCGGCGGCACCGGCCGCTCGTTCTGGCGGTTGGGCTACAGCACCGCTCTGAAGGGCGCGACGGTCACTTCCGCGACCTTCAAGGTGCTCAACAACCACTCGTGGTCCTGCACCACACGTGAGTTCCAGTTCTGGCTGACGGGGGCGATCTCCTCCGGCACCACGTGGAACAAGCAGCCCAGCTGGACCAAGGAGTTGCAGCGCAAGTCGTTCGCGCACGGCTGGTCCTCCAGCTCCTGCCCCGACGCCTACGAGGCGTTCAACGTCAAGGCCGCCGCCCAGGAGGGCGCGGACAAGGGCTGGTCGAACATCACCTTCGGCATGCGCGCCACCACCGAGTCGGACACGCAGACCTGGCGCAAGTTCAAGGCGACCTCCGCGACGCTGGAGGTGGTCTACAACCGTCCGCCGAACGAGCCGACCAACGGCACCTCCACTCCCGGTGGCGCCTGCGTGCCGGCCCCCGGCAAGGTGACGATCGGCAAGACCAACATCGTGCTGTCGGCGACCGGAAAGGACCCCGACGGCAACCTCAGCAAGCTGCGCTTCCGCTTCTGGAAGACCGGCGGCACCGTCCCGGCCGGCACCCTGGTCACCCCGAACGCCAGTGGAACCGCCACGCTGACCATCCCCGCCACGTTCCCTCTGGAGGACAAGGCCACCTACTCGTGGGACGTGCGCTCCGAGGACTCGGGCGGCCTGGTCTCCACGTACTTCCCGCCGGGAAGCGAGCCCTGCCGGATCGCCATCGACGCGACCGCTCCGCCGCAGCCCACCGTCGAGAGCACCGACTTCCCGCAGGCCACCTCCGACGGCCTGACCTGGGCGAAGGTCAAGTTCGGCGGGACCGGCTCGATGACGTTCACCTCGCAGGGCGCGACGAAGTTCCAGTGGGCCTTCGAGGGCCTGAGCTACAAGGACGCGGCGGCCACCAACGGCAAGGCCACTATCACCAACCTGAAGCCGCCGCACGCCGGTCCGACCTGGGTGAACGTCTATGCCCTCGACCAGTACGGCAACAAGAGCGCACGCTCGGACTACGCCTTCTACGTCCCGCCGCGTGACATCGAGGACGCGCCCGGTGACACGAACGGCGACGGCATTCCCGACCTGCTGATCGTCGACGCCGACGGCAAACTGATGAACTGCGTCGGAAACGAGGGCGGCGAGCTGTACGGATGCCTGGGCGCCTCGTACACCTCGGACAACAAGCTGCACCCGAAGAACCACTGGTACGACCCGGCCACCGGCAAGGCCGCGCTGATCACCCACTACGCGGACGCGTACCCGGGTGACGGCATCACCGACCTGTTCGCGGTCACCCCGGACGGCAAGTTCTGGCTGTACCCCGGTGACGGCTACGGCAGCTTCAACGTCGACAAGCGGATCAGGATCCGCCTGCCCTCGAACGCCCCGGCGCCCTCGACCTGGACGCAGATCAAGGCCGTCGGCGACATCACCGGCGACAAGCTGCCCGACCTGGTGCTGCGGGCCGGTCCCGAGTTCTGGGCGCTGTCCGGCTACACCGGTGCGACCTTCCAGACGGCGACGCTGATGAACGTCGACGCCTGGGCCCGCCGCGACATCGTCAACGTCGCCGACATCAACGGGGACGGCACCCCCGACCTGCTGTGGCGCAACCTCGACAACGGCAACATGTACGTCCGCCACGGCAAGCCGGGTCCCACCAGCGGCAGCGTCGACCTCGAGTCGCTCAAGGTCGCCGTCAACTCCCTCAACGGAGACGTCTCGTACGGCACCAGCTGGCAGGAGACCAACGTCCGCATCGCGCTCGGCATCCCGGACGTCAACGGCGACAAGATCCCGGACATCTGGGCCGTCTTCGCCACTGACGGCCAGACGCGGATCTACTATCCGTCCCGGACGAACACGAACCCGGCCGCGAAGATCGTCCTGACCGTGGACTGGAAAGCGATCAAGTCCTTCGGCTGACCGCCTGGTCCCGTTCCCCGGGGTGGGCCCCGGCGCCACGCGCGTCGGGGCCCACCCCTTTCCCGTCGTGTGGCCGAGTGACGGAGGTGGTGGAAGCCGATGACCGGTGACGGACGCGAGGACCGCAACACACTGCGCGAGGCGCTCACAGCCGAGCTGGACCGCCTCGCGCCGGAGCCGGGCCCGGCGGGCGCCGGCATGACGCCGCCGTCCCGCCGGTAGTGGCGCCGAGCCGCCGCACAGCGGAGGCTTGATGTGCGCGAGGGCGGACGGGCGGCTGCGGGGGACACCCGTGAGGGTCTTCCGAGGAGGTCCGATGAGCCTGGTCATTCCGGTCGACGAGTACACCACCGATGAGTGGTACCCGGGGTTCACGCCGGCCTTCGGGCACTCGCCGTTCGTCGTCGAGCCGTTCCGGACGTTCTCCAAGCAGGACGAGAAGCGCTTCTGGTTCCTCGACTTCCACTGCCCGCGCGGGCTCACCCCGCTCGGGACGACCTGGCTGGAGGACAGCTACTCCTGGGGCACGCAACTCGCCGCCGAGCAGATGCCGCTGCCGCGCAGCCGTGGCATCACGCAGCGGATCGCCGGCACCCACGTCTACTCCGCGGCGATCTCGGTGGAGAGCCGGTACGAGATCGAGGCGCGGACCGTGCGGTCGCGGAGCCACCTGCCGGGGTTCCTGCGCACCTTCGACGCGCTGTGGAACCGGCGGGTGGCCGAGATCGAAGCGGGCTGGCGGCACTTCCAGCGCATCGACGTCGAACGGTCCTCGCTGAGCGAGCTGGGCGCCATGCTCACCGAGGCACGCCGCTACGCCCAGCGGGCGTTCGAGATCCACTTCGAGATGATGTACCCGCTGCTGGCCAACCACCTCGGGTTCGCCGGGATGTGCGCGGAGCTGGGGATGGACCCCCGCGAGGTCGGCACGTTCCTACAGGGCTACGACACCAAGATCATGGAGACCGACCGCGAGCTGGGCAGGCTCGCCGCGGCGGCCCGTGACGCGGGGCTGGAGTCGCTCTTCGCCACCACCGAGCCGGAGCGGCTGGCGGGCACGCTGGCCGCCGAGGGCGGTTCGGCGACGGCCTGGCTGAGCCGGCTCGGCGACTTCCTCGAGGTGTACGGCCACCGCATCGAGGGCATCTGCGACGTGGCGCTGCCGAGCTGGGCCGAGGAACCCGCACCCGTGCTCGGGATGGTCAGGGCCCTCCTGCGGGAGGGCGCCGAGCACGACTTCGGGGCCGCGCTGCGCCAGGCGCAGGCCGAACGTGAGACCGCGATCGACGCGGCACGCTCGCGGCTGACCAGGCACGAACAGGAGGCGTTCGACGCCGGCCTCGCCTCGGTGCAGGCCGCGAACTTCCTCCGGTGGCAGGACGACCACAGCCACCACATCGACCTGCGGGTCTCGCTGCCGATGCGCCGGGCCGCCCTGGGCATCGCTCAGAAGGCCGGCGCCGACCGTCCCGACGACACGCTCTTCCTGTTCTGTCCGGAGCTGAGCGCCGTCGCCTCGGGTGAGCGTTCGTACGACGAGTTCCGCTCGATCGTCGAGGTACGCCGCCAGTACTTCGCCCACTGGCACGAACGGCGCGCGAGCATGCCCAAGGTGCTCGGCACCGTCCCCGAAACCGTCGACGACCCGATCCTGACCGAGATCTTCGGCCTCGACGAGCGCTTCCTGCGCGTGGTCACGGCCACCGGCCGGGCAGGGGCCGGGACCACGCTCACCGGCGTGCCCGCGGCGAAGGGACGGGCGATGGGCGTTGCCCGCGTGCTCACCGACCCCGACGCTCTGCATCGCCTGCGGCCGGGCGAGGTGCTGGTGTGCGAGTCGACCTCGCCCAACTGGACGCCGGCGTTCGCCGCGATCGCGGCCTGCGTCTGCGACAGCGGGGGCATGCTGTCGCACGCCGCGATCGTCGGCCGCGAGTACGGCGTGCCGACGGTCACCGCCTGCGGCCTGGCGACCGTGCTGGTCAAGGACGGCGACGAGGTCGAGGTGGACGGCGAACGGGGCACCGTCACCGTCGTCCGGATGGGAGCGCCGGCAGGTGGGAGCGGCAGGTGACGACCGACCTGGTCACCTGGCTGGACACGGCCGAGCCCGACGCCGTGACGGCCGCCGCGGGGCCGAAGATGGGATCCCTGGCCGAACTCGGCCGCGCCGGGTTCGGCGTGCCGCGCGGCTTCGCCGTCACCACCGCCGCCTACGCGTTGCACGTCGGTGCGTCCGGCCTGGACCTGCTGGCCGACCGGGTGCTGGCCGGCGTCCGCGATCCACATCGGCAGGAGGCCGTGGAGGCCGCTTCGGCCCGGATCCGAGAGGCGTTCGAGGAGGTCGACGTCATCGAACCGGTCGCCGCGGCGGTCGTCGAGTGCTACGGCGAACTGTGCGACCGCTCGTCGCGCCCGCAGGTGCCGGTCGCGGTCCGCTCGTCGGCGACGGGTGAGGACTCCGCAAGCGCGAGCTTCGCAGGCGTCTTCGACAGCCACCTCGGTGTGTCGGGCTCCGGACGGGTGGTCGAGGCGGTGCGTTCCTGCTGGGCGAGCCTGTTCACCGGGCGGGCGATCCGCTACCGGCTCGAGCACGGCCTGAGCCATCGCCGGACCCCGATGGGCGTCGGCGTCGTCGAGTTGGTGAACGCACGCTCGTCCGGCGTCGCCTTCTCGGTGCACCCGGTCACCGGCAAGCGCGACCGGATGGTGATCGAAGCCAACTGGGGGTGGGGCGAAGCCGTCGTCCGGGGGCTGGTCACGCCCGACCGCGTCGAGGTGGGCAAGGACGACCGCCGTGTCCTGCGCCACGAGGTCGCGGCCAAGGAGTTCCTCTCGGTCCTCGACGGTCGGGCCGGTCGCGTGGCCGAGGTGCCGATGCCCGAGCGGCTGCGGGAGCGGGCCGTGCTCGACGAGGAGGAGGTCGGGTGCGTCGTGGACGCCGTACTCGCGATCGAACGGCACTACGGCCATCCCGTCGATGTCGAATGGGTGATCGACAGGGACCGGGTTCCCGGCGGACAGGTCACCGTCGTCCAGGCGCGGCCGATCACCGTCCAACCGCGGAGCGGGAGCGTCGCCGCCTGGGATCCGGTCGCCTATGCGGCCAAGTACGCCTTCGGCTCAGGGGCCGGCCGACCCTGCGGATGACGCCGGAAGATGTCCCGGTCCGGCCCGTCGTCTTCTTCTCGGCCGCGCGCGGAGCAGGCCGCGCCGTACACCGGCGGCGCGGATACCCTGACGTTGATGAGCACGTTGTACGGCGTGCCGGAGCAGACGGCGAATCCGCCCCGAGGCGGACCGGACCCTCGCCGAGGGTTCTCGGCGCGTTCGGCGCCATCACCGAGCGGGCCGTGTTCATCGACGCCGTGCCCCACGACGTCTGCGGCACCCGGGCCGGGGGAACTCGCACCGTCCCTGTGGACGTCCGGGATCCGGTCGCCGGCTTCGACCGGCTCGCCCGCATCGCCAGTCCGCGCCGAGCCCCCGCTCGCCTGCCCCCGACCAGGTGTGCCCGGTGGTGCGCGTCACGGCCCGCTCCCGACCGGATGTGCCCGGTGGTACTCCCGCCCTGAGCGGGGAGAATCCCATGGGGAGCGAGATGAGCCGAGATGAGCCGAGATGACGCGACACCGCCGCGACGAGGACACCGAGTCGGCGGAACAGGGGTTCGTCCAGCTCCCCTGCGCCGCGGCGGTCTTCGACGCCGACCTGCGGGTGGTACGCGCCAACGCCGAGATGCAGCGCGCGACCGCCCTCCCGGAGGAACGGATGCGCGGACTGCGGCTGCCCGAGGTCCTGTCGCACGCCGCCGGTGAGGAGACCGAGCAGGTCATGCGCGAGGTCCTGGAGACCGGTGAACGGCGGCGCGTGGAGAGCCACCTACGGGTCCCGGGCGAGACCCGTGAGCACGCCTGGTCGGTGTCCCTCGCCCCGCTGAGGGACCGGACCGGCCGGGTGCGCGGCGTCTGCCTCGCCGCACACGACATGACCGAGCACGACCACGCCCGGGAACGGCTCCTCCTGATCAACGAGGCCGGCGGCCGCATCGGCAGCACGCTGGACATCACGCGCACCGCTCAGGAGCTGGTCGACACGGCCGTACCGTGGTTCGCCGACTACGCGGCCGTCGATCTGCTCACCTTCATCGACCACGGCGACGAACCGCCCCCCGGCCCGTTGACCGGCTCGGTCACCATGCGGCGAACGGCAGCGGGGTACTCCGGCGGTGCGTGGACGGGCAGCCTCCAGCCGGGCGACCTGGCCGACTATCCGGCGTCCTCTCCGGCGGCCCTGCCCCTGGCGACCGGCCTGACCGGGATGTACGAGACGACGGACTCCGCCATCGACGGGTGGGCGGTCCACGACCCCGCCCGAGCGGCCCGGATCCGCCTGTCGGGAACCCACTCGGTGCTGGTGGTACCGCTGCGCGCCCGAGGCGTCACCCTCGGCGTGGCCCGCTTCGCCCGCAGCCATCGCCCGGAGCCGTACGAACAGGACGACATCCTCCTGGCCGAGGAGATCACCTCTCGGGCAGCCGTCTGCGTCGACAACGCCCGCCGCTACACCCGCGAACGGGTCACCGCGGAGACCCTGCAACGCACCCTGCTGCCGCTGAGGCTGCCCGACCAGACCGCGCTCGAGGTCGCCTCCCGCTACCTGCCCGCCACCACTCGCGTCGGCGTGGGCGGCGACTGGTTCGACGTGATCCCGCTCTCCGGCGCGCGGGTGGCCCTGGTGGTCGGCGACGTCGTGGGGCACGGCGTCCAGGCCGCGGCCACCATGGGCCGGCTGCGCACGGCCATACGCGCCCTGGCCGACATCGACCTGCCGCCCGACGAACTGCTCACCCACCTCGACGACCTCATCATCCGTACCTCCGCCGAAATCGAGGGCGCCGCGGGCACCGACGCCACGGCGGATGCCGCCGCCGAGGCCGCCGGCGGGCTCGGGGCCACCTGTCTGTACGCGGTCTACGACCCCGTCTCCCTGCGCTGCTCCCTCGCCCGGGCCGGCCATCCGCCGCCCGCGATCGTGGGACCGGACGGCACCGCCGACCTCCTCGACCTGCCGGCCGGTCTCCCCCTGGGCCTGGGCGGCCTGCCCTTCGAGGCCGCCGAGATCGAACTTCCCGAGGGCAGCCTTCTCGCCCTCTACACCAAGGGCCTGATCGAAGCCCGCGACCGCGACGTCGACGAAGGGCTCACGAGGCTGCGCCAGGCACTCAGCCGGCCCGCCCTGTCCCTGGACGCCGTCTGCGACGCCGTGCTCACAGCGACCCGCCCGGAGGAGACCCGCCCCGACCAAACCGGCGCCGACATCGCCCTGCTCGTGGCCCGCACCCGCGCCATCGGCGAGTCCGATGTCTCCACCTGGAGCCTTCCCTTCGACCCCGAGGTCGTCGCGCAGGCCCGCGCCCAGACCACCGAACAGCTGGCGGCCTGGGGACTGGACCAGGCCACCTTCACCTCCGAGTTGGTGGTCAGCGAACTGGTCACCAACGCCATACGCTACGGTCGGCCGCCCGTCGAGCTGCGTCTCATCCACGACCGCGACCTCATCTGCGAGGTCTCCGACGCCGGGAGCTCCTCCCCGCACCTGCGCCGCGCCCGGGTCTACGACGAGGGCGGACGCGGCCTGATGCTCGTCGCTCAGCTCTCCCAGCAGTGGGGCACCCGCCACACCCCGCAGGGCAAGACCATCTGGGCCGACATCTCCCTCACACCGGCCTGACCACCCGACCACCGGGGCCTGAACCGGCGAACGGAGGTCGGCTCCGGGGCCTGTCCGGCGGATCTTGCCGGCCAGGCCCCGGCCCCTGGTCCCGAGGAGCCCTCAGCGCTTGAGCGTGAAGGTGAAGTCGCCGGAGAGCTTGCCGCCCAGCCGGACCGCCGAAACGAGGTTCCCCTCCGTGATCAGTCTCTCGACCTCGGCCCGCGAGAGACCGCACCCTTCGGCGACCAGTCGCACCGGCCGGACGGGGATCCGCGCCGCGAAGCGGACCGAGACGTCGATCACCTCGCGGTCCAGGTGATCCGATCCGCCGGTGTCGAGGCGCCAGGCGCCGTCCCAGTCGAGGGCGATGCGATTACGGCGCCGCAGGACCGGATCCTGGAGCAACTCGGCTGTCAGGCCGGGGTCGTTGTCATGCAGCCGGTCGAGCAGCTCAGGTCGTACGGAGCGCACGTTCATCCGCTCCAGGACCGTGAGCTTCGCAGTCGCTCCGCAAGCGGTGCAGAGCACGAGAAGCCAGGCGTCGATGAGCTTGTGGTTGGCGTTGACGCGAAATTTACCGCTTGCCCGGAAACGCCCGCACGCGCACGCGTGGCAACGGCGGAGAACGAGCGGCAGGCAGGTGGGCACGACCACCCAGTTTTTGAGCACAGAAGTACACCGGTTCCAGTGAGAAGTCCGCAGCAAAAAGCAGCGCGGCGCAGATGCGCGACGCGCGACAGATCAGCGCTTGGGAGGTCTCACAGGGTGTACAACGGCATGTCCTTGACCAGACGACTCGGTTCGGCAGCACGGTAACGGCGCACAGCGCCGCCGCTCCACTGGTTTTCGAGGGGGCTGGAACCGGCAACGGCCAGGGGCCCGACCCCGAAAGGTCGGACCCCTCTTGACCTGCAAGTTCGCCAGGTCAGCGACATGGTGGCGCAGCGCCCGCTACACGTTGAAGCGGAACTCCACCACGTCCCCGTCGCGCATCACGTAGTCCTTGCCCTCCATGCGGGCCTTGCCCTTGGCGCGGGCGTCGGCGACCGAGCCGGCCTCCAGGAGGTCCTCGAAGGAGATGACCTCCGCCTTGATGAAGCCCTTCTGGAAGTCGGTGTGGATGACACCGGCGGCCTCGGGGGCGGTGGCGCCCTTCTTGATGGTCCAGGCGCGGGACTCCTTGGGGCCGGCCGTCAGGTAGGTCTGCAGGCCGAGGGTGTTGAAGCCGACGCGGGCGAGCGTCGCCAGGCCGGGCTCGTTCTGGCCGACGGACTGGAGGAGCTCCAGGGCCTCGTCCTCGTCCAGCTCGGCGAGGTCCGCCTCCAGCTTGGCGTTGAGGAAGATCGCCTCGGCGGGGGCCACCAGAGCGCGCTGCTCGTTCTTGAAGTCCTCGTCGACCAGTTCGTCCTCGTCGACGTTGAAGACGTAGAGGAAGGGCTTGGTGGTGAGGAGGTGCAGGTCGTGCAGGAGCTCGTTGCGCTCGGTGCCCTGGACGATGCCGTGCGCGAAGAGCGTGTCGCCCTTCTCCAGGATCTCCTTGGCCTCCTCGACGGCCTTGACCTTGGGAGCGACGTCCTTCTTGATCCGCGACTCCTTCTGGAGCCGGGGCAGGACCTTCTCGATGGTCTGGAGGTCGGCGAGGATCAGCTCGGTGTTGATCGTCTCGATGTCGTCCTTCGGCGAGACCTTGCCGTCGACGTGGACGACGTTCTCGTCCTTGAAGGCGCGGATGACCTGGCAGATCGCGTCCGACTCACGGATGTTCGCGAGGAACTTGTTGCCCAGGCCCTCACCCTCGCTTGCGCCGCGCACGATGCCGGCGATGTCGACGAAGTCGACGGTGGCCGGCAGGATCCGCTCCGACCCGAAGATCGAGGCGAGCTGGGCGAGACGACCGTCCGGCACCCCGACGACACCGACGTTCGGCTCGATCGTGGCGAACGGGTAGTTGGCCGCGAGCACGTCGTTCTTGGTCAGGGCGTTGAACAGGGTCGACTTGCCGACGTTCGGCAGACCGACGATTCCGATCGTGAGCGACACGTTGCGACTTCCCGTACGTGAGGAGACTGGAGGCCAGGCGGCCGATCCACCAGTCTACGGCGTGTCGCGACCGGCCCCCTCGACGGTTCGAACGCTTGGCCAGGCGGCCGCGCACGGCGTGTCAGGTGGGCTATTCGCCACATAAGCAGACCTAGGTTGGTCCAGTGGAGCAGCACAGGACGCGACCTCAGCAGCACGGACCGCGACGAGGCAGGCCGCCGGTACCCCCGGCGCGGCGCCCTCCCGCGGCACGCCCTCCCGCGGCACGCCCTCCCGCGGCACGGCGTCCTGCCGCACGCCCTCCCGCGGCACGGCGACCCTGCACTCCGGCGGCCGTTCCGGCGCCCGAGCCGCGGCGGCCGTCCGGTCCCCGGCTGACGGGTCTGGGCGCCGGGATGTTCTGCGCGGCCGCCATGTTCGTGCTGGGCGGTCTCGACCTGCTGCTCCTCGGCGGGGGCTCCACCGCGTACGGGGTGCTGTTCCTGCCGGTGTGCGCGCTGACCGCGCTGTGGGTGCGCAAGGGCGACCTGCTGACGGCGCCCATCGTGGTGCCGATCGGGTTCGCCGTGGGCCTGCTGCCCGTGATCAACGGGGACGTGGGGTTCCTCGGCAAGCTGATGAGCCTGGTGACCGCGCTCGCCACCGAGGCGCCCTGGCTGTACGCGGGGACGCTGATCGCGGGTGGGACGGCGCTGGCGCGGCGGGTGGCACTGGCGGCGCGGCGGCGGGCGGTGCGCAGGCGCTTGGCGGGCTGAGGCGCCGGGTGTACGTCGTCGGCGCCCCGCCCGGACCCGTCGGGCCCTACGGCGGCCACAACGGCCCCAACCGCCTCAGCCGTGCTCCGCCGCGTGCATCGCCGCACCGACGATCCCCGCGTTGTTCTGCAACCGAGCGGGAACGATCTCCGCCTTGAGGTCCTCGATGAGGGGCAGGAACTTCTCCGACTTGCGGCTGACGCCGCCGCCGACGATGAACAGCTCCGGGCTGAAGAGCATCTCGACATGGGCGAGGTACTTCTGCACCCGGCGGGCCCAGCGCTCCCAGCTGAGGTCGTGGTCGTCCTTGGCCTTGCTGGACGCCCGCTTCTCCGCCTCGTGGCCGTTCAGCTCCAGATGCCCGAGCTCGGTGTTGGGGACGAGGACGCCGTCGACGAAGACGGCGCTGCCGATGCCGGTGCCGAAGGTCAGCAGCACCACCGTGCCCTTGCGGTCGCGCCCGGCGCCGAAGTGCATCTCGGCGACGCCCGCCGCGTCCGCGTCGTTGACCACCGTCACCGGCAGACCGCCCAGCCGGCCGCCGAACAACGCGCGCGCGTCGGTGTCGACCCAGCTCGTGTCGACGTTGGCCGCCGTACGGACCATGGCGCCGCCGGTGACGACGCCCGGGAACGTCAGCCCGACCGGTCCGGTCCAGCCGAAGTGGTCGACCACCTCTTTGACCCCGTCGGCGACGGTGTCGGGGGTCGCCGGGTGCGGGGTCAGCACCTTGTGCCGCTCCTGGGTCAGCTCTCCCCTGTCCAAGTCCACAGGGGCGCCTTTGATGCCGGACCCGCCGATGTCCACGCCGAAGATCTGCATGGCTCCACGTTACGACGTACGACGGACCGTCACTGCTGCGTCGTGCCGGACCCTCCGCGCTCGGCGACCAGCGCGGCCGCCTCGTCGCGCAGGTCCCGGCGGAGTTCCTTGGGCAGGGAGAAGATGATGGACTCCTCGGCCGCCTTGACGATCTCCACGTCCTCGAAGCCGCGCTGCGACAGCCATTCGAGCACCTGCTCGACCAGCACCTCCGGCACGGAGGCACCCGAGGTCAGGCCGACCGTGGAGACGCCCTCCAGCCAGCCCTCGTCGATCTCGTCGGCGAAGTCCACGAGGTAGGCCTGGTCCGCGCCCGCGAGCTTGGCGACCTCCACCAGCCGCTTGGAGTTGGAGGAGTTGCGCGAGCCGACGACGATCACCAGGTCGGCCTCGGCGCCCATCTGCTTCACGGCGAGCTGACGGTTCTGCGTGGCGTAGCAGATGTCGTCGCTGGGCGGGGAGAGGAGCTGCGGGAACTTGTCCTTGAGCGCGTCGACCGTCTCCATGGTCTCGTCGACCGACAGCGTGGTCTGCGACAGCCACACGACCCGGGAGGGGTCGCGGACCTCGACGTTCGCGACGTCCTCGGGGCCGTCGACGAGCTGGATGTGGTCGGGGGCCTCGCCGGTGGTGCCGATGACCTCCTCGTGGCCCTCGTGCCCGATCAGGAGGATGTCGTAGTCGTCGTTGGCGAACCGGACGGCCTCCTTGTGCACCTTGGTCACCAGGGGGCAGGTGGCGTCGATGGTGGCCAGCCGACCCCGCTCGGCCTCCTCGTGGACGGTGGGGGCCACACCGTGCGCCGAGAACATCACGATGTTCCCCGGCGGCACCTCCTCCGTTCGCTCGACGAAGACGGCGCCCTTCTTCTCCAGGGTCTGCACGACGTACTTGTTGTGGACGATCTCGTGCCGGACATAGACGGGAGCCCCGTACTGCTCCAGGGCTTTCTCGACGGCGATCACGGCGCGGTCCACACCCGCGCAGTAGCCCCGGGGGGCGGCGAGCAGGACACGGCGGCCAGACGAAGCAGTCATGTCCCCATCGTAAGGCCGCCCCCGCGGCCCGAAGATCGCCCCACGGCCGCCCGGCGGACGCGCGGAGCGGGCCGCCGGGCGAGGGGGTGGGGGTTGTCGGTGGGGGCGGTTACTCTCGCGGGCATGGCTGTCTCCACGTCTCCGGAAGCTCCCCTGCCCGTCGGTGAGGTGTCGCGGCTGATCGGGAGGTGGATCGAGCGGCTCGGCGCGGTGTGGGTCGAGGGGCAGATCACGCAGTTGTCGCGGCGCCCGGGTGCGGGCGTGGTGTTCCTGACGCTGCGCGATCCGTCGTACGACATCTCCGTCAGCGTGACCTGCTACCGCCAGGTGTTCGACGCGATCGCCGACGTGGTCGCCGAGGGCGCGCGGGTCGTGGTGCACGCCAAACCGGAGTGGTACGCGCCGCGCGGGCAGCTGTCGCTGCGGGCCGTCGAGATCAGGCCGGTGGGCGTCGGTGAGCTGCTGGCGCGGCTGGAGCAGCTGAAGAAGACGCTCGCGGCGGAGGGACTGTTCGCGACCGAGCGGAAGAAGCCCCTGCCCTTCCTGCCCCAGCTCGTCGGGCTGGTCTGCGGCCGGGCGTCCGCCGCGGAGCGGGACGTGCTGGAGAACGCCCGGCACCGCTGGCCCGCGGTCCGCTTCGAGGTGCGCAACGTCGCCGTGCAGGGCGTCCACGCCGTCCCGCAGGTCGTGCAGGCCGTGAAGGAGCTGGACGAGACCGAGGACGTGGACGTGATCATCGTGGCGCGCGGCGGCGGCAGCGTGGAGGACCTGCTGCCGTTCTCCGACGAGCAGCTGGTGCGCGCGGTCGCCTCCTGCCGTACGCCCGTGGTGTCCGCGATCGGGCACGAGCCGGACACGCCCCTGCTCGACTACGTCGCGGACCTGCGCGCCTCCACCCCGACCGACGCCGCGAAGAAGGTCGTGCCGGACGTCGGCGAGGAGTACGAGCGGGTACGGCAGCTGCGGGACCGGGCCCGCAGATGCGTGCGGGCGCTCGTCGAACGGGAGGAGCGAGGGCTCGCCCACGCGCTCGCCCGGCCCTGCATGGAGGACCCGCACCGCATGCTCGACGAGCGCGCGGACCAGATCGCGTCGGTCCTGGACCGCGGCCGGCGCACCCTGCGGCACCTGCTGGACCGCGCGGACTCGGAGCTGACGCACACGCACGCGCGGGTGGTGGCCCTCTCCCCCGCCGCGACCCTGCGGCGCGGGTACGCCGTGCTCCAGAAGGCGGACGGGCACGTGGTCCGCGACCCGGGAGAGGTGACGGCGGACGAGGCCCTGCGGGCCCGGGTCGCCGAGGGCGAGTTCACGGTTCGTGTCGACGCATAGGGTGGGCGGATGACAAGCAAGGCGGATGAGGCGCTCGGCTACGAGCAGGCACGGGACGAGCTGATCGAGGTCGTCCGGCGCCTGGAGGCGGGCGGTACGAGCCTGGAGGAGTCCCTCGCGCTGTGGGAGCGCGGCGAGGAACTGGCCAAGGTGTGCCGCCGATGGCTGGAGGGCGCTCGCGCACGCCTGGACGCGGCCCTCGCCGAGGAGGCACAAGAAGCCGAGACGAAGCCCTCGGAGTAGACCGGACCCGCGAGGGAGCAGGCCGAACCCACGAGCCAGGCCGAGGCTTCGCCAGTGCCAGGGAGACCCCCGGTCGGGGCCAGGGCCCGCTGCCAGTGCCAGGGAGACCCCCGGTCGGGGCCAAGGCCCGCTGTCAGAGCCAGGGAGACCGCCGGTCGGGGCCAAGGCCCCCTGCCAGGGCCTCGCGGGGGGGGCGGGCCGGGGGCAGGCCCGGCGTCAGGGGTGGACGTGGGGGGTCAGGAGGTCTTCAGGGCCCGGGCCATCGTCGTCAGCTGGTCGAAGGACGCCGTGCCCGCCACCACCGTCGTGGAGCCCTCGGTGCCCTCCAGCACCAGCGCGTCGTAGCGGCCGCCGGTGTAGCGCGTCCACGTGCGGCCGTCGATCTGCTCGGTGACCTTCGTGGCGTGCCCGCCCAGGCTGGCCGCGTCGATGAAGTCCTTGCGCTTCTGTGCGGACTGCTCGACCGCCACGTACTGACCGTCGGGATCCTGGAAGCCCAGGTGCCAGTGGTCCTTCTCCTGGGCCCGGAAGCGGACCGAGGTGGCCTTCCAGGTGTCGGGCAGGCCCTCGGGCGCCGCCACCGGGTACGACGCCGCCCGGCGTGCGGTGGTCACCTCGATGCGGTAGTCGACCCGCTGGACGTCGGGAGCCTTGCTGTCGTGCGGGACGAAGAGGTAGATGACCGCCGCCGCGACCCCGATGAGGCCCAGGGAGAGAATCATGTCCCGGACCGTCTTCTGCTTGCCGTTCGAACCTGCCACGCCTCCTATCGTCGCAGGTGCCCGGTCCGCTCATCCGTGGGGTCCCCTGCTCATTCTGTCCGTCCGGAGATAGAGTCGAGGCCAACACCCTCATCCGGCCGTCGTCGTATCAGAAAGGTGCGCTCCGATGACCGAGCATCATCATCTGCCCTCAGAGCTCGAGGTGCCCTCAGAGGCGCCCGACCGCAACATCGCCCTGGAACTCGTCCGGGTGACCGAGGCCGCGGCCATGGCCGCGGGTCGCTGGGTCGGGCGCGGTGACAAGAACGGCGCCGACGGCGCCGCCGTACGCGCCATGCGCTCCCTCGTCTCCACCGTGTCGATGAACGGCGTCGTCGTCATCGGCGAGGGCGAGAAGGACGAGGCCCCGATGCTCTTCAACGGCGAACGCGTCGGCGACGGCACCGGGCCGGAGGTCGACATCGCCGTCGACCCGATCGACGGCACCACCCTGACCGCCAAGGGCATGCCGAACGCGATCGCGGTCCTCGCCGCCGCCGAGCGCGGCGCGATGTTCGACCCGTCCGCCGTGTTCTACATGGACAAGCTGGTCACCGGCCCGGAGGCGGCCGACTTCGTCGACATCGACGCCCCGGTGTCGGTGAACATCAAGCGCGTGGCCAAGGCCAAGCGGTCCACGCCCGAGGACGTCACGGTGGTCATCCTGGACCGGCCGCGGCACGAGGGCATCATCAGGGAGATCCGGGAGACGGGCGCCCGCATCAAGCTGATCTCCGACGGCGACGTGGCCGGCTCGATCCTGGCGCTGCGCGACGGCACCGGCATCGACCTGCTCCTCGGCATCGGCGGCACACCCGAGGGCATCATCTCGGCCTGCGCCGTGAAGTGCCTGGGCGGCACGATCCAGGGCAAGCTGTGGCCGAAGGACGACGAGGAGCGGCAGCGGGCCCTCGACGCGGGGCACGACCTGGACCGCGTGCTGACCACGGACGACCTGGTCTCCGGTGAGAACGTCTTCTTCGTCGCCACCGGCATCACCGACGGCGAGCTGCTGCGCGGTGTGCGCTACCGCGCAGAGACGGCGACGACCGACTCGATCGTGATGCGCTCCAAGTCCGGCACGGTCCGCCGGATCGACTCCGAACACCGGCTGAGCAAGCTGCGGGCGTACAGCGCGATCGACTTCGACCGCGCGAAGTAGCCGCCGGTCCACGGGCCCGCCAGGGCGAGGCGATGGGGGCGCTCCCGGTGCGGAGGGGCGCCCCTTCCGCGTAAGAGCGCCGGCGGGTGGGCCCTATCCCGCCGCCGCTATGCGTCCCGTGGTGCGGGCCGCCTTCTTCAGCTCCAGGTCGCGGCGGCGCCGCCGGGCCAGGACGACACGGCGCTCGGCGGCGGTCAGGCCGCCCCAGACGCCGTACGGCTCCGGCTGGAGCAGCGCGTGCTCGCGGCACTCGACCATGACCGGGCAGCGTGCGCAGACCCGCTTGGCCGCCGCCTCGCGGGACAGCCGCGCGGCGGTGGGTTCCTTGGAGGGTGCGAAGAACAGGCCCGCCTCGTCACGCCGGCACACCGCCTCGGTGTGCCAGGGCGCGTCCTGGTCCCTGTCACGCCCCGGCGCCCGCCGGGCCGGAACGGCAGCTACCTGCAGCGACGAATGCGGCGGTTGCAGCACGGTCTTCTCCTGACGACGGCTTCGCGAGCGGGAGGGTCCAAGAGACGATGCAGCAAGGCCTACCCGCTGTGCGCGCGCCTATGCACTGAGTTCCCAACCGCCCGACCGTGACCGCCGGCGTCCGCGAACGACCACTGTTGTCACGTGTGCTTGCGCAGATGTCTGTCCACCTTGCGCTGGACCCGGTCGAGGATGTCCGCGACGAGCTTGCCCCGCTTCGGCCGCGCCTCGACGTTGCCCAGGACGGCCCAGCCGTCGACGTAGACGGCCGGAGCCTCGGGCTCCGGCGAGTCCAGGTGCACCACCTCGAAGTTGCCGAGGACGCCGCCGCCGGTGCCGCGCAGCGACACGTTCTCCGGGACGCGGACCTGCACGTCGCCGAAGACTGAGACGGCCTTGATCACGACCTGCTGGTACTCGAAGACCGCCTCGCTGAGGTCGATCTCCACGCTGCCGAAGATCGCGTACGCGTGCACCCGGCGCCCGGGGCGCCAGCGGCCGCGGCGGGTGGCCTGGCTGAACACCGCCACCACGTTCTCGTCGGCGACGGGGGGTATCGCGCCGGCCGCCGGCCGGTTCGACGCCGGGGCGTACGCGGCGGCCGCACGGCCCTGGTGGGCGGCGGGCAGGTCCTGGATGAAGACCTCCAGCTCTCCGACCGTCTTGGCGTTCAGCACCCCCTCGACGCGCTCGGCGTGCTCGTCCGCGTTCAGACGGCCCTCCGCGAGGGCCTCGCGCAGGATGTCGGCGATACGGTCACGGTCGGCGTCCGAGGCGCGCAGTTCGGCGACGGGGGCGGCGGCCGTCCGCGGTTCGGTCTGCTTCTGAAGGTCCACGGCAGCAGCGTACCGAAACGCGATAGATCGCGACTAGGGGTGGGGGGTGACGGGCGCGTCGTGCATTGCTCCCGACCGGGGCTGAGCGGGACCTCACAGGTTCGCTGTCGGCGCCAGGTTCTACGCTGGTGGTCGCCCGCCGGTGTCGGCGGGCAGCAGTCTGCCGAGTAAGGAATGGGCCAGATGCCGCACAGTTCCCCCGCCGCCCGCCCTGCGTTCGCGTACACCGATCTGCTCCCCCAGGGTGAGGACACCACCCCGTACCGGCTGGTGACGGCCGAGGGCGTCTCCACCGTCGAGGGGCCCGACGGGCGTACGTTCCTCAAGGTCGAGCCGGAGGCGCTGCGCAAGCTGGCCGAGGAGGCCGTCCACGACATCCAGCACTACCTGCGTCCGGACCACCTCGCCCAGCTGCGCCGCATCATCGACGACCCGGAGGCCTCGGCGAACGACAAGTTCGTCGCCCTGGACCTGCTCAAGAACGCGAACATCGCGGCGGCCGGCGTGCTGCCCATGTGCCAGGACACGGGCACGGCGATCGTCATGGGCAAGCGCGGCCAGAACGTGCTGACGGCTGGCGAGGACGAGAAGGCCCTCTCCCAGGGCATCTTCGACGCCTACACCAAGCTGAACCTGCGCTACTCGCAGATGGCTCCGCTCACCATGTGGGAGGAGAAGAACACCGGCTCCAACCTGCCCGCGCAGATCGAGCTGTACGCGACGGACGGCGGCGCGTACAAGTTCCTGTTCATGGCCAAGGGCGGCGGCTCGGCCAACAAGTCCTTCCTGTACCAGGAGACGAAGGCCGTCCTGAACGAGGCCTCCATGATGAAGTTCCTGGAGGAGAAGATCCGTTCGCTGGGCACGGCCGCGTGCCCGCCGTACCACCTGGCGATCGTGGTCGGCGGCACGAGCGCCGAGTACGCCCTGAAGACGGCGAAGTACGCCTCCGCGCACTACCTGGACAACCTGCCCACCGAGGGCTCGCCGCTCGGGAACGGCTTCCGGGACGAGGAGCTGGAGGAGAAGGTCTTCGAGCTGACGCAGAAGATCGGGATCGGCGCGCAGTTCGGCGGCAAGTACTTCTGCCACGACGTGCGCGTGGTCCGGCTGCCGCGGCACGGCGCGTCCTGCCCGGTGGCCATCGCCGTGTCCTGCTCGGCCGACCGCCAGGCACTCGCGAAGATCACCCCCGAGGGCGTCTTCCTGGAGCAGCTGGAGAAGGACCCGGCGCGGTTCCTGCCGGAGACCACGGACGAGCACCTGGACGAGTCGTCGGACGTGGTCCGCATCGACCTCAACCAGCCGATGGAGTCGATCCTCGCCGAGCTGACCAAGTACCCGGTCAAGACCCGCCTGTCGCTGACCGGCCCGCTGGTCGTGGCCCGGGACATCGCCCACGCGAAGATCAAGGAGCGGCTCGACGCGGGCGAGGAGATGCCGCAGTACCTCAAGGACCACCCGGTGTACTACGCGGGCCCGGCCAAGACCCCCGAGGGGTACGCGTCCGGCTCCTTCGGCCCGACCACGGCCGGTCGCATGGACTCCTACGTCGAGCAGTTCCAGGCGGCGGGCGGCTCCAAGGTGATGCTGGCCAAGGGCAACCGCAGCCAGCAGGTCACGGACGCCTGCGACAGCCACGGCGGCTTCTACCTCGGCTCGATCGGCGGTCCGGCGGCCCGCCTGGCCCAGGACTGCATCAAGAAGGTCGAGGTCCTGGAGTACGAGGAGCTCGGCATGGAGGCCGTCTGGAAGATCGAGGTCGAGGACTTCCCGGCGTTCATCGTCGTGGACGACAAGGGCAACGACTTCTTCCAGGACCCGGCACCCCAGCCGACGTTCACGACGATCCCGGTCCGGGGCCCCGGCCTGGCCTGACGGGCTGCCCCACGGCTCTCCACGCGCCCCCGCCGGCTTCGGCCGGCGGGGGCGTCGCGCTCCTCCTGGGCCTCCGTGACGCCCCCCGGGACCAATCCGCTCCTTCGCGATGTCAACGAGGTGGCAGTGGCTCGACGCTGATGCCCTGCCACCTGGGAGGGTGACGTGGAGCTTCTCGACGAGCTGGGCCGACTGGACGAACAGCTGCGGGCACGTTGACGGGCCGCCCCGGGAACATCACGTGCCCCGGCGATGCTGATCCCCATGGAGGTGTCCCCAATGGCAGACGGCCAGCACGACGCAGTCGGTTACCGCACCGAGCACGACTCCATGGGCGAAGTCCAGGTCCCCGTCCACGCCAAGTGGCGTGCCCAGACGCAGCGGGCGGTGGAGAACTTCCCCGTCTCCGGTCAGCGGCTCGAGCGCGCGCACATCGAGGCGCTGGCGCGGATCAAGGGCGCCGCGGCCAAGGTGAACGCGCGGCTGGGGGTGCTCGACGAGGACGTCGCCGAGGCGATCCAGGAAGCGGCGGCCGAGGTCGCCGCGGGCAGGTGGGACGAGCACTTCCCGGTCGACGTGTTCCAGACGGGGTCCGGGACCTCGTCCAACATGAACACCAACGAGGTCATCGCCACCCTCGCCGGCGAGCGGCTGGGCCGGGACGTGCACCCCAACGACCACGTCAACGCGTCGCAGTCCTCCAACGACGTCTTCCCGTCGTCGATCCACATCGCCGCCACCGCCGCCGTCACCCGCGACCTGGTCCCCGCCCTGGACCACCTCGCGAGCACGCTGACCCGCAAGGCCGAGGAGTTCGCCGACGTCGTGAAGTCCGGGCGGACGCACCTGATGGACGCCACACCCGTGACCCTCGGTCAGGAGTTCGCCGGATACGCGGCGCAGGTACGGTACGGCGTCGAACGTCTGAACGCCTCCCTGCCCCGGCTGGCCGAGCTGCCCCTCGGCGGTACGGCGGTCGGCACGGGCATCAACACCCCGCCCGGCTTCTCCGCGGCCGTGATCGAGGAGGTCGCCCGCGCCACCGGGCTGCCGCTCACCGAGGCCCGCGACCACTTCGAGGCGCAGGGGGCCAGGGACGGCATCGTCGAGACCAGCGGCCAGCTGCGGACCGTCGCCGTGGGACTGACGAAGATCGCCAACGATCTGCGGTGGATGGCCTCCGGGCCCAGGACCGGGCTCGCCGAGATCTCCCTGCCCGACCTCCAGCCCGGCTCCTCGATCATGCCCGGCAAGGTCAACCCGGTCGTTCCCGAGGCCGTGCTCATGGTCTGCGCGCAGGTCGTCGGCAACGACGCCACCGTCGCCACCGCCGGCGCCTCCGGCAACTTCGAGCTCAACGTGATGCTCCCAGTCATCGCCAGGAACGTGCTGGAGTCGATCCGGCTGCTCGCCAACGTGTCCCGGCTGCTCGCCGACCGGACCGTGGACGGGATCGTCGCCCACCGCGCGCGGGCCCGCGAGTACGCCGAGTCCTCGCCGTCCGTGGTCACCCCGCTCAACAGGTACCTCGGCTACGAGGAGGCGGCGAAGGTCGCCAAGAGGGCGCTCGCCGAGCAGAAGACGATCCGTCAGGTCGTCGTCGAGGGCGGCTACGTCGAGCGCGGTCTGCTCACGGCCCAGCAGCTCGACCGGGCACTGGACGTCCTGCGGATGACACACCCGTAACCACGTGGGAACCGGGCGTGAACCATGCCGTCCCGCGCCGCGGAGGATGCCCGGGGCACCTAATATTTGCGCATGGCACACGACGGAGCGACCGCACACGCGACGACGGGCGGTGTGACGGAGCCCTGGACCCCCGGCAGCCAGATCCTGTGGCGCTACCGGGAGAACGGCGGCGCGCGCTTCCACATCGTGCGGCCCGTGACCGTCGTACAGGACGACCCGGGCCTGCTCGCCGTGTGGATGGCACCCGGCACCGAGTGCGTCAGACCCGTGCTCGCCGACGGCACGCCCGTGCACCAGGAACCGCTCGCGTCGCGCTACACCAAGCCGCGCACCGTGCGGCGCGACCGCTGGTTCGGCACGGGCGTGCTGAAGCTGGCCCGACCCGGTGCGCCCTGGTCGGTGTGGCTGTTCTGGGAGTCGGGCTGGCGGTTCAAGAACTGGTACGTCAACCTGGAGGAGCCGCTGGCCCGCTGGGCGGGCGGAGTCGACTCCGAGGACCACTTTCTGGACATCTCCGTTCACCCGGACCGCAGTTGGCGCTGGCTGGACGAGGACGAGTTCGCGCAGGCGCAGCGCGACGGGCTGGTGGACGCCTCACTCGCCGAACGGATCCGGGCCGCGGGCCGGGAGGCGGTGGAGACCATCCGCGCCTGGCGGGCGCCGTTCTGCGAGTCCTGGCAGCAGTGGCGCCCCGACCCGGCCTGGGAGGTACCGTCACTGCCGGACGACTGGGACCGCGCCCCCACGCGCGTGGCCTCATGAGACCCTTGATGCGCCCCCGGGCGGGAAACGTAGGATCGTCCTCCGCAGCAGGCGAAGGGCCGGTACCAACTCCCGGATCACCCACCGGGTCTGATCGAACGTCACCGAGGGGCGGCAGGACGTGAGCGAGGGGTACGAGGGCAACACCCGTGCGGGCCGCGGTCGGTCCGCCGGCACAGCAACAGCCTCTGACCACGCCGGAAATCCGTTCCTGGGGCATGTATTCCGGGTATCGGGTCTTCGGCGGGACGAACTGCGCGCCCGGCGCGCAGCCCCGGACGGATGGATTCGACACGCGTGACGGAGCAGCCGACCTCCTTCGAACGCCCCCAGCCGGGCGCCGACCCCACGGACGCCCATGGGGCGCTTCTGCGTACCCCCGCCGCCCCGGGGGCCGCGGCGTTACCTCTGCAGTCCGGCCCGGCCGACGACGTCCCGCGTCCGGTCGGCGCGGCCGGGCCCGAGCACTCCCAGCCGGCGTCCGCCGAGCCCGACGCGCACCGTCCGCGCCCCGCCCCGGAAGGCATTCCCGCCCAGCCGGACGCGGCGGCCAGGGTCGCCGGGCCCCCCGACGGCACCGAGCCGGGGCAGCAGGGCACCGAGGCGTCCCGCACGGCGGGCGCGCCCGGTGGTCAGGAGCGCCGGGCCGGGCGTGGCGCTGCTCCCGGAGGCCAGGAGCGACGTACCGGGCAGGGCATGCCGCCCGGGCGGACGCTGCCGATGCGGCGGGACGGGGACCGGTTGCGGTTCGTGGGGGCCGCCACCCGGCGCATCGCCCGCGGCATGGACCTGGACGAGATCGTCCTGGGGCTGTGCCGGGCCACCGTGCCGACCTTCTCCGACGCCATCCTCGTGTATCTGCGCGAGCCGCTGCCGGTGGGCGACGAGCGGCCCGCGGGCCCGCTCGTGCTGCGGCTGCGCCGCACCGACCGGATACCGGCGGAGCGCGACACCGAGCTGGGGTTCATGCCCGCGCCGGTGCCGGAGCAGCCGGCCGAGCTGTCGGCGGTGACCAACGAGCTGTGCGAGGTACGGCCCGGCTCCGCGCTGGGCGAGGTGCTGCGCGGCGTGCGTCCGGTGTTCACGGACACGGAGTCCGCCCACGCCGCGCTGGCGGAACTCCTCGGCGAGGACTCCGAGCTGGTCGTGCCCGACGGGCAGCGCACCATTCTCGCCCCGCTGCGCGGCCGGCGCCGGGTCATCGGCGCGGCGCTGTTCCTGCGCCGTCCGGAGCGCCACGCGTTCCAGCCCGACGACCTGCTCGTCGCCGCCCAGCTCGCCACGCACAGCGCGCTGGGCATCGACAAGGCGGTGCTGTACGGCCGTGAGGCGTACATCGCCGACGAGTTGCAGCGCACCATGCTGCCGGAGACACTGCCCCGCCCCACCGGCGTACGGCTGGCCTCCCGCTATCTGCCCGCCGCGGAGACCGCGCGGGTCGGCGGGGACTGGTACGACGCCATCCCGCTGCCCGGCAGCCGGGTCGCCCTCGTCGTCGGCGACGTCATGGGCCACTCCATGACCTCGGCAGCGATCATGGGCCAGCTGCGCACCACCGCGCAGACCCTGGCCGGGCTCGACCTGCCGCCGCAGGAGGTGCTGCACCACCTCGACGAGCAGGCGCAGCGCCTGGGCTCGGACCGCATGGCGACCTGCCTGTACGCGGTCTACGACCCGGTCGCGCACCGCATCACCATCGCCAACGCCGGTCACCCGCCGCCGGTCCTGCTGCATCTGGGCGGCCATGCCGAGGTGCTGCGGGTGCCGCCGGGCGCGCCGATCGGTGTCGGCGGCGTCGACTTCGAGGCGGTCGAGCTGGACGCCCCGGCGGGCGCGACCCTGCTGCTGTACACCGACGGCCTGGTCGAGTCACGGCTGCGGGACGTGTGGACGGGTATAGAGCAGCTGCGCGAGAAGCTCTCGGTGACCGCGCAGCTCACCGGCCCCGACCATCCGCCGCCGCTGGAGGCGCTGTGCGACGAGGTGCTGGACATGCTCGGCCCGGGCGACCGGGACGACGACATCGCGCTCCTCGCCGCCCGGTTCGACGGCATCGCGCCGAGCGACGTGGCGTACTGGACCCTGGACCCGGAGGACGCCGCTCCCGGCCAGGCCCGCCGCCTGGCCCGCCGGGCGCTGTCCCGCTGGGGCCTGGAGGAGCTCACCGACTCCGTGGAGCTGCTGATCAGCGAGGTCGTCACCAACGCCGTGCGCTACGCCTCCCGCCCGGTCACCCTGCGCCTGCTGCGCACCGATGTGCTGCGCTGCGAGGTCGGTGACGACGTGCCGCAGTTGCCGCGTCTGCGGCAGGCCCGCGCCACGGACGAGGGCGGACGCGGACTGTACCTGGTCAACCGGCTGGCCAGGCGCTGGGGCGCGACCCGGCTGAGCACCGGCAAGGTGGTCTGGTTCGAGCTGAACCAGGGCTGAACCGGGGCTGCGTCGGAACACACGGGCATGCGAAGGGGCGCCCGGCCAAACCGGGCGCCCCTTCGCACTGCTCACCGCGTGCCGCTCACTGATCGTTGGGGAAGAGCGGCTGCTCGCTGGCGCTGTCCGTGGGTTCCTTGCTCGTCGACGGGTCGCTCGGCGACTGCGAGGGTGTCTCGCTCGGCGACTGCGACGGCGACTCGCTCGGCGTGTCACTGGGCGACTCGGACACCGGCGGCTCACTGGTGGTGGGCGACTCCGACGGGGTCTCGCTCGGCGACTCGCTGACCGTGGGGCTCTCCGAGGGCTGGACCGCGGCACCCTGCTGGGTGTCCAGGTCGAACTTGCTGACCTCGCCCATCACGTTGAAGGTGTACTCGGCCCAGATCAGCGCGGGGAAGCCACCGCCGTTGACGCGCGGCACGCCGAGCGTCCCGTACAGCGGGACGTGCTTGCCGTTCTTGGTCGGGTCCTCGCCGAACAGGCCGACCGAGGTGATCAGGTCCGGCGTGTAGCCGGTGAACCAGGCCGACCGGTTCTTGTCGGACGTGCCCGTCTTGCCCGCCACCTGCTGGCCGTCGCGCAGCGGGTTGTCCCGCACCGACACCTTCGCCGTACCGTCGTCGACCACGCCGGTCAGCACGGAGGTGACCGTGTCGGCGGCCTCGCGGCTGATGACCTGGTCGCCGATCGGGTCGGGCATCTTGACCGTACGGTCCTTCTGCTCGGCCGACTTGACGATGGTCGGGGTGACCTTCTGGCCGTGGTTGTCGAGGGTGGCGTAGATCCCGGCCATCTCCAGGGGGCTGGCGCCCATGGAGCCCAGCGTCTGGGCCGGTACGGCCTGCATGCCCTTGGTGTTCATGCCGAGCTTGCCGGCGACCTCCATCACCTTGTCCATGCCCACGTCGACGCCCATCTGCGCGAAGACGGAGTTGACGGACTTGTTCATGGCCGTCTGGACCGTGATGTCGCCGTAGTTCTGGTCGTCCTCGTTGGGCGGCCCGAAGCCGACCTTGGTGCCGTGGTCCAGGACCTGGCGGCCGCTGGTGCCGTCGTAGACGGTGTTCGCCGTGATCGGCCGGCCGTCCTGGGTCCTGGACTCCTCGTCCAGCGCCGCGGCCAGGATCACCGGCTTGAAGGTGGAGGCCGGCTGGAAGTCCTGCCGGGTCGCGTTGCTGTAGTAGTGCTTCAGGTAGTCCTCGCCGCCGTACAGGGCGACGATGTGTCCGGTCTTCGCGTCGACGGAGACGGCACCGGCCTGGACGTGCCCGTCCACCGTCCGCGCCTTCTTGTCCAGCTTGCCGGTGAGCTGGTCCTTGACCGCCTCCTCCAGCGCGGACTGCTTCTTCTTGTCGATGTTCAGGGTGATGTTCCAGCCCTGACCTTCGACCGCCTGCTCCGCCTGGCCCTGGGTCAGGCCCTGGTCCTTCATCAGCTGCTGTTCGAGCTGCTGGTTGGCGAGCGCGATCAGATAGCCCTTCTGGCCCTCCCGCCCGGGAGCGGGCCGGGGCTCCTTGGGGACGGGGAACTTCATGGCCTGCCGCTTGCCGGCGTCCAGCCAGTGCTGCTTGACCATGTTGTCCAGCACGTAGTTCCAGCGCTGCTGCGCGAGCCGTTTGCCGGTGTCGCTCGCGACGGCCCAGTCGTACTGGCTCGGGGCCTGCATCAGGGCGGCGAGGTACGCGCCCTGCTGGACGCTGAGCTTCTCGGCGTCGACGTGGTAGTAGGCCTGCGCGGCGGCCTGGATGCCGTAGGCGCCCCGGCCGTAGTAGCTGGTGTTGATGTACCCGGCGAGGATGTCGTCCTTCGTCATCCGCTGGTCCACCTTCAACGAGATGACCAGTTCCTTCAGCTTGCGCGTGACGGTCTGGTCCTGGTTGAGGTAGAAGTTCTTGACGTACTGCTGGGTGATCGTCGAACCGCCCTGCGCGCCCTTGCCGGACAGCGTGTTGAGCAGACCGCGGGCGGTGCCCTTCAGGTCGACACCGGAGTCGGTGTAGAAGGTCTTGTTCTCGGCGGCGACGAAGCAGTGCTGGACTTCCTTGGGCACCTTGGCCAGGTCCACCACCTCGCGGTTGACCTCGCCGGTACGGGCCAGGACCGTGCCGTCGCTGTACTTGTAGACATTGCTCTGGAGCTGCGCGTCGGCGTTGCCCTCGGGTATGTCCACGACCAGGTACAGCACGATGAAGGCGCCCATGCCCAGCAGGCAGACGCCGAGGAAGGTGCCGAGGATCTTCTTCCAGGTGAACAGGCGGCGTATGCCGCCCCTCCCCTTGCCCGGCCGGGCGGCCCTGCGCGCCGCGGCCCTGCCGCCGCCCGCGGGTCCTATGCCCTCCGCCGGCATCCCGGACGAGCCCTGGGGCGCCGCGCGGCGGCCACCGCGCTGTCGCGCTCGTCTCTCTTCCGCTCGTCCCATGGGTCCGTACGCTCCGCTTCCGTCTCGGCTGTCACTCAGGTGCGTGGTCCGGGTCAGCTCAGAAAACTAACACCGCTGTCTATGACAAAGGCCCCCTGATCCGCCCCGTCACGGACGTGACAATCAGCACCCGCTCCCAGTGGAACCGACGTTCCACAAGCACCAAGGGTTGCCATGACGCGGTAAAGTGATATCAGTTAGATAGACAGCACCCGGGTCCGCGGCACGGAAGAGAAGCGGCGGGCCCACGACGACCAGGGGGATCCGCCATGCCCACACAGCCACCGCGCGACGCCGCACACGACCTCGCGCAGGACTCCGCGCCCGCCACGGAGCTGCCGGAGATTCCCGAGATGCCCCAGCCGCGCGTGCGGGAGTTCCCGGCGCACAGCATCGGAGGCGGGCTCGCCCTGCTCCTCGGCCTCCTCGGAGTGCTGGTCGCCGTGGCCCTGCTCGCGGCCGGTGCGAGCGCCTCGGCCACCGGCGCCAAGGCCGCGTTGATCGTCGTCGCCGTCGTGGTCGGCGTCGGCGCGCTGCTCGGGATGTGCGGGCTGAACATGGTCGCGCCGGGCGAGGCCCGGGTCGTCCAGCTCTTCGGACGCTACCGGGGCACGATCCGCGAGGACGGGCTGCGCTGGGTGAACCCCTTCACCTCGCGGACGAAGATCTCCACCCGGGTCCGCAACCACGAGACCGCCGTGCTCAAGGTCAACGACGCCTACGGCAACCCCATCGAACTCGCCGCGGTCGTCGTGTGGAAGGTGCGGGACACCGCGCAGGCCACCTTCGAGGTGGACGACTTCCTGGAGTTCGTCTCCGTCCAGACCGAGGCGGCCGTACGGCACATCGCCATCGAGTACCCCTACGACGCCCACGACGAGGACGGGCTGTCCCTGCGCGGGAACGCCGAGGAGATCACCGAGAAGCTCGCCGCCGAACTGCACGCGCGCGTGGAGCCGGCCGGAGTGCGGATCGTCGAGTCCCGCTTCACGCATCTGGCCTACGCCCCCGAGATCGCCTCGGCAATGCTCCAGCGGCAGCAGGCCGGGGCGGTCGTCGCGGCCCGCCGGGAGATCGTGGACGGCGCGGTCGGCATGGTCGAGGCCGCGCTCGCCCGGATCTCCGAGCAGGGGATCGTGGAACTGGACGAGGAGCGGAAGGCGGCGATGGTGTCGAACCTGATGGTGGTGCTGTGCGGGGACCGGGCACCGCAGCCCGTGCTGAACACCGGGACGCTCTACCAGTGACCGCCACCGAGGAAGGGCCCTCGCCCGGTCGCCGGCCGCGGCAGCGCAAGCAGGTGCTGCTGCGGCTGGACCCGTCGGTGCACGACGCGCTCGCCCGCTGGGCCTCGGACGAACTCCGCTCGGCCAACGCGCAGATCGAGTTCCTCCTGCGCCGCGCGCTCACGGAGGCGGGCCGGCTGCCGGGCGAGGCCGGCCCCCTCCCCCGCAGGGGCCGGCCTCCGCGCACCCCGCGACCGCCCGAGGAACCCCCGTAGCAGAATCGTGACAAACGCCTCCGACCTGCGGAGTCACCCCTCCCGCAGCTCTCCATGACCCCGTGGGCACGGTGTGTATACATGGCGCGTATACACACTGTGTAGAGTCATCCGCATGTCCATCGGTCACACCCTCCTGGGGCTCCTGGAGTCCGGCCCGCGCCACGGCTACGACCTGAAGCGCACCTTCGACGCGAAGTTCGGCCACGACCGGCCGCTGCACTACGGCCAGGTCTACTCGACGATGTCCCGACTGCTGAAGAACGGGCTCGTCGAGGTCGACGGGATAGAAGCGGGCGACGGCCCCGAGCGCAAGCGGTACGCGATCACCGAGGCCGGCGTCACCGACGTGGAGCGGTGGCTCGCCACGCCGGAGAAGCCGGAGCTGTACCTCCAGTCGACGCTCTACACCAAGGTCGTCCTCGCGCTGCTCACCCACCGCGACGCCGCCGAGATCCTCGACACCCAGCGCGCCGAGCACCTGCGCAGCATGCGGATCCTGACCGAGCGCAAGCGCAAGGGGGACCTCGCCGACCAGCTCGTCTGCGACCACGCCCTGTTCCACCTCGAGGCCGACCTGCGCTGGCTGGAGCTGACCGCGGCCCGCCTCGACAAGCTCCGTGAGGCGGTGGCCCGATGACCCCTCCCGCCGGCTCCCTGCTGACCGCCGAGAACCTGCACAAGGACTACGGCCCGACCACCGCCCTGGACGGCGCCGGGTTCTCCATCCACGCCGGCGAGGTCGTCGCCGTGATGGGCCCCTCCGGCTCCGGCAAGTCCACGCTGCTGCACTGCCTCGCCGGGATCGTCACCCCCGACTCGGGGTCGATCACGTACGACGGCCGTGAGCTGTCGACCATGACCGACGCCCAGCGCAGTGCGCTCAGGCGCTCGGAGTTCGGCTTCGTCTTCCAGTTCGGCCAGTTGGTGCCCGAGCTGACCTGCGTGGAGAACGTGGCCCTGCCGCTCAGGCTGAACGGCACCTCCCGCAAGGCCGCCGAGCGGACGGCGCTCTCCTGGATGGAGCGGCTGGAGGTCGACGACCTGCGCAAGAAGCGCCCCGGCGAGGTCTCCGGCGGTCAGGGTCAGCGCGTCGCGGTCGCGCGGGCGCTGGTCACCGACCCGCGCGTGCTGTTCGCCGACGAGCCGACCGGCGCACTGGACTCGCTCAACGGCGAGCGGGTGATGGAACTGCTCACCGACGCCGCCCGGTCGTCCAACGCGGCGGTCGTCCTCGTCACCCACGAGGCACGGGTCGCCGCGTACTCCGACCGCGAGATCGTCGTACGCGACGGCAAGTCCCGGGACATGGAGCGCGTCGTATGAGCGTCGTGCGTCAGTGGGCCCGCGACCTGAGCATGGGGGCCAGGTTCGCGTTCACGGGAGGACGCGAGGGATGGCTCCGGGTCGTGCTCACGGCGGTCGGCGTCGGGCTCGGCGTGGCACTGCTGCTGCTCACGACCGCGATACCGAGCGCGCTGTCGGTACGGCACGAGCGGAGCGAGGCCCGCGAGGACTACACCTACAGCCAGCACCCCCCGGCGCAGGCCGACGACACCCTGGTGATCGCGGACGTCGACACGACGTACCGCGACAAGGAGGTGCGCGGACGGCTGGTTGCGCCCGACGGGCCGCGGGCTCCGCTCCCACCGGGGGTGAGCGCCTACCCGGGACCGGGCGAGATGGTGGTCTCCCCCGCGTTGGGGGACCTGCTCGACTCCGACTCCGGACGGTTGCTGCGGGAGCGGCTGCCGTACCGCGTGGCCGGCACGATCGCCGAGAGCGGACTCATCGGCTCCCGCGAACTGGCCTACTACGCGGGTGTGAAGGACCTGGCGCCGCGCATCAACGGCTGGCAGGTGGCCCGGATCGCCGAGTTCGGCAGTCCGCAGCGGACGGAGCGCTCGGACCCGGTGCTGCTACTGCTCGTGATGGTCACCTTCGTGGCGCTGCTGATGCCGGTCGCCGTGTTCATCGCCGCGGCGGTGCGGTTCGGCGGCGAGCAGCGCGACCGCAGGCTCGCCGCGCTCCGCCTGGTCGGTTCCGACAGTCGGATGACCCGCCGGATCGCGGCCGGCGAGGCGATGGGCGGCTCGTTGCTCGGACTGGTCCTCGGCACCGTCTTCTTCCTGATGGGCCGCCAGTTCGCCGGGTCCGTCGAGGTCGTCGGCATCAGCGTCTTCCCCAGCTACCTCAACCCCTCCTTCTGGCTGGCCGCGCTGGTCGCGGTCGCGGTGCCGGCCGCGGCGGTGCTGGTCACCCTGCTGGCGCTGCGCGGAGTGGTCATCGAGCCGCTGGGCGTGGTGCGCACGGCGAAGCCCGCGCGGCGACGGCTGTGGTGGCGGCTGCTGCTTCCCGTTGTGGGACTGGGAATGCTCGCCCCTATGTTCGGCCAGGGCCGCGGCAACGGGGACTTCAACCAGTACCTGGTGATCGGCGGCGTGACCCTGCTGCTGATCGGGGTGACCGTGCTGCTGCCGTGGGTCGTGGAGACGGTCGTCGCCCGGCTCGGCGGGGGCGGGGTGGCCTGGCAACTGGCCGTGCGGCGACTTCAGTTGAGCAGCGGTACGGCGGCACGGCTGGTGAGCGGCATCGCGGTCGCGGTGGCCGGGGCGATCGCGCTCCAGATGCTCTTCGCCGGAATCCAGGGCGACTACACCAAGTACTCCGGGAAGAACCTCTTCCGGGCCCAGATGGAGGTGAGCGCGCCGCGGGGCGCCGCGCTCACCGGGACCGCCGGGAAGTTCGCTGCCACGAAGGGCGTGCGGAAGGCCACCGTGCTGTCCCAGGGGTCGATCGGTGACCGGTCCTGGGCGAGCGAGGAGGGACCGAGCCTCTCGGCCACGGTGACGGTCGGCGACTGCGCCTCCCTGCGCGAGGTGGCGCGCATGTCCTCCTGCCGCGACGGGGACGTCTTCGCCCTCAACGGCGGCCAGTTCGACGCCGAGACCGTGAAACTGGTCAGGCCCGGCCGCGAGGTGCACTTCGACATCTCCACGGGTATGGAGCAGGACTCGGACGCCCCGTGGACCGTCCCGGCCACCCTGAAGTCCGCCCGCGCGGTCGAGGACCCGAGGGGAGAAAGGCGCAGCGGCCTGCTGATGACGCCGGCCGCGGTGCCCGCGCGGGTGGCCGCGGCGATCGGAGGTTCGGTCTATCTGTCGATCGACCGGTCGGTACCGAACGTGCACGAGTACGTGCGCAACACGGCGGCGGCGATCGACCCGATGACGGACACCTATGTGTGGGTGGCCACCGAGGAGTCGAAGCGGTTCGCCTCCATCCGCACCGGCCTGTTCGTCGGCGCGACCTGTGTGCTGCTGCTGATCGGGGCGAGCCTGCTGGTGTCGCAGCTGGAGCAGCTGCGGGAACGGAAGAAGCTGCTGTCGGCGCTGGTCGCGTTCGGCACCCGGCGGCGCACGCTGAGTCTGTCGGTGCTGTGGCAGACGGCGGTCCCGGTCGCACTGGGCCTGCTGCTGGCCGCGGCGGTGGGGATGACGCTGGGTGCGGTGCTGCTCAAGATGACGGGCACGACGGTGGGCGTGCACTGGCCGAGCGTGCTGGCGATGACCGGCATGGGCGCGGGAGTCGTCCTCGCGGTCACCCTGCTCAGCCTTCCGCCGCTGCTGCGCCTGATGCGCCCCGAAGGCCTGCGTACGGAGTGATCACCTGGGAGTGATCACCCGGGAGTGATCACCCGGAACCGGTCGCCCAGGACTGGTCACCCGGGACTGGGCCCTCGCACCCGGGGGCCCAGTCCCGGCCGCCGTCGTCCAGCACCCGTACCGGCAGGGGGCGCAGGTCCGCGCGCAGGGCGGCGGCCAGTTGCCGGTACTCGGCGGCGCGGGCCGCGCCGGTACGCATGGCCAGGGCGATGCGGCGGGAGGGGGCCGGCTCGGCGAAGTAGCCGGTGAGGAGCTGATGGGTGCGGGAGGTCTCGACCCTGAGGGCGGTGCGGGGCAGCAGGGTGCAGCCGAGGCCGCCGGCGACGAGCTGGACCAGGGTGGACAGTCCCGCGGCGGTGGTCGTCACCGGGGCGTTCTCGCGACCGGCCTCGCGGCAGATGTCGAGCGCCTGGTCGCGCAGGCAGTGTCCCTCGTCGAGCAGCAGCAGACGGAGCTCCTTCAGGGCCTCGCGGGGTATGCCCTGCCGGCCGCCGAGCCGGTGGCCGAGCGGGGTCACCAGAACGAAGTCCTCGTCGAACAGGGGGAGTTCGACGGTGCCTGGCATGCCGAGGGGGACGGCGAGGAGCAACAGGTCGAGGCGGCCGCCGGCGAGCCCGTCCAGCAGGCTGGCGGTCTGCTCCTCGTGGACCTGGAGGTCGAGGTCGGGGTAGCGGTCGTGGACGAGCCGCAGCACGGTGGGCAGCAGATAGGGCGCGACGGTGGGGATGACACCGAGCCGCAGTACGCCGGTGAAGGGCGCCCGGACCGCCTCGGCCTCCTCCAGCAGGGCGCCGACCTCCCCCAGCACGGCCTTGGCCCGGACGGCGAGCCGCTCACCGGCGGGCGAGAGCAGCACCTTGCGCGTCGTACGCTCCAGCAGCGTGACACCGAGTGCCTCCTCCAGCGAGGCGACGGCGCCGGAGAGGGCCGGCTGGCTCATCCCGATCGCCGCGGCGGCGTCCCGGAAGTGCAGATGGTCCGCGACGGCGGCGAAGGCGCGCAGCTGGGACAGGCTAGGCTGCCTGCGCCTTCCGAGATTACCGACGGTCACTGATAACCACCTCCGATCAACCGGACCGAGTGTAGCTATTTCTGTAATCAATGCACCGTGTGCCACCATCAGCATCGTCCAACCCATGGGAAACGCCAGCGCGACCGGTGTTTCCTCGCTGCAAGGAGAGCACGTGCTCACTGTCGGTGACAAGTTCCCCGCGTTCGAACTGACTGCCTGCGTCTCGCTGGAGAAGGGCAAGGAGTTCGAGACGATCGACCACAAGACCTACGAGGGCAAGTGGAAGGTCGTCTTCGCCTGGCCCAAGGACTTCACCTTCGTGTGCCCGACCGAGATCGCCGCCTTCGGCAAGCTGAACGACGAGTTCGCCGACCGCGACGCCCAGGTGCTCGGCTTCTCCGGCGACTCCGAGTTCGTCCACCACGCCTGGCGCAAGGACCACGACGACCTGCGTGACCTGCCGTTCCCGATGATGGCGGACTCCAAGCACGAGCTGATGCGCGACCTCGGCATCGAGGGCGAGGACGGCTTCGCCAAGCGCGCGGTCTTCATCGTCGACCAGAACAACGAGATCCAGTTCTCCATGGTGACGGCGGGCTCGGTCGGCCGTAACCCCAAGGAGGTCCTGCGGGTCCTGGACGCCCTCCAGACGGACGAGCTGTGCCCCTGCAACTGGACCAAGGGCGACGAGACCCTCGACCCGGTGGCCCTGCTGGCGGGTGAGTGACCTCATGTCCCTGGACTCCCTGAAGTCCGCCGTCCCGGACTACGCCAAGGACCTGAAGCTCAACCTGGGCTCGGTCATCGGCAACAGCGACCTGCCCGCGCAGCAGCTGTGGGGCACGGTGCTGGCCACGGCGATCGCCTCGCGCTCGCCGATCGTCCTGCGTGAGCTGGAGCCGGAGGCGAAGGCGAACCTGTCGGCGGAGGCGTACACCGCGGCGAAGGCCGCGGCGGCCGTCATGGCCATGAACAACGTCTTCTACCGCACCCGCCACCTCCTGTCCGACCAGGAGTACGGCACCCTGCGGGCCGGTCTGCGGATGAACGTCATCGGCAACCCCGGCGTCGACAAGGTCGACTTCGAGCTGTGGTCCTTCGCCGTCTCCGCCATCAACGGCTGCGGGATGTGCCTCGACTCCCACGAGCAGGTCCTGCGCAAGGCCGGCGTGGACCGCGAGGTCGTCCAGGAGGCGTTCAAGATCGCCGCAGTGGTCCAGGCCGTCGCGACGACCCTGGACGCGGAAGCGGCCCTCGCGCAGTAACGCGCACCGTACGGCAGAACCCCGTCCACCCCTGAGGGTGGACGGGGTTCTGCCGTTTCAGCTCGATCCGGGACTTCCCGAGCCAGCGCTTCCCGAGCCTGAACCTCCCGGGCCGGGACTCCCCGGGCCGGAGGGCACGGTGGCCGGCTCGGGCACAGCCGTCTCGGGCACAGCCGTCTCGGGCACCGGCATCTGCCGCCGCTCCTGCTCGCGCGCATAGGCCCGCAGGTACCCGACCGCCGTGTTCATCACCGCCACCAGCGGCACCGCCACCACCGCGCCGCCGATCCCCGCGATCAGCCCGCCCGCGGCGACCGACAGGACCACGGCCAGCGGGTGCACCCGCACGGCGCGGCCCAGGATGAACGGTTGCAGCACATGGCCCTCGATCTGCTGCACCGCCAGCACCACCACCAGGACCATCACCGCGGTGAAGACTCCCTGGGTGACCAGCGCCACGACGACCGCCAGCGCGCCCGACATCACCGCGCCCACCAGCGGGATGAAGGCGAACAGGAAGATGAAGACGGCCAGCGGCACCGCCATCGGCACATTGAGGAAGTAGATCCCAAGCCCGATGAAGATCGCGTCGATCAGCGCCACGATCACCGTGCCGCGCACGTACGCCGTCAGCGTGCGCCAGGCCTGCGGACCGGCACCGGCCACGCCCGGACGCGCCGCCGCCGGCACCAGCTTCAGCGTCCACTCCCAGATGCGCCGGCCGTCGTAGAGCAGGAACAGCGTGGAGAAGACCGTCAGCAGAATCCCGGTCAGCGCCTCCACGATCACCGTCACGCCCTGGAGGCCGGCCGAGGTGATCTGGTCGGTGTTGGCGCCGATCGCGTCCCGCAGGTTCTTCGCTATCTGGTTGATCTGCTTGTCGGTGACATGGAAGGGGCTGTCAAGCAGCCACTTGCGCAGCTGGTCGATGCCGTCCTGGATCTGGCTGGAGAGCGTGTCGATGTTCTCCATGACCTGCCAGGTCACGAACCACCCGATCAGCCCCATGATGACGAAGCCCAGGACCGCGGTGAGCGCGGTGGCCGGCCCGCGCGGCAGCCCGTACCGCCTCAGCCACGCCACCGTCGGCTGGAGCAGGGCCGTGATGAGCAGCGCGGTCACGAACGCCAGCACCACCAGCTGGATGGCGCTGATGGCGCGCATCAGCACCCACACGGTGCCCGCGAGCACCAGCACCCGCCACCCTGCCTCCGCCGCCACCCGTACGCCCCAGGGCACGGCCTGGACGGGGTCCGGGCGGGCGGGACCGGGGCCGGCGAGGCCGGCGGTCGCCTCCGGCAGGGGCTGGGCAGCCACCACGTCGGGCTCCGGCGGCCCGGCGTGGACGGTGTGGTCCTTCTCCACCTCGGCGCGGCGCTCGTCCAACCGCTCACCCATTTCGGTGAGTCCGGCGCCGAGCCGGCCGAGCCACCCTGGCACTCGCGACATGATCCGTCCTCTTCCCCCGTCTTTCCCCACCACTCCCCCCTGGAGTCGTCCGGTTCGACCGTACAGGGCAACAGCCCCTCCCCCTAAGACGGGGAGGGGCTGCGCGGAGGTTGAGTGCGGCGGAGGTCCGGCTCAGTACCAGTGGTTGGCCTGCCAGAAGTTCCACGCGTCGCAGGGGCTGCCGTAGCGGCTGTCCATGTAGTTCAGGCCCCACTTGATCTGGGTGGCCGGGTTGGTCTGCCAGTCGGCACCCACGGAGGACATCTTGGAGCCGGGCAGCGCCTGGAACAGGCCGTACGCGCCGGAGGAGGGGTTGACCGCCCGGTAGTTCCAGCTGGACTCGTGGTTCACGATGTTGCTGAAGCACTGGAACTGGCCGGCGGGCACCATCGAGCGGGCCATCGCCTGGATCTGCGCGACGGTGTACGAGCTCTGCACCGCGAAGCTGGTGGCCTCGCGGGCCGCGGAACGGCTGGCCGCCGCCTCCTTCTCGGCACGCTCCTTGGCTTCCTTGGCCGCCTGCTCGGCGCGCTCGGCCTCCGCCTTCTTGGCGATCGCCGTCTGGGCGGCGGCCTTGCGTGCGGCCTGCTCGGCCTCCTTCTTGGCGCTCGCGTCCGCGGCGATGGCCTGTGCGTCGGCCTGTTGCGTCAGGGACGCGGTCTGCACCTGGGCCTGCTGACCAACGGGTATGTCCGCGAGAAGCGTCGCGTCGGCTGCCATCGCCTCGGCGTCGTTGTTCTGCGCGGTGCTGCCCGTGGCAACGCCGACGACGCTTCCGACAGCGGTGACCGCGGTGGCAGAGGCCACTGCGAATCCCCGGACCGAGATCCGGCTCACACGGTTTCCTTCCAGCATCGCCCGCTTCGGTGACCCTGGCGGACGCAATCGTGCCCCTGGCACTGGCCTCCCAACTGCGGGGTCACGGGAGGCTCGGGCCCGGTGGGCAACTCCCTCGAGGGAAGCGCCGCGTGGTGCTCGGGCGGCATACGACGACGCTATGGAGTTGGAGCGCTGCTCAAGTGCCGCCGTACCGCTGGCGGTACGGATGTGTCGTATGCGGGGCCTGACAGGAGTGAGACTCTGCCGTAATCCAACGCCGCAAGGCAATTCCGAGTTGCGTGTGAAAGCTCACACCCCGTTCGGCCCAGCGAATTTCCCCGAACTCCCACAAACGCGGACGCCGCCCGGCTAGGCTCAGGCCCTTTGCCGGACGGCGCCAACTCCCGCACCACCCCTTCAAGGTGTGCGCATTCGATCAGATGTGCCCGTCCTCCAGCATTTCGGTCACAAGCGCCGCGATCTGGGACCTCTCGGACCGGGTCAGCGTCACGTGCGCGAAGAGCGGATGACCCTTCAGCTTCTCCACGACGGCGACGACACCGTCGTAGCGACCGACCCGCAGATTGTCCCGCTGCGCCACGTCATGGGTCAGAACCACCCGCGAGTTGGCCCCGATCCGGGACAGAACGGTCAGCAGGACGTTCCGCTCCAGCGACTGGGCCTCGTCCACGATCACGAACGCGTCGTGCAGCGACCGGCCGCGGATGTGGGTGAGCGGCAGCACCTCCAGCATCCCGCGTGCGGTGACCTCCTCGATGACCTCCCGGGACGTCACCGCCGACAGCGTGTCGAAGACCGCCTGCGCCCAGGGGTTCATCTTCTCCGCCTCGGTGCCCGGCAGATAGCCGAGCTCCTGCCCGCCGACGGCGTACAGCGGACGGAAGACCATCACCTTCTGGTGCTGACGGCGCTCCAGGACCGCCTCCAGGCCCGCGCACAGCGCCAGCGCCGACTTGCCGGTGCCGGCCCGGCCGCCCATCGACACGATCCCGACGTCCGGGTCGAGCAGCAGGTCAAGGGCGATCCGCTGCTCCGCGCTGCGCCCCTTGATGCCGAACGCCTCCCGGTCGCCGCGCACCAGGCGGACGCCGCCCTCGGGCGTGACGCGGCCCAGGGCCCTGCCCCGCTCGGACTGGATCGTCAGTCCGGTGTGCACGGGCAGTTCGGACGCCTCCGGGACGTGGAGGTGCCCCTCCTCGAAGAGGATGTCCACCTGTTCACCCGGCAGAGTGAGTTCGGACATCCCGGTCCAGCCGGAGGAGTCGGTGATGGCGAGTTCCGCGCGGTACTCCTCGGCCAGCAGGCCGACGGAGGACGCCTTGATGCGCAGCGGCAGGTCCTTCGACACGACGGTGACGTCGTAGCCCTCCGCCTGGAGATTGCGGGCGACCGCGAGGATGCGCGAGTCGTTGTCCCCCAGGCGGTAGCCGGTGGGCAGCACGCTGGGGTCCGAGTGGTTCAGCTCGACCCGGACCGTTCCGCCGAGGTCCCCGATCGGGATGGGGGCGTCGAGGCGGCCGTGCCGGACCCGGTAGTCGTCCAGCAGGCGCAGTGCCTGCCGGGCGAAGTAGCCGAGTTCGGGATGGTGCCGCTTGGCCTCCAGTTCCGTGACCACGACGATGGGGAGCACGACCTCGTGCTCGTCGAAGCGGGTCAGGGCGCTCGGGTCCGCCAGCAGGACGCTGGTGTCGAGAACGTAGGTGCGCCGGTCTGGCTTGTGGCGCTTTGTGCTGGTCACCACGGAAGGACGTACCCCCTCGGATGAGGTCGGGGAGCGACGAGATGGAGGCCGGGCTGCGCGGGCGGGAGCAAGCCGGCCGGTCGACGGCCCCCGCACACGGCGGGCCGAGAACCGGCCACCCACGTCTTCGTCCGTGCTGAGACCGCACGGTCGGGCTCGTACAAAGGGCCTCCCGGGCGGACGACCCGGGGCCGCCCGCTGAGATCCGACGCCCGTGGTTCGGGTGTCGACCTGTTTGCCTTATGCCCTCGAAGATGCGCCGCCATGCAAATAAGCGGAACGACGCACGAATGAACTCATCGTGAAGAGGTGGCACCCGGGTGGCGGAAGGGGTATGTGCTCAGCCGCCGAAGCGGCGGCCCCGGGCCGCGTAGTCGCGCAGCGCGCGCAGGAAGTCGACCTTGCGGAAGGCCGGCCAGAAGACGTCGCAGAAGTAGTACTCGGAGTGAGCCGTCTGCCAGATCATGAATCCGGACAGCCGCTGCTCCCCGCTGGTGCGGATGACCAGGTCCGGGTCGGGCTGGGCCTTGGTGTACAGGTGGCGGCCGATCATGTCGATGTCGACGGACTCGGCGAGGTCCTCCATGGAGGTGCCGTTGTCGTGGGCGTCGAGGAGCATGGAGCGCACGGCGTCGGCGATCTCCTGCCGGCCGCCGTAGCCGATGGCGACGTTGACGACTATTCCGTCGACGTGGGCGGTGCCCTCCTCGGCCTCCTTGAGGGTGGCCTGCATCGCCGGCGGTAGCAGGTCCATGGTGCCGACGTGGTGGACGCGCCAGCGGCCGTCGGTGGCCAGGGAGCGCACGACGTCCTCGATGATGCCGAGGAGCGGGACGAGCTCCTCCTGGGGCCGGTCGAAGTTGTCCGTGGACAGCAGCCAGAGGGTGACGACCTTGACGTCCGTCTCGGTGCACCAGCCGAGGAACTCCTCGATCTTGTCCGCGCCGGCCCGGTGGCCCTGGGCGGTGGTGGAACCGGCGGCCTTCGCCCAGCGCCGGTTCCCGTCCATGATGACGCCGATGTGCTTGGGCACCTGAGCGGGGTCCAGGTGGCCCTCCACCCGGCGTGCGTACAGCCTGACCAGCAGGCCACGCAGCTTGTCGCGCAGGTTCACGTGTTCGTCAGCCCCTCCGTATGGATCGGACAGGCGCGGCCGGGGGCGTTCCCTGTCCGTGCGGCGGCCTGGCCCGTATGAGCGGTCCCCGGGGGCGAAGCCTACCCCCGGCAATCCAAGCGTCCCTCAACAGGGCGCGGTGCGCGCCCTGATGCGTCAGCGCGGCTCTCGCGGGTGTGCCAGGCACGACCCCCCAGGGGTGTATCAGACGCACCCCCCGCGGCTCCCAAAGAAAACGGGCCGGTCCGTGGGGGGGAGACGGACCGGCCCGAGGGGGGGTTCCCACCATAACCCTTCGTAAGGGCTACTGTGTGCCCAGACGCGACAAAATTACTCTCCGAAGTCACCCGGCGACGTATGGAGAGCGTAGGGGAGCGTCGGAATCCGCCATTCCGCACCTGGTCACGGCCGGATCGTGACGGAATCGCCGGCACAGCGGACAGCGTCCGGCGAGAAGCGAAGAGGCTCGGCCCTTCAGGGGGCGCGCGGCGTGTTGCCCCCGCGTCCCTCCCAGGGGCGACCGGGGCGCGAACGCCCGCTTGACGCCGGCGGCACCGCCCCGCACCAGTCCTCCGGGCCGGGCGGATACCGCCATCAGGGCCACGGCGCCGCGCAGCCCCCTCCACCACGCGGCACCGACCGCGCGGCTTTGCTCACGCGAATTCCCTTGGTCTGAACTTTACGGGCGGGGGAAAGGGTGACGCGAGGGGCAGGCGGTAACGATGTGGGAACGGGCGGCCCCGACGCGCGTGTTCACCTCGCCCTGCGTGCCTCGAAGAGGTGGCGCGTGCTGTACGCCACGAACGGGCCGTACGCCTCGATCCGTTCGTGCAGCGCCCGCAGCCGGGGCTCGTACGCCTCGACGGTGAACCCGGGGACCATCCAGACCACCTTGCGCAGGAAGTGCACGACGGCGGCGATGTCGTGGAACTCGATGCGCAGGCGTTCGGCGCGCAGGTCGACGACCTCCAGACCGGCCGCCCGCGCGTCCTCGCGCTCGCGGTCGGGGTGGCGGGCGGTGCGCGTCTCCTCCGGCTGCGGCCCGAGGAAGTACTCGACGAGTTCGAAGACGCTGCCGGGCCCGACGTGCTGCGCGAAGTACGTCCCGCCGGGCTCCAGAACGCGGGCGATCTCCGCCCAGTGCGGGCGTACGGGGTGTCGGCTGACGACGAGGTCGAAGGCGCCGTCGCCGAACGGCAGCGGCGCGTCCTGCGGGGAGTCGACGACCACGACGCCACGCGGGCCGAGCAGTGCGGTGGCCCTGGCCACGTTCGGCGGCCAGTCCTCGGTGGCGGCGAGCAGCGCGGGCCTGTGCGCGGCCCGGCCGAGCGCGAAGTCGAGGACCTCCCCGCCGCCGGTCTGCACGTCGAGCACGGCGCGGGCCCCGGCCAGCCGGGCGGCCATCGAGACGGCGTACCCCCAGGAGGGCCGCGCCTCGGTGGCCCGGCCCGCGAACCACGAGAAGTCCCACCCCTCGGTGGGAACGGCGGCTCCCTCGGCGACGAGATCCTCGAAGGAGCGTGCGGAACGGCGCTGACGGTCTGCCATGCGGGTGATCGTCCCTCATGGCGGCCTCCCGCCGCCTCCGATATACGGGCACACGGGCGATCGCCTCCTCGGCCGTGGAGCGGACGAAGCTCTCGGGGCCGGCCGCGTCAGCACTCGGGGTCGGCCGCTCGTCCCCGGCCGGCCGGAGGATCACCGTGTCGGCCCCGACCGCTGGGCGGGGGGCGATCCCGCGTGCAACCGCTCACGCCACCGCGAACGCCCCCAGCAACAGGCCCGTCAGGGCCCCGGCGAGCATGAACGGCCCCAGCGCGACGGCCGACTTGCGGGCCGCCCGGCGCAGCACCACCAGGCCCAGGCCGTAGCAGGCGCCGTAGAGCAGTCCGGCGAAGGCGCCGAGGACGAGCACCGGCCAGCCGTACCAGCCGAGGGCCGCGCCGAGCGCCAGGGCGAGTTTGACGTCGCCGAAGCCCATGCCGGCCGGGTTGACGAGGAACAGCACGAAGTACGCGGCGCCGAGGGCGAGTCCGCCGAGCAGCGCGGTGGGCCAGGAGCCCGCGGCGGCGGGCAGTGCGGCGGCGACGGCGAGCAGGGCGGCGGTCGCGGCGGCCAGCGGCAGCGTCAGCACGTCCGGGAGCCGGTGCACACGGTGGTCGACGAGCGCCAGCAGCACGCCGACCGGCGCGGCGAGCAGCCAGACCGCCGCCTCGGGGCGGGGCCCGGTGGCGGCGGCGAGCGCGGCGCAGACGAGCGCGGTCATGGCGGCCACGCCCCGGGGGCTCGGCCCGTACGGTCCGCACCCGGCCGCCGCGTCCGTGCAGCGGGCCCGGCCCACCCAGCCCCCGAACGCGCCGGTGATCGGATGCCCGCCCGGGCACCGGGCGCTCCACGCCTTGCCGGCGCCGACCGAGAACCGGTGGGCGGCCCGGGGCAGCAGCAGCCCGGTCCCCGCACCCCACAACACCGCCACGACGGTCACCAGTACGCGCACGCCCGGACCCTAGCCGCGGGGTGCGCGAGGGGCATGGGCCCGTGGACCCATGCGGGACCCACCGCCCCGCCGCTACGGTCGGTCGTCAGGACACAGGACGCACAGGACGCACAGAACGCACGGGATTCAGCGGGAGGGCGGCTCGGCATGGGACGACGCTGGCGCGACGGGCGGGGCAGGCTGATCGTGCACGGCGCGGCGCCGGTGGCGGTCCCCTTGGAACTGGCGACCTCCTACCGGGCCCGCACCAAGGGCCTGCTGGGCCGTGACGCGGTCGACGGCGCGATCCTGCTCTCTCCCGCGGGCAGCGTGCACACCTTCCGCATGCGCATCCCGATCGATGTCGCCTACCTCGACCGCGACCTGCGCGTCCTCACCGTCGTCACCATGCACCCGAACCGCCTCGGCCTGCCCCGCCCGCGCTCCCGCCACGTACTGGAGGCGGAGGCCGGGGCGATGGCGGGCTGGGGGCTGCGGGCGGGGGTGCTGGTGACGGTGGAGGCCGAGCAGGAGCATCGAGCGCCCCTGCCAACCTGACCAACAGCTCCTCCCGGAACTCACGAGTGAGGCGGCGCTTCACCTCGCCGACCGGTTTCCCGGATGCCGTCACCGATCCGTGTAGCCGCCTACCAGGTACGCGCGGGCGCCCTCCCGTGGCAGCACCGCCCACGTCCGCGTGCCCCCGCCGGGCTCGCGGGCGTCGCCGAAGCCCCAGTCGCCGCCGCACACCCGGACCACGCAGGCCGACAGGCGCAGGGCCGAGCGGCGGCGGGCGTCGCAGGCGGCGGCGAGGCGGGGGTGCTGGTGGCGGGGGTGCGCGTCGTACAGGACCACGCGCAGGGCGTCGTCCCGGTAGCGGAGGCAGACGTACACCTCGGGCGAGGGGGTGAAACGGCAGGCACAGTCAGCAAGTTCGCTCGTCACCTGGACGGCGGCGTCGGTCATGTCGGCGAGGCCGTGCGCGTCGAGGATCGTGCGGATCGTGGCCCTGACGATCGCCCGGGTCTGCGGTGCGGCAGGAAGCGTGAGGCTGTAGGTGAGGGATTCGGGGTTGGGGGGCGCGGGCGGCAGGTCGGTGGGGGTGTAGGGCAGGCAGGCGGAGGTTGTGGCGACAGGCATGACAACTCCCGGGATCAGTGGCGTGATTGTTCTTCGATTCGCGCACGGTGGCCTGTCACCCCGGGCCTGACATGGCATGGGTGATGCACTTCCGCGCGGCGGCGGAGGGTCGTGGTCGACCTGTCACAGACCGTAGGACATCACGGAGTACACGTACTACCAACTAGCCGAAACCTGCCCCCATCGAGTGGACCCGCCGCCGACCCCGGAGGCAGACTGACTCCCACCAAACAATGGGGCAGGAGGGGAGCATGGCGCCCAGAAGCGCACCAACGGCGCGTCAGCGGCGTCTGGGCCTGGAGCTTCGCAAGATGCGGGTCGCGGCCGGGATGACGACCGAGTACGCCGCCGGATTGCTGCGCGTCCCACGAACAAACGTGCCCAATATGGAGTCCGGGCGCTCGGGCATCAGCCCTGAACGTGTGCGCACGTTGGCAAGCAACTACGGGTGTTCGGATCAACCCCTTGTCGAGGCCTTGGCCACCATGGCCGCCGATCGCGACAAAGGATGGTGGGATTCCTACCGCGGTCAACTGCCCGAAGCCTTCCTCGACATCGCCGAGATGGAGTGGCACGCCGTACGCGTACGCATGTCAGTGAGCGTGCACCTGCCTGGACTGCTACAGACCGAGGAACACGCCCGCGCCGTCTTCCAAGCGGTGATCCCCGCCTTGTCAACGGCGGATGTCGAGGTCCGCATCTCGCAGCGCCTGGACCGACAGCAGGTGCTCGACCGCCCGACGCCACCCGACCTTGACGTCATCCTCCACGAAGCGGCCCTGCGCATGGAGTTCGGCGGATCCGCAGTAGCCCGGCGGCAACTGGTGCACCTGCTGACCATGTCCGAGCGCGAGGCCGTCATACTGCGGGTCATTCCCTTCAAAGCGGGCGGCTTCCCCGGAGCAGGCCAGTCGGTCCTGTACGTCGAGTCGTCCGTGCCGCAACTCGACACCGTCGAACTCGACAGCACTCACGGGCCGGAGTTCATCGACTCGGAGAACCAGCTCGCCAAGTACCGGGCCATGCTCGCCGCGGCAGAGGCAGTGGCACTTGCCCCCGACGCGTCACGCGACTTCATCCGCGGCCTCACCGCCGACCTTTGAGGAGCCACCACCATGCCGGCCATCACCTGGGAAGACCCCTTCTGCGGAGAGGGCGCCAACTGCTTCCGCATAGGAACCGACCCCGACGGCAACGCCTACATCGCCGTCGCCGGGCAGGAAGACCACCCCCTGACCGATAGCCGCGACGCCCTCCGCGCCCTCATCCTGGAGATCAAGGCGGGGAGGGCCGATCACCTGCTGTAGGGATCAGCACCTCGGAGCCGCGATCGTCAACGATTCAGGTCCATGACCCCGACCCCGAGCCCGCCGTAGGCCTCCGGCGCGACGGTGGCCACCAGCGCGCCGTCGGGGAGCATCGGGTTCGGCCGCGCCACATGCACCGCTGCCGCGACACCGAAGGCGACACCGTCGCGGAGCAGCTCGGCGACGGTCAGGGCCAGCCCGTAGTCGTCCTCGATGACGCTGAGTACGTCCATCAGCACACCCACGTGGGCAACAACGCCCTGGCGCTCACGCTCAGCCTCCAGGAGGCAGAGGACGGGCACCCACAGGCGCACGTCACCACTGGACGCCGCGGCGTGGATGAGACCGGAAACCTGCTTGTTGCCGCCCATCGCCAGCAGCGTGGGGCTGTCGAATACGTAGTGTTCGATCACCTGGCTCAACCGGACGACTCCGTCCCGGCGAGAGCAGCCCGGTGAGCGGCGGCGGCTTCACGCATCTTGCGCCGCATTTCGGCGGATTCCTCATCCGTCACGTAATGCCCGAACCGCTCGGCGAGCAGGGCGCGGGTACGCTCGGCCCGGTCCTTGATCTGCTCCGGAGTCAGCATTTGAGCAGCTATTTCCTGCATGAGGCGACGCAGACTGGTCCCCCGCGCCTCAGCCACGGCAGCCAGCTGGTCACGGACTTCGGCGGGCACGCGAATCATGACATCGGACATGCCGCGAGTATACGTCGCGTATACGTCACCTACGGCGCCGCCAGCAGTCACGCAGCCGCGCATCGCTACTGCTTTTGATGTTCTCCGCCTCACGGCCGGATCTTCAAGATCAGTCCCAACGTGCTGGCAGATCCTCCGCGGGCTGGTCGTGGCTCGAGAGTCAGGCCTTGCGGCCGCGGAGACGGAGCTGGACGGCCGACGAGGCGGACCACATTTTGCAGTCGGCCAAGAGCCTCTTCGTTCATGCCACGGTGTACTCGGTGTCGCCGAAGTCGGCGACGACCCGGAGCCTGCCGCCGAGCGCTTCCACGTAGGACCGGAGGGTCGCAACCTCGGTACGGTCGACCTCACCGTGCTCGATCGAGGAAACGCGCGGCGCCGAGACCCCCATTACCGCAGCAACATCACGCTGCGTGAGCGCCTGGTCGCGCCGCACCTCGGCCAGCTGATACGCCCGCACCTCGGCGGCCAGCTGGTCCATGGCCGCCTGCTTCTCCTCGGCCGTACGCACGGGCAGGCCCGCCGCGATACGACGCTCCCGCGCCTTGCGCCTGGTCTCCTCCCAGCTGACGCTGCTCATTCGTACTCCCTGGAGTCGAGTTCGGCGAGATGCCTTTGATAGCGCTTTTCGGCCAGCGGGATATTGGCGTCGTACCAGCCCTGCCAGTCGCCGGCCTTGTCACCAGCCACGAGAAGCACCGCGCGGCGAATCGGGTCGAAGGCAAAGAGGATGCGGATCTCCCCACTCTCGGACGACCCGGGCCGCAGCTCCTTCATATGGTGCTGTTCGGCACCCTTGATCCGATCGACCAAAGGCCGCCCGAGTGTCGGCCCGGTCGCAGCCAGCACGTCGATCGCATCCTCCACCTGTTCCGCACTGTCCCAGTCCTCGTCGACCAGCGCGTCGTACCACGTGGCGACCTCGGCTACCAGAATCACTTCCCATTGAGCCACGACTGCGAAGTTAACGCAAGCATTAACTTCGGGGAGCGGGATCAGGACAGCTCACGCCTTCGGGTGAACCTGTGCGGCATCCAGCGAGTTTTGAGGCCCGGAATCAGTGCAAAATCTCGCGCTCGCATCATAGAGCACAGCTCTGACCAGCGGGTTTCTGAGCCGGCCCAGCCCGTTTCCAGGTGCCCGTGTCTCAGCTCCGCGGCTCTTTCTCAGAACCGTCATCGGCAGCCGTCCGTTCCGCCCACTCACGCACGGTCATCGCATGCTCTATGCGGCTGACGATGTCCTTCTTGGACTCCGCGTCCAAGGTCTCCGGGATCTTGTCGTGCGGAGCTTCGGTCGCTGCGTCCGGGGCCGCGGAAGCCGCTCGGTCGGCGCTCAGCGCTGCCAGCCGTCGGCGGTGCGCAGTCCGTATCCGAGCGCCCGATCCGAGGCGATGTGCAGCAGCCAGGCGAGTCCGAAGGTGAAGAGCCCGACGTTGGCACCGGGCCCGTCGCCCGGCAGGAAGGGGACGACGACGAGCCCCAGAACTGGGCCGATCGGCCGGTGGACGAGGTTGTAGGCGGGCACCTTGCCGCGTGGGAGCTGCCCGGGTTCGTGCGGCCCCGCCGGCCCGACGAACAGCGTCAGGTCGGGAGCGATGAAGCCCACAATGCCCAGGGGAATCGTCCCGCCGCCATGGTTGACCATCTCGAGCGCAGTCCAGGCCAGCAGAAACACGGCGAGCAGGGCCCAGGCACCACGGACCAGGCCCGATGCCGAACTCCGGGTGGCCTTGTGGCGCGTCAGGGATGTCATGCGTTCACTCCTTGCGAGGAGACGGTGGCCGAGATCCAGCTTGGGGCGGGGCGCTGAACGGTTGGGGCGTAGCTCTCCTGGTCCGTACGCTGGACCGTCTCGAACAGCGCGCCGGTTGTGTCCGGTGACGATGGATCAGCTCCCGATATTGCGACCAGTTCCAGGGCCAGTTGCACGAAGGCGAGCGCCGCCGGGACCATCGCGGCCCATCCGGCCGGACGAGCCGCCACGCTGCCTCTGCGGCTTGTGAGCGGAACGCTTGGCGATGGTCGTCACAGGGCATCGCCGCCAGTCTTGTTCTGGAGTACGTCGGCGAACGCCTCGCAGCCGGTGCGCCATGCGGCGTCCAGGTCCGCGCCGGGCGGGAATCGGCCGTCGAGTTCGAGTACCACCATGCCGTGGGCGAACGCCCAGAACGACCGCGCGATATCGATGTCGCCATGCACCGCGCGGGCCAGGGCCATCGCCGCGCGGTCTTCGAGTCCTTCGGGGAGCGCGGTGCGGGCGAGCGGCCGAGTGTGGGTAAGGCGGTAGAGATGCGGACCGGCGAGCGCATGCCGCCGATAGGCGCTCGCGAGCACCAGCAGGGGCGGATCGTCGCCGATCTCGGCCTCAGCGGCCTCCATGTCCTGCGCCAGGCGAACCATCCCCTGCGCTTGAAGCCCGGCCTCGACAGCGGCCTTGTCAGGAAAGTGCTTGTACAAGGAAGGCGCCCGGATACCGACGCGCTCGGCAATGCGTCGCATCGACAACGCCTCCGGCCCTTCAGCGTCGAGCAACTCCCGGGCAGCGGCCATGATCTGCCGCGCACGGTCGGCCATGGCGGGCCGCCCGGATTCGTCTACGGGAGTGCTCACTGCAGCCCTTTCGTGTCGCGAATGATCAACATGGCTAACGCCGTTAGCCATGGAACGTCAAGTTACGGCTACGGGCGTTAGCCGTCAAGGGCGGCAGGGATGAACTCGGGCCCTACCGCAGTGAATCGCGGCAGGGCGGCACCAAGACGGCGCATCACGTCCCGTACGAGATTTGAGATCCCACAAGTGCCGCAGGTCTGCGGCGTGGGCCGTCAGCTCTGTGTGCGGGGGAACGAGACCTCCACTCGGCGGTTCTTCTTGCGGCCGTCCTCCGTGGAGTTGTCCGCGATGGGGTACTGCTCGGCGTAACCGCGTACGTCGAAGGTGATGTTCGGGTCGTTCAGCTCCTGGGAGAGGACGTCCTGGACGGCGTTGGCGCGCTGCTTGGACAGGACCACGCCGTGCGCGTGGGTGCCGAGGTTGTCCGTGAAGCCGAAGACGCGGACCTGGCTCGCCTTCTGCTTCTTGACCTCCTGCGCGATCGTGTCGATCCGGGCCTTCGCCTGGTCGCTCAGCTTCGCGCTGTCCTTGGCGAACAGCACCTCGGCCTGGAGGGCGAACGTCACGTCCGTGTTGGTGTCCTCACGGCGTTCCTCACCGCCCTGTTCCTCGACCACCGACTTGATGTCCAGCACCTTGGGGTCGGCGAGGGTGGCCCCCTCGGGCAGTTTGAGGTCGGGGTCGCTCGGGTCGACCTTCACGGGGGCGGAGGCGGAGGGCTCGGTGCCCGGGGGCACGCTGGGGCCACTGTCGGCGCGGGCGGCCACGGCACCGTAGAGGTTCGCGACGGTCATGACGCCGGCGGCGGTGAGGGCGACGGTGAGGCGGGTGGGGGTCATCGGGGCCTCACCCTGAGATCTTGATCGTGGCTTCGGCGAACGTCGGGAGCTGGAAGCTAACCTCGTCCGTGCTCGCGGGCGGCGCCGGGAATTGCAAGAAAACAGGGATGGAGTCGCCGGACTTGATCGTCTGTACACCGGTCGTGGTGAGCGGTCGCCCATCGGTGTCCCGCAACACGTAGTAGCGCTTCTTCTCCTTGGAGTCCACGAGAGTGGCACCGCCGAAGGACCTACCGTTCTTCATGATCTCGGTCTCGTTGCCCGTGAGCTGGGATGAGAGAACGGCCGTCTTGCTCCCGTCATTCTTGAGATCGGCGTTGATCGTGACGAACCCCCCAGAGTCACGTTTGGCAGCTGTGATCTTCAAGGTCAGACCGCTTGGTCCCCTGAGTTCGGCAAGGGGTGCGTCGTCCTGTCCTTCCTGAGCACTCGGCTTGGATCCACCACCCTTGGAGGCGGATGCCGAGGCATCCGGCTTCTTGTCGTCGCCGCCGCAACCGGCCGCACCGAGGGCCAACCCAGCGGCCACGGTCAACGCGACCAACCCCCTGCGGGCCTTCGCAGTGAACCGAATGCTCATCACTCTGCTTCCTTCATCACTCGTCGTTCGCTTGTCAGTCGGCCAGATGGACGTCGAAGAGGTCCTCGGGTCGCGGCAGGTCCGTGAGGTGGTGCGGATCGAGGTCCCAGTACCTGTTGTTCTTGCAGGTGAGTCGCGGGAGTAGGTCCTTGTCCTCGGAGCCCTCGACAGGGGGGACGAACGTGCACAGCGGCGCGATGACGGCGCTGGCATGCGCCTTGGAGCGCTTGTTCTCCGTGCCAGGAACAATGGAGCGCCCGACCGTCTTGTCGGTCAGGACATACACCGTGTACCTGAGCAACTGCGGCTGACAGGCTTCCACGTGCGCTTCATTCTGCTGCGCGAGCTGGTACGCGCGCCAGCAGCCATTCATCTGCGCCGCGTTGCCGTCCAGGAGGTCCTGCCACTTGGTTGGATCGAGCACGGTGTCGAGCCACTTGCCCGCGAGTTGGTCCCGGGTGTCCTGCGCGGCTGCCAATGCCGCCGCGTCTGCCGCCGTCTGCGCCCCGTTTCGGTTGGCCGCCGCCTGTCCGACCGCCAGGTATGCGAACGCAAGAAAGAGCAGGCCCCCCACCACCGTGATGTAGATGGGGAAGGCCTGCCCTGCGTCGCCGTACCTGCGCGGCCGCGTCACCCGCCGGTGACCTCGGAGATCTTGGTCGTGATCGCGTCGAAAATGGACTTTCCGATGTCCGTCCCCGTGATCGCCAGCACGATCGCCACCACCACCGCGATGATCCCCAGGTACTCGACCGCGGTCTGCCCCCTGTCGCCGGCGCGGCGCTGCATCGCTTCGACCGTCGTGTTCTTCCAGCCGTTCACGCGGGTCTTGGCCGACACCGCGGTCTTCAGCATCAGGTCGCTCATGGTGTTCCCCTCCGGATTTGGTCTCGGTGCCGCTTGCGACACCGGAAACGTATGCCGGAACACCCCGTCCGCCGGAGGGTCCCCGGACCCAATCCCGGGCCCAAAGGGAGACCCGGCCCCGCTTCCCCCGTACCGTCGCCACCACGGGTCACCCCAGTCCTCGTGTGGAACCCGGGGCCGTGCCCAGCCACTTGGCGGCGGCCTCGGAGCGGCTGGTGCTGTGCAGCTTGGCGAAGATGCGGTTGATGTGGTTCTTGACGGTCTTCTCGCTGATGAAGCAGGTGGCGGCGATCTGCTGGTTGGTCATGCCGGTCGCGATGAGGTCCATGATCTCCGCCTCCCTCGCGCTGAGTTGGAACCTCGACCTGTCGACGGCGGCCAGACGGCCGCCGCCTGTCCATCCAGACGAAGACTGTCCCACACGTGGTTGCAATCGCGAAAGATGATTGGCAGAAGTGGCCGGTTCAGGGGGCGTTGGGAAGGGGTGGTCGTGTGCAATCGCACCCGTCGGCGGCTGGTCCTGGCGTACCCGGGCCACCAGGGCGCCCGCCGCCGTGGGAGTGAAGTGGGCCCTGCCCTCCTTGATGTCGCGGACGGCGGTGACGAGTTCGTCGGCCGTGAACTCGCCGTGCACGAGGTAGCCGCCCGCGCCCAGGCGCAGCGCCTCCTGGACGATCTCCGACTCGTTGCTGTAGGTCAGCATCATCACCGGGGCGATCCGGACCAGGTAAGGCAGCGCGGACAGGCCGTCCACGCCGGGCATGCGGACGTCGAGCAGGACGACGTCGGGGCGGTGCTGCTGGGCGGCCTCCCAGGCGGCGCGGCCGTCGGCAGCCTCGGCCACCACCGTGATGTCCGCGCGGCCGGAGAGCAGGGCCGTCAGGCCGGCGCGGACCACGGGGTTGTCGTCGGCCACGACGACGCGCAGGGGCGCGGCCGGTGCGGGCGGTGGGAAGCCCTCGAAGGGGTTGGGAGTCGTCTGGTCCGGCACGGCGGCGGCCTCCTCTCTGGGTCGTGGAGCAGGGATGGGTGGTCGTACGGTCATGCGGTCGGTGTCGTCAGGGCTCCCAGGGGCAGTTCGAGGCGGACCTCCGTTCCCTTGGGGTGGGTGCCGCGGCCGATACGGATACGGGCGCCGACCGAGGCGGCCCGCTCGACCATGCCGACCAGGCCGAAGTGGCCCGCGCGGCGCAGTTGTTCGAGGCTGGTGCCGGGCGGCAGGCCACGGCCGTCGTCGTAGACGCTGATCCGCAGCAGGTCGCCGTGCACGCCCGCGCGCACCTCGACGCGGGTGGGTTCCGCGTGGCGGTGGGCGTTCTCCATCGCCTCCGAGGCGATGGTCAGGAGCTGGCGTGCCACGGCGGGCGGCACCGGCGGCACGCCGGGCTCGCCGGTCGGGCGGTAGGTGGCGGGCAGGCCGGTTCGGGAAGCGAAGTCGCCGGTGCGAGCGGTGAGTTCGGTGAGTACGTCGGTGCCGTGTTCCGGGTCGTTCTCGCGGCGCAGGTCGGTCAGCAGTTCGCGTCCCTCGGCGGCCGCCCGGCGGGCCGAACGGGCCACCAGTTCCGCCTGCTGCTTCACCAGGGCCGGATCCATGCGGTCGGCGCCCGCCGAGCCCGCCAGGCCGTCGGCGGCCATGGCCAAGCCGTGCAGCGTCTTCGCCACCGAGTCGTGCATCTCGCGGGCCAGCCGGGCCCGTTCGGCGCCGACCGCCTCGGTGACGGCGAGGCGGGCCTGGACCGTGGTCAGGGCCCGGGTGGCGGCGCCGAAGCGGAGCAGCAGGTTGCGCAGGGTGACCCCGGCCGCTCCCGCGATGACGCACAGGCCGGGCAGGAGGGTGGCCTGGGCCAGGTCCGGGGACAGTTCCCTGGAACTGGTGGAGGCGAGGAGCAGGATCAGCGACTGGAACGCGGCGAACAGGCCCGCCCCGCGCCAGCCGTAGACGAGGCCGGCCAGGAGGGGGGTGCAGACGCTGACGTAGGCCAGCGTGCTGTCCGGGCCCGCCGCGATCAGGAGGAGGGCGCCGAAGAGCATGTCCAGGGCGAGGAGCGTGGGGTGCCGCAGGAGCAGGGGGCCGAAGCGTTCCCAGTCCCTGAACAGGACGTAGGAGCCCATGAAGGTGACGACGACCGCGGCGCTGACCAGGCGGGCGGCCAGGCCGGGCGCGGCGTTGAGAAGGGCGACGGGGGCGGCGAGGGCAATCATCGCGAGGCGGAAGGCGAAGACGTGGCGGCACATCGCCTGCAGCGCGCTGATCTGCAGTCTCTCCGGCTCGGGTGCCGGCGGCTCCGTGGGTTGCGTGGTGGGCACCCGGCCTTCGGCCGGGCTCGGGCTCCCGTCCGCGGCATCCGTGCGCGCCTCGTCGCCGGGTGCGGGTGACACCGGTGGAGGGTCCTCGCCGGGTGCGGGTGGCCCCGGTGAGGGGCCTTCGCCGTCGGCGGCGGACCGTCCACTCGGTGGCTCCGCCGGCTCCCACCCCGGCGGCAGCGCCGGCGTCACCGACGTCACCGGGATGTCCGGGGCGCCCGTGCGGACGTGGGCCGGGAGGACCGTGCCCGCCGGTGGGGTGGTGATCTCGGGGATCCTCGGACGCCGGCGCAGCAGCCCGGTGCGTTCCTCCGTCGTCGCCATGGCCGTCGTCGCCCTCCCCTACTTGCTCGCGCCGGTGAGGGAGCCGAAGTCCACGCCCGAGCCGAGGATCAGGCCCGCGCCGAGGAGGATCATCGTGGCCGGGACCATGAACGTGGTGATCATCATGGTGGCCTTGGGGACCGCGCGGGCGGCCTTGCGGCGGGCGTTCTGCGCGTCGGTGCGGCGCATGTCCTTGGCGAGGGCCACGAGGGTGTCGACGATCGGGGCGCCCAGTTCCTCGCCCTGCTGGAGGGCGGTGACGAACATGGCGACCTGTTCGGAGTCGTTGCGGCGGCGCAGTTCCGCGAAGGCCTGGCGGCGGCTCATGCCGAGGTCCATCTGGCGCAGGGTGATGCGCAGTTCGTCCGCCCAGGGGCCCTCGTACTTGTCGGCGACGCGGTCCAGGGCCTGGCGGAAGCCGAGGCCCGCGCTCACCACGACGGCGAGCACGTCGAGGAAGTCCGGCAGCGTCCGCTCGATCACGTCCTTGCGGATGCGGATGGCCGACCAGATGCCGACCTCGGTCCAGAAGGCGCCGAAGGCGAGCAGGAGCAGGGCCACGAAGAGCTGTCCCCGCAGGAGGAACACGAGTCCGCCGAGTCCCCCGAGGAAGCCGTAGACCGCGCGCCGGGCCGCGTACCGGTCGATCGTGAGGCCGCCCGGGTTGCCCGCAAGGTCGATCTTGCGGCGGTACTTCGCCACCCTCTTGGGGCCCATCAGCCGCAGCACGGCGGGGGCGTAGCGCATGCCGAGGCGGTCGACGAGGGAGTCCACCGCGCCGGTGCGGGTGGAGCCCACCTCCAGGGCCAGGGCCAGGTCGCCGGGCAGGCGGGCGTCGGCGCGGTACATGCGGATGCCGGCGAAGACGCCCCAGACGCCGAGGCCCATCACGAGTGCGAGCAGCAGTGCCATCCCTCTTCCCCCCTTCCGGGAACCGGGCTAGACGTCGATGCGGGACATGCGGCGGATGAGGACGAAGCCGACGGCGTAGAGCGCGAAGGCGACGATCACCGCGCCCTGGCCGATCGGGGAGGCGGTCATGCGGTCCAGGGCTCCGGCCTTGACGCCGTTCATGAGGAACAGCGCGCCGATGCCCAGCACGGGGACCGCGTAGGAGGTCATGTTGACCTGGGAGAGCTGGGTGCGGACCTCGCGGCGGGTCTCCTTGCGCTCCTCCAGGGTCTCGGTGAGGTTGCGCAGGGCGCTCACCACCTGGCCGCCGGCCCGGTTGGACAGGACCAGCGTGGTGACCAGGACGACCAGCTCCCGTGAGGGCAGCCGGTCCGTGAGCTCCGCGAGCGCGTCGTCCATCGATGCGCCGAGCGCCAACTGGTGGGCCACCTTGGCGAGTTCCTCGCCCGCCGGGGCCTCCAGCTCCTCCGCCGCCATGCCGACCGCGGTGCGCAGGGCCAGGCCCGCCTGCGTGGCGTTGGCGAGGATGCGGGCCAGTTCGGGGAGCTGGTTGATGAACTTCTCGATCCGTTTCTGGCGCTGCCAGTTGAGGAACTGCAGTGCCGCCCAGATGCCGAGCAGGCCGGCCAGCGGGCCGAAGAAGGGGGCGAGCGAGGCCTGGCCGATCAGCCAGAGGGCGGCCACGGTGGCGAGCATGTAGACGAAGAACTCGCCCGGGGTGACGTCCAGACCGGTCGCGGCGAGCCTCAGCTCCAGCCTGCGGCCGAGTCTCGTACGGCGCAGGCGGCGGTCCAGGGCGGGGAAGCGGCGCCGCCGGCCGACCGGGACCTGACCGGTCTGGGAGAGCCGGTCGACGAGGGCCGCCCGCTGGGCCTTGCCGGAGGTGTAGGCGTGCAGGCCCGCGACGGCCAGGACGCAGGTCAGCAGGGTGACGCCGGTGGTGAGGGGGACGAGGGTGCTCAGATCCATGGGGTCGGTTCCTACCTGGCTTCTCGGGTGGCCAGCTGGTCTGCGGACTGGGCGACGCCGAAGGCCTGGGGGATGGGCTGGCTCGCCATGTAGAGGCGGTCGGCGGTGCGGCGCGGCAGCGGGTGGTACTCGAAGGCGCCGTAGATCCGGCCGTCTGCCGCCATGGGCTGTGCGGCGAAGCGGGCCACGGTGGCCAGCCGGTACGGCTCGCTGCCGTGGCTGTCGAGCAGGGCGATCTCGGTGACGCGGCGGGCGCCGTCGGCGAAACGGGTGAGCTGGACGATCACGTCGACGGCGCTGTTGATCTGGTCGTGCAGGGCGACGAAGGGGATCTCCACGTCGGACATGGAGGCGAGGGTCTGCAGGCGCATCAGCGCGTCCTCGGCGCTGTTGGCGTGCACGGTGGCGAGCGAGCCGTCGTGGCCGGTCGACATCGCCTGGAGCATGTCGAGCGACTCACCGCCGCGGACCTCACCGACGACGATGCGGTCGGGGCGCATGCGCAGCGAGTTGCGGACCAGGTCGCGGATGGTGACCCGGCCGCGGCCCTCCACGTTCGGCGGCCTGGACTCCAGCCGGATCACGTGCGCCTGCTGGAGCTGGAGTTCGGCGGAGTCCTCGATGGTGATGATGCGCTCGCCCCCGGGGATCAGACCGGACAGGGCGTTGAGGAGGGTCGTCTTGCCGGTGCCGGTGGCTCCCGAGACGATGACGTTGAACCGCGCCTGCACCAGGCCCGCCAGCAGGTACAGCATGTGCTCGTCGAGCGAGCCGAAGCCGATCAGCTCCTGGAGCGTGAAGGAGCGCGGGAAGCGACGGATGGTGAGCGTGGGGCCGGTGAGGGAGAGCGGCGGAATGATGACGTTGACGCGCTCGCCGGAGGGCAGGCGGGCGTCGACCATCGGATTCGACTCGTCCACACGGCGGTTGACCGTCGAGACGATCCGCTCGATGGTCTGCATCAACTGGTCGTCGGAGGCGAAGCGGAGGGGCAGTTGCTCGACCCGGCCGCCGCGCTCGACGAAGATCGCGTCGGGCCCGTTCACCATGATCTCGGTGATGGAGGCGTCCTCCAGGAGGGGTTCGAGGATGCCCAGGCCCAGGGCCTCGTCGACGACCCGGCGGATCAGCTGCGAGCGCTCCACGGTCGACAGGACCGGGCCTTCCCGGCTGATGATGTGCCCGAGCACCCGCTCGAGGCGCACCCGGCGCTCGGCGGCGGCCAGCGAGCTCATCTCCGCGAGGTCGATCTCCTCGAGGAGCTTGGCCCGGTAGGAGGCGACGAGATGGCCGTCCTCTCCCCGGCTGCCTTTCTCCTCGGGGGAGTTGATGCGTGCGCGGAGGCTCATGGTTCCCGTGCTCCTCGCTCCTGGTCGGTGGTCGAGCGGTTTCAGTGGTCGAGCGGCATCGTGGCGGTCTTGTGGGCCCGGCCGAAGTTCCAGCCGGGGACGACCGAGGGGATGTCGACACCGGCGGTCACGGTGACCTCCTTGCCGCTGTACGAGGCCGGGCAGCTGGTGCCGCCCGCCAGCCAGTCGCTGACCGCGTTCGCGCAGGCCTGCTCGGCTCCCTGCCGGAGCGAGGCCGCGCGCGCCCCCGCGCGGGCCGCCGTGCCGGCCTGCTGGGCGGTGTAGGCGATCAGGCCGATCTGGATGACGGCCAGGGCGAGCAGCATCAGGATCGGGATGAACCCCAGGTATTCGATGGCCACTTGGCCCCGGTCGGGGCGGCGGCGGTCGCGGCGTGCGCGCTCGTACGGCATGTCAGTTCGTCGCCTCCTCTACGGCGCCGGCGTGACCCGTGACCGTGAAGGGGAAGTCGATCGTGCCGGGGAAGAGGACGGGCACCTTGAGGCCGACGTGCGCCCGTACGTAGCCGTTGCTCGTCTCGCAGCCCACCTCGGCCCCCCTTCGCCACGCTGCCGACAGCTTGTCCAGACCGGCCTGGCGGCAGGCGGCGTCCCTAATGCCGCGATCGGCCGCCGTGCCCGCCCGTACCGCTTCGTCGGCAGCATTCCCCGCAAGCGTGTACGTGTACCCCAGGAGCACGCACTGCCACAGCAGCACCAGCGTGATGAGGATCGTGGGGGTCATGCCGAGCAACTCGACGGCGACCTGCCCGCTGTCCGAACGCGGCCGCCCGGTCGGCGACTGTGAGCGCAGCCGCCCGGCCCGCGACTTCGGGCACGGTCCCCGGCCCGGCGACCCCGAGCGCGGCCGCCGGCCCCCCGGCGGCCTCTTCCCTGTGCCTGCCCGCACGTTCATCCCCCTGCCTCCCTGCGGCGCCGGAAACTCACCGACCCCCGGTCGCCCCGCAGCCGCCCGCCCTTGCGGTCGGCCTCGGGCGCCTTGACGATCCCCAGTTCGCCGGCGAGCCCCCACAGCGCCTGTTTGACCGTGCTCTTGCTGTCCAGTTCGTGGACGCGGCCCGCGTCGACCGCGCCCTGGAGTTCCTTGAAGCCCGCGGGGATCGCCGTGGCCGCCACCGGCGTGCCGGTGATCTTCTGGATGAGCGGCGGCTGGATCTCGGTCCCCCGGGTGTGGCGGTTGACGACGACGGTCGTCTCCTCGGCCTTGCGGATCTGCAGCCGGTCCCACATCCGCACGGTCCGCTTGGCCGCGCGTACCGCGACCACGTCCGGGGTGGTCACCAGCAGGGCGGTGTCGGCCATCTCGACGGCCGCCGCGCTCGCCCCGCTCAGCTGGGCGCCGCAGTCCAGGACGACGATCTCGTAGCGGGAGCGCAGCGCGCTGACGATCTGCCGGGCGGCCCGGTCGGTGACCTCCTCGCCGCGTTCGCCCTCGCCGGGGGCGAGCAGCAGCGCGAGGCCGCTGTCGTGGCGGAAGACGGCGTCGGCCAGGACGCGCGGCGAGATGTCGGTGATGGAGGCGAGGTCGACGACCGAGCGGCGGAACTGGACGTCCAGGAAGGAGGCGACGTCACCGGCCTGGAGGTCCATGTCGACCAGGGCCGTGCCGCGGCCGGACGCCTGGGCGGCGAGGGCGAGTTGTATCGCCGTGAGGGTGGCGCCCACGCCGCCCTTGGCGCCGCTGACCGCCACCACCCGGCCGCCGGCCCCGGTGAACACGTCGCCGCCGTGGCCCAGGTGCCGCCGTACGCCCACCGACCACTGGGCCACCGCCTGTACGCGGCTGACCAGTTCCTCGTAGCTCAGCGGGAGGGCGACCAGTCCCCGCGCGCCCGAGTCCATCGCGGCCGAGAACAGGCCGGGGCTGGCGTCGGAGGTGATGAGGATGACGCCGACCGCCGGGAAGCGCAGGGCCACTTCGCGGATGAGCTCCAGGGCCGGGACCGGGCCGATCCGCTCGTGCACCACCACGATCTCGGGCAGTTCGTCGACGGACTCGGCGGCCAGGCGCGCCAGGGTGTCGATGAGCTGGGTGGAGTCGACGACCGGGGCCACCGGCTCGGCGTCGGGGAGCTGGCTGAGCAGGGTGGTGATGGAGCGGGCCGCGTCGGCGTCGCCGACGGCCGGGAGGATCCTGGTGGTCATGCCTGCCGGCCTCTCACTTGTCGTTCGCGAGTTCGTAGGTCCGGTCCTTGGCCGGGACGCTGGTGTCGCTGCCGGGAGCGACCAGCGCGAGCCGGACCCGCTGGGCGAACGACTCGGCGTAGGTGATGCGCTGGGCGTCGATGGTGGACAGCGCGAAGGTGATGGGGACGGCGTCGGTGGGCTGCTGGGCCCTGTTGTCGGCGTTCGGCTGGAGCGCCGTGATCCGGCCGACGTCGAGGACCTTGGCGTTGGTCACGATGATCTTGGACTGGGCGGGATCGCCCTGCCGCTGTCCGCCGAAGGTGGCGTAGACGTTGACGGTGGCGCCCGGTGTGATCTTGCCGGCCACGCCGGTCGCCGCGTCGATCATGATGGCGACCTCCTGCTGGCCCGGTTGCAGGGCGGGCTGGTTCACGATCATGTCGCTCTGGAGCAGGGAGCCCTTGCGCAGTGTGGTGACCGCGATCTTGCCCTGGATCTGCGCGAGATCGGTGACGGCGTTCGGCGACAGCCATCGTTTGGGCATCGTGACCTTCTCGAACTGCCCCGTGCTCAACGTCGTGTACGGCGCCACGTCGGTGCGCAGCTGGTAGGCGGCGACCTCGGGGCCGACCTTGGACTTGACGTCGCTGATGACGGAGAGCACGCCCGCGAACGCGCCGAGGGCGCAGATGACGGACAGGATCAGGAGTATCACGCCGCGGCGCTGACGGGAGTTCATGAACCGTGCAACCTCATTGGGATATCGGTCGGCGAAGTCGAGCGGAATCGAATGACGGTGGTGCCGGTGGTTCAGGGACTCACCCGGTGGGTGTCCGGTTCTCGGGGGACGGGTGGGGTGGCCGAGCAGAAGACGCAGCGGTCTCCGATGACGTCGATGCCGCACCAGTGGCACACGCCCTGGCGCACGGAGGTGACCAGCTGGTAGAGCACCGGCAGATCGGCCAGGTAGGTGCAGAACTCGATCAGCTTGCCGGTGCCCCACCAGGTGGCGGACTCGGCCGGCAGGTCGGCCTCGCGCAGCCCCAGCGCGTTCCACGCGGGGGCCAGGGTGGAGCCGACCCAGTCGGACTGGAGCTGGCCCTTGGCGAGCAGCATCCAGCTGCCGAAGTCCGGTCCGGACAGGGTGGCGTCGGGGCCGATCCGGACGAGCTGCGGCTCGGGGTGGGCGATCACGCCGAACTGGCTGCCCGGCACCCACGACCTGGCGTGCGCCTTGAGACCGACGGGGACGCGGTCGAGGCGGGCGACCGAGGCCAGCACGGCACCCGAGTGGATGTAGTGGGTGAGCAGCCGCCCGGCCGAGGCGAGCACGCCGGGGCTGAGGTCGCAGGAGGCGAGCTGGCGCAACTGGCGGGCGAGGACCGCGAGTCCGAGCGGCGGCAGGCCGGGCCGGAACAGGGCGATGCGGTCGCTCTCCAGCAGCGAGCGGACGGTGTGCAGCCGCCGTTCCACACCGCTGGGGACGGCGTCCGAGCACACCACCACGACGTGCCCGTGGTGGTCGATCAGGTTCTTCATCGCGTCGAGCGTCTGCTCCAGCGGCTGCCGGTCCAGGTCCTTCAGGACGACGGCGGGCACGGTCCGCTCGTCCTGCGCGGGCAGCGCCATGTCGGCGCTTGTCACAGCAATGGCAGTGGACACGCGCGGCTCCCCGATAGACGCCTGTCGGCCCGCCGGTGGTCTTCCGGCACACCGAGTTGACTTCACTGCGTGACTACCTCAGCACTGTATCCACGCCTCAGGGGAGGGAGAACAGCGATTCCGTACCAGGTCGGCGAGTTTTTGTCCCACAAGTTGCGGCAAACCGGGTCAGGTTGAGCATCCCGAGGCGACCCGAAAGCGTGGGCCGCGGACAACCCGTTGACGATGGGCCCGGGTTTGGGCCCGCGGACCCACGCCGCCCGGCCCCGTGCGCACCTACGCTCGCCGACCTACGAGGCGCGTGCGCGGGGCGAGGGGGAATGCCGTATGGCTCGCGGGGGTGGCGGGCGGATACGCCGGAGGGTGGACGGACACGACGGCGACCTGGGCGCGACCGCCACCGAGTACCTCGGGATGATCGTGGTCGTCGCCGCGCTGGTGCTCGGCATCTCCGCCACCGGCATCGGCCGGACCGTCTACGAGAAGATCTCCGCAGAGATCTGCAAGGTCACCGGCGGCGGCGACTGCGGCCCGGGCAGCGGCCGGCCGGACGACCAGGCGCTGACCGACGCCGACTTCGAGCCCTCGCTCTGCCAGGTCTCGACGGTCAGCGACAAGGCGGGTTCCAAGGCGAAGATCCTGTTCTGGGAGATCGGCAAGGAGTACGGCTTCCAGGAGCAGCACGTCAAGGCCCACACGGACGTCAACCACGACGGCACGGTCGACGACCGGGACGAGCTGGTCTACCTCACCTTCACGGACGCGGCCTCGGTCGGCGTGCAGAAGGAGTTCACGCCCGGGGTGAAGGTGGGCAACCTCGGCACGGGCACGGTGGAGCTGGGCGCCGGGATCACCGTGACCAACGGCGACACCTGGGTGTTCGAGAGCCCCGAGGAGGCGCGGAGGTTCCGCGAGGACGTCGAGAAGCTGCAGATGTACCAGATGCGGCGCCAGTCGCCGGGCGGCGCGGAGGCGAGCATCGGCGACAGCCTCCTCTACCTCTTCGGCACCGGCCCGCTCAAGGACGAGGAGAACACCGAGAAGCGGGTTCGGGAGGCGCTGGGCGACAACCGGAGGATCACCTACGGCACGGTGAGCCTGGAGGCCTCCGCGGCGGCCGGCCTGAAGCTCTCGGCGGGCGACGAGGACCGGCTGAGCGCCGAACTCGGCGGCAGCTTCAGATACTCCCCCGAGGTCACCTGGACCGACGACGCCTACGACAACACCAAGTCGTACACGTACGCGTCGTCCATCCAGTACGGCGGCACCGCGAGCGCCGAGGCCGGCCCGGTCAGCGGGAACGCCTCGGTCTCCCGGACGCAGACCGGCACCATCACCGTCACCTACGACAAGACCACCGGCAAGCTGACCGGCATCACCATGACCCGCACCGTGGAGCAGAGCGGCGGCGTGAGCGGCGGCGTGGGAGTCTCCGGGGACAACGGCCACTCGGGCGCGGACCGGCGCGGCGGCGGTGTGAGCGGGGAGGGCACCGCCGGCGGCACCGGCATCCAGGTCGTCACCAGCTCCCTGAGCTTCGATCCGGGGCTGGCCGGCGACCACGACCGGGCCGTCGCCGAGGAGTGGCTGAGCAGCACCGACGAACAGCTGGTGACGCCGTTCCAGTACATGTTCGACGACCACGCGCCGACCCGGCGGCCGGGCGACGACGACCCCTTCGGACAGCTGATGTTCGACCGGGGAACGTCCAGCAGCATGACGTACACCGGCGAGGTGAACGCCGCCGAGTACGGCTTCGAGCTGAACCTCGGGCTGAGTCTCGGCCTGTCGGTCAGCACCGAGCAGAAGGCGGAGACGCTGACGGACGCCCGCTTCCTCGGCGCCCCGGACGGAGACCGCCGGTCCTACGTCCCCTACAGCTACTGTGCCGAGTGAGCGCGCCGACAGGAGGGCTGGTACGCCGATGAGGACACGACTGCCGATCGCGGCCCTGCTCGCCGCCGCGGCCGCCCTCACGGGCTGCGGCAAGGGCGACTCGGGCTCCGCCTCCGTGCCGGACGGCTGGGACACGCTGAACACGAAGGGTGTCTCCGTGTCGTATCCCGCGGGCCCCCGGGGATACGTCGAGCAGAGCGCGGCCGAGCGCAGCAGGTACAACGCGGCGGCGGCCGTACGCGAGGAGTCCGGGCGGACGGTCTCGATCATCACCGTGCAACTGGACTTCACCCGGGCCGACTCCGCCGAGCAGGCCGCCATCGCCGCGGAGGCCGGCCTCGGGCTTGGCGCGAAGGTGGCGGGCGAGAAGGACGTGAAGCTGGCGGGCACGGACCGGGCCAAGCGGATCGACTTCACCTTCGACTCGACCGGCGAGGACGGCAACCCGCCCAAGGGCACGCCGATCCGGGGCGTGATCCTGACCGGCCTGGACCCGGCCGGCCGGACGTTCGCGATCCGGATCGACGCGGCGCGGGGCGCGCTGTCGTCCGCCGACCTGCGCGGGATCGTCGGCTCGGTACGGGTGCACCAGCGGTGATGCCGCTGGTGCGGTCCTTGGCGGTGGGCGTGGTGGTGCTCGTCGTCACCGAGTACGTCCAGATGACGCTGCTGTACGGGAATCTGGTCGGCCCGCGGGGCGTGGGCTCGTTCAGTGCGGCGCTGGCGCTGATCCACCTGCCGAACCTGGTGTGCGTGGCACTGGCGACCTGGGCGGCGGCGCGGGCGCATCCGGCGCCGTGGCGGGAGCTGCCGACGCGGCACGCGGTGGCGGCGTGCGCGGTGCCGGTGGCGGCCCAGTTGCTGACGGTGTCGCTGCGCTGGGAGCGGGCGGGACTGTCGTCACTGGCGCTCGGGATGTCGACGGGGGTGCTGCTGGCGGGGTGCGCGCTGGGCCTGCTCCTTGAACGGTGGCGGGAGGGGGCCCAGCCGTAACAGGAGTGCGGCACAGGGGCGTTGCCCCGGAGGCGACTTTGGTCTGGACCTCTTGACAAGTCAAATGGTCTGGACCAACTTGTACGACCAAGCGGTGGCCACCGTCCGTCCTGCCCCTCCCCCTCCTCCCCCCTACTCCCCCACCGGAGGCCCCAGTGGACCGCGTACCAGGCATGCCCAGACCCGGAGGACGACGACTGCGCCTGTGGTCGGGAGCCGTCACCGCCGCCCTCGCCCTCTGCCTGACCGGCACCGGGCAGGCGTCGGCGGCCGACGTCGACAACGTCAGGAACGGCGGCTTCGAGTCGGGCCTGAGTGGCTGGTCCTGCTCGGCCGGCAGCGGTACGACCGTCTCCTCCCCCGCGCACAGCGGCTCCGCCGCGCTGAAGGCCACACCGGACGGGCTGGACAACGCCGAGTGCTCCCAGGCGGTGGCGGTCAGCCCGAACGCGACCTACACGCTGAGCGCCTGGGTGCAGGGTGGCTACACCTACCTGGGCGCCACCGGCACGGGCACGACGGACGTGTCGACGTGGACGCCGGACACGACGGGCTGGACGCGGCTGTCGACCACCTTCACCACCGGCTCCTCGACGAACTCGGTGACGGTGTACCTGCACGGCTGGTACGGGCAGGCGGCGTACTACGCCGACGACGTCTCGCTCTTCGGCCCCGACGGGGGCGGCGGCGGTGACCAGGGCGGCCAGACGGCCCCTGCGGCACCGGGCGGACTGGGGGTGACGGGCACCACATCGTCGTCGGTGTCGCTGTCCTGGAACTCCGTCTCCGACGCGACGAGCTACAACGTCTACCGCGACGGCACGAAGGTCACCGGGGTGTCCGGCACCTCGGCGACGGTGACCGGCCTCGCGGCCTCCTCCTCGTACTCCTTCCAGGTGACGGCGACGAACGCGGCGGGTGAGTCGCCGAAGTCGGCGGCCGTGACGGGCACGACGACCTCGTCCGGCGGAAACGGCGGCGGGAACGGTGCCGGCCTGCCGAAGCACGCGGTGACCGGCTACTGGCAGAACTTCAACAACGGCGCCGCGGTCCAGAAGATCTCGGACGTGCCGTCGCAGTACGACATCATCGCCGTCGCCTTCGCCGACGCCACCGGCACGCCGGGCGCGGTGAGCTTCACCCTCGACTCGGCCGGCCTGAACGGCTACGCCGTCGACCAGTTCAAGGCCGACATCAAGGCCAAGCAGGCCGCCGGCAAGAAGGTCATCATCTCGGTGGGCGGTGAGACCGGCACGGTGTCGGTGAGCGACTCGGCCTCCGCGACCAACTTCGCCGACTCCGTCCACTCCCTGATGCAGACCTACGGCTTCGACGGCGTCGACATCGACCTGGAGAACGGCCTGAACGCCACGTACATGACGCAGGCGCTGCGCGCCCTGTCGGCCAAGGCGGGCCCGTCGCTGATCATCACCATGGCCCCGCAGACCCTCGACATGCAGTCCACGTCGAGCGGGTACTTCCAGACGGCGCTGAACGTCAAGGACATCCTCACGGTCGTCAACACCCAGTACTACAACAGCGGTTCCATGCTGGGCTGCGACGGCAAGGTCTACAGCCAGGGCACGGTGGACTTCCTCACCGCCCTCGCCTGCATCCAGCTGGAGGGGGGCCTGGCCCCGTCCCAGGTCGGCCTGGGCGTCCCCGCCTCCACGCGCGGCGCCGGCAGCGGCTACGTCGACCCCTCCGTGGTGAACAACGCCCTGGACTGCCTGGCCAAGGCCACCAACTGCGGCTCCTTCACGCCGTCGAAGACCTACCCGGACCTGCGTGGCGCCATGACCTGGTCCACCAACTGGGACGCGACGGCGGGCAACGCCTGGTCCAACGCGGTGGGCCCGCACGTGCACGCGCTGCCGTAGCCCCGCGGGATCCGCCCACGGCTGCCGTCACGCCCTCCGGGAGGGCATGACGGCAGCCTTTGTGCGTTCCCACCCGACCGCGCCGAACTCCCGTGAAACATTCCGGCGGGTCCACCGCATCAATGAGGTGGGGGGTGCCCCGGGGAACCGGGGCGTGGGCACCACGGGAGGGCACATGGGTCAGGGCCGGAGCGAGCGAGCCGAGGCGTACCACGAGTTCGCGGCGGCGCGCGCCGGGCACCTGTACCGGTCGGCCTGCCTCCTCACCGGCGGTGACACCCATCTCGCCGAGGACCTCGTCCAGGAGACCCTCGGCCGGGTGTACCTCCGCTGGGGCCGCGTCTCCCGCGTCGACAACCCGGCCGCGTACGCCCAGACCGTCCTCACCCGCGCGTTCCTCGCCCACCGGCGCCGCCACAGCAGCCACAGGGAACGCGCCACCGATGTCCTGCCCGAGGTCCCCGAGCCGCGGACGGGCGGCGACACGCCGCTGCGGCTGACCCTTCTGGAAGCGCTCGGGCAGCTGTCCGCCAAGGACCGCGCGGTGGTCGTCCTGCGCTACTGGGAGGACCGCAGCATCGAGGAGACGGCCACCGCGTTGGACGCCAGCTCGGCCGCCGTCCGGACCCGCTGCGTCCGTGCCCTCGCGCGGCTGCGCGCGCTGCTCGGCGACTCGCTCGCCGAGTACGCGAGCCCCTGACCTGTTCCCATCCACGACCGGATCAACGACTTTCGCGGAAACGGAGGTTCGCCATGCCTGATGCAGACCACGACCCCTTCGAGGAACGCCTCTCCAACGTCCTGCGGGACACCGGCACCGCGTTCGGAACCGACCAGCAGACGCTGGCAGCGCGCGGCGAGGCACACGGACGGCGGCTGCGCGCGCGGCGGCGCGCCGCCGCCGTCGTGGGCGGTGCCGCCGCGGTGGCACTCGTCGGGCTGGGCGGGCCCCTGCTCCTTCCCGGCGGCCAGGGCGACGGCGTACGGCAGCGGTCCGCGGCCGGCAGCCCGTCGGCACGGGCCACCGCCCCCGCCACCGCCCCCGCCGCCGCCGCGACCGTCATGTCCGGCGACGAGCTTCTCCGCATCCTCGAAAAGCTGCTTCCCGAGGGACGGATCAGCGGCAAGGACGGAGGCAGCAGGGACCACGAGTCCTACGCCAACCTCGTGTACGACGACGGCGACGGCGAGGCGGCCGTCGCCGTGCTCCTCAACCGTGTGCGGCCCGGGGGCCTGGAGACCCGCCAGACCACCGAGTGCCCGGACAGCATGTTCATCGTCTACGACTCCTGCACCTCCACCAAGCTCTCCGACGGCTCCGTCCTCATGCTCCTGAAGGGCTACGAGTATCCGAACAGCCGCAGTGGCACGAAGCGGTGGACCGCCGACCTCGTCACACCGGCGGGCGGGCACATCGGCATCCAGGAGTGGAACAGCGCCACGGAGAAGGACTCGCTCGTCACCCGGGAGCAACCACCCCTTGGTCTCGCCCAGTTGAAGGCGCTCGCCACCGCACACGAGCTGCGTGCGGCCGCCGACGCCCAGCCCCTCGACGACCTCTCGGCGCCCGCGCCGGACCAGGGGCCGATCACCCCCGGCGGCTCGATCTCGGCGGTGCTCGGCCCTCTGGTACCGCAGGGGATCAAGATCGTCCGCAAGAGCGGTCCGGACGACGACGCCTTCGGATACGTCGTCCTGGACGACGGCAGGGGCGCCTGTCTGGTGCAGGTCAACGTCCAGCTGGACACGCAAGGTGACCTCGACGACGAGATGTTCGGTGCGGACGCCGAGGTCCTGCCCGACGGCACCAAGGTGGTCACGCGCCGGCAGTCCGGTGAGAAGGGCATCCCCGGGATCGTCTGGTGGAGCGTGGACACCATCCGGCCCGACGGCCGGCGCGTGGTGATCAGCGCCTTCAACTCCGGGGCGCAGAACACTCCGGCGACCCGCAAGGTGCCTGCGCTCACCATGAAGCAGCTCCAGGCGATCGCCACCGACCCGGCGTGGCACCCGCAGGACTGATCACCGACGCGGTACCGGGGGGGGGGTGGTGGTTGGGGCCGGTAACGCCCGCGGCTGGGGTGGTGGGGGGGTGCGAG
>NZ_JBQRUW010000030.1:0-89008 GCF_052663305.1 Streptomyces cyslabdanicus
CGCCCCCCGCAGGTCCACCCACCGATGTGGTCTCTCCGCTGGCTCGCTCCCTGCCCCCGGTACCGCTGACGCCGGGATCGGCGGGGTGGCCCGATCGACGGGGCCGGGCGTCAGCGAGGTCAGGCGTCGGCGGCGGGCGTCCTGTCCGCCGCGTCCTGGTCCGCGGAGTCCTTGTCCGCGGAGTCCTTGTCCGCGCCGTCGGCCTCGTTCACCACGTTCTTGTCCACGGCATCGGCCTCGCTCGCCGCGTCCTCATCCGCGGCGCCGTCCTCGTCCGCCGTGCCGTCGTCGAAGTACGCGTCCAGGACCGCGTCCAGCCGCGTCTCCCACTCGGCGAAGCGTGCCCTGGCCGGGGCCTCGATCTCGATGGGGTACCAGCGCCGGTCGGGGGTGTGGACGGTGATGGTGAACCGCTTGCCGAAACGGGGGGTCGCCGTCTCGACGGCGCCGATCTCGTCCCAGCGGAACTCGCACTCCTGGTCGTCCAGGCCGAGGCGTACGCCCTGGTGGTCGGCGACGATGCGGGCGCGGCGGTCGGCGGCCTCGAAGACGGGACCGTCGACGGCCTCTTCCTGCCCCTCCTCCACCTGCCGCCCGTCGTCCTGCCGCGCCGTGTCCCCGGTGTCCCCGGCGGTCCCGGTGTCGTCCGCGACCGCCTTCTCGGGCTCCGGCGGCTGCTCGGCCGGCCGCGGCCGGGCATCCTCCGGTTCCGCCGTCGCAGGTGCGGTGAGCCCGGGGACGTGGGCCGGGTCGAACCCGGCACCCTTCACGGGCTCGGCCTTCAGGGGCTGGCTGCTCGAACCTATGCGCTGCTCCACAGCGGGCAGTATGGTCGACGATCCTGTGCGGGACACAGCCAGCCCCGACTTCGTTATACGAAGATGGCCAAGACGCGTCAGCCGAGCACGGCGAGCGCGTCGATCTCGATGAGCAGACCCGCGGGCAGCCCGACGTAGACGGTGGTGCGGGCGGCGGGCGGCTGGGTGAGGCCCTGCTCCTCGAAGTACGCGTTGTAGAGGTCGTTCATCTCGGCGAAGTGGTCCACGTCCGTGAGGTAGACGCGGATCATCATCACGTCGTCCCAGGTCGCGCCGCCCTCCTCCAGGATCGCCTTGACGTTGGCGAGGGTCTGGAGGGTCTGCTCGCGCAGGGTCGGACCGGCCGGCGTGGGGGGCACGCCCTCCTCGGCGGGCAGGAAGCCGACCTGGCCGGCCACCTGGAGGATGTTGCCCTTGCGCACCCCGTGGGAGAACTTCGCGGGCGGGGTGGTGTGGGTCGCGGGGGTGAGGGCGATCTTGGCCGTCGTCTGGCTCATACGGGATCCTTCACTGGGTTGGTGCCCGAGGGGTTTCTGCCGGAGAACTCGTCGCTGACGGCGTCCGCGGTACGGCGCGCCAGCGGGAGCAGGGCGAGGAGGTCCTCGGCGGTGACGACGACGTTCGGCGCGGAGACCGACATCGCGGCGGCCACCCGGCCGTCGGCACCGCGGATGGGCGCGGCGACGCAGTTGATGGACTCCTCGTGGCCGCCGAGGTCGGCGGCCCAGCCCTGTTCGCGCACCGTCGCCAGCTCCTTCAGGAAGGCGGCGGCGTTCGGTGTCGAACGGGCCGTGTACAGGGGGTAGTCGAGCCTCTGGGCGACCGCGCGCCGCTCGGCCTCGGGCAGGTCGGCGAGCAGCAGCTTGGCCACGGCCGCGACGGTGATGGCGACGGGCTTGCCGATCCGTGAGTACATCCGCACCGGATAGCGGCTGTCCACCTTGTCGATGTAGAGCACCTCGTCGTCCTCGTGGACGGCCAGGTGCACGGTGTGCCCGCACTGCTCGTTCAGCCGCAGCAGGTGGGGGTGGGCGATCTCGCGCACGTCGAGGCTCTCCATCGCCTCCTGGGCGAGGGCGAAGAGCCGGGCGCCGAGGCGGTAGCGCTGGTCGGACTGGCGGTGGACGAGTCCGTGCTGATGCAGGGTGCGCAGCAACCGCAGCGCGGTGGACTTGTGGACGCCGAGGCGGTCGGCGACCCGGCCGAGGTCGGCGGGGCCCTCCGCGAGCAGCGGCAGGATGCTCAGCGCCCGGTCGACGGTCTGACTCACGGCGTGCGCACCTCCTCCCTTCCGGGGGGCTGACATTGACCCGGCTTCGGCGGGATGCTAGACACCGGTAAGCATCCCACGCAACGGCCGTTGCACACACCGCAACGGCCTCGAAGGAGGCTCGATGAGCACGGAAGCGCTCGCCCGGCTGGCCGAGGAACGCGTCGACCACCGTTTCAAGGGCCTCCCGCCGGACGCGGACGGCCTGACCGTCGGCGAGCTGGCCGCCGAGCGCCGCAACCTCTTCACCGACGGCTTCACCACGCCCGTGCTGACCCTCTCCGCGGAGCGCCTGGAGCACAACCTGAAGCTGATGGAGACCTACGCGGCCCGCCACGGCCTGGTCTTCGCCCCGCACGGCAAGACCTCCATGGCCCCGCAGCTCTTCCACCGCCAACTGGAGCACGGCGCCTGGGGCATCACGCTGGCGGTGCCGCACCAGGTGCGCGTGGCCCGGGCGTTCGGCATCGGCCGGGTCTTCCTGGCCAACGAGCTGGTGGACCCGGCGGCCCTGCGCTGGGTCGCCGCCGAACTGGCCGCCGATCCGTCCTTCCGCTTCGTCTGCTATGTCGACTCCGTGCGCGGGGTGGAGCTGATGGACGCGGCGTTGAAGGGGTCCGACCACCCGGTCGACGTGGTGGTGGAACTGGCGGCCGGTGAGGGCGCGCGGACCGGTGTGCGCACGGAGGCCGAGTGCCTGGCGGTCGCCGAGGCGGTGGCGGGCACGGACACCCTGCGCCTCGTCGGGGTCGCCGGTTACGAGGGCGAGGTGCCGCGGGCCGACCCCGAGCGGGTGCGGGCGTGGCTGACCCGGCTCGTCGGCCTGGCCGTGGACCTCGACAAGGCGGGGAGGTTCGCGGGCGCCCAGGAGATCGTGGTGAGCGCGGGCGGCAGCGCCTGGTTCGACACAGTGGCGGAGGTGTTCGCCGAGATCCCCGAACTGTCCCTGCCGGTGCTGAAGTTGCTGCGCTCGGGCGCGTACGTCTCGCACGACGACGGGCACTACCGCAGGATCACGCCCTTCAACCGCGTCCCCGAGGAGGGCACCCTGGAGCCCGCCTTCCGCCTCTGGGCGCAGGTGGTCTCCCGCCCCAGCCCCGACCAGGCCTTCGTCAACGCGGGCAAGCGGGACGCGGCCCACGACCTCGATCTGCCCGTCGCCCAGGTGGTGCGCCAAGGCGGCGTCGAGCGCCCCGCGACGGGGGTCGAGGTCACCCGCCTGTCCGACCAGCACGCGTGGCTGAGCACCGCCCCCGGGGCGGAGCTGGAGGTCGGTGACTGGGTCGGCCTCGGGCTCTCCCATCCGTGCACGTCCTTCGACAAGTGGCCGCTCATCCCGGTGGCCGAGGCGGACGGCACGGTGGTCGACTACGTCCGTACGTTCTTCTAGAGGCTCCGGGAGGCGCCGCCATGGATCCGGTGGGGTTCGCCGATTTCGCCGATCTGGTCATCCGGGACGCGGACGTCGCCGACGGCACCGGAGCCCCTTCCTACCGCGCCGACGTGGCCGTGAAGGAGGGCAGGATCGTCGCGGTCGTCAAGGAGGCCGCGGCGGCCGGCTGCCAGCGCCCGCGGGCACGGCGGGAGCTGGACGCGGAGGGCCTGGTGCTGGCCCCGGGCTTCATCGACATGCACGCCCACAGCGACCTCGCCCTGCTGCGCGACCCCGACCACAGCGCGAAGGCCGCGCAGGGCGTCACGCTGGAGGTCGTCGGGCAGGACGGGCTGTCGTACGCGCCGGTGGACGACCGCACCCTCGCCGAGGTGCGCCGGGCGATCAGCGGCTGGAACGGCGACGGCGACGACCTCGACTTCACCTGGCGTTCGGTGGGTGAGTACCTGGACCGGCTCGACCACGGCTTCGGCGGCGAGGGCATCGCCGTCAACGCCGCCTACCTGGTTCCGCAGGGCACGGTCCGCGCGCTCGCCGTCGGCTGGGAGGACCGTCCGGCCACGCCCGAAGAGCTGGCCCGGATGCGGCAGTTGGTCGCCGAGGGCATGCGGCAGGGCGCGGTCGGCATGTCCTCCGGCCTGACCTACACCCCGGGGATGTACGCACAGGACGCCGAACTGGCCGAACTGTGCCGGGTGGTGGCGGCGCACGGCGGCTACTACTGCCCGCACCACCGCAGTTACGGCGCCGGGGCCCTCGAGGCGTACGCGGAGATGGTCCGGCTCGCGCGTGCGGCGGACTGCCCGCTGCACCTGGCGCACGCCACCTTGAACTTCGGCCCGAACCAGGGCCGCGCCGGCGAGCTGCTGGCCCTCCTCGACGAGGCGCTGGCCGCGGGCGCCGACATCACCCTGGACACCTACCCCTACACCCCCGGCTGCACCACCCTGGTGGCCCTCTTGCCGAGCTGGGCGGGCGAGGGCGGCCCGGAGGCGGTCCTCGGGCGGCTGGCCGACGAGGACACCGCGGAGCGGATCCGCCACCACCTGGAGGTGACCGGCTCGGACGGCTGCCACGGGGTCCCGGTGGAGTGGGAGACGGTCGAGATCTCCGGGGTCGCCGTCCCCGCGCTCGCCGAGTACGTCGGCCTGACGGTCCGGGAGGCCGCGGCCCGGCGCGGCGAGGAACCCTGGACCACCGCCCGGCGGCTGCTGCGGGAGGACCGGCTGGGCACCACGGTGCTCCAGCACGTCGGCCACGAGGAGAACGTCCGCGCGATCATGCGCCACCGCGTCCACACCGGCGGCTCCGACGGCATCCTGCGGGGCGCCAAGCCGCATCCGCGGGCCTACGGCACCTTCCCGCAGTACCTCGGCCGGTATGTGCGGGAGCTGGGCGTGCTGTCCCTGGAGGAGTGCGTCGCGCACCTCACCGGGCGCCCGGCGGCCCGGCTGCGGCTGCCGGACCGGGGTGTGGTCCGCGAGGGGTACCGGGCCGACCTGGTCCTGTTCGACCCGGCCACGGTCGCGCCGGGCGCCACCTTCGAACGGCCGCGCGCGCTGCCGACGGGGATTCCGTACGTCCTGATCGACGGCCGGTTCGTGATCGAGGACGGGCGGCGCACCGGCGTCCTGGCGGGACGGGCGGTCCGCCGGACCTGAGCCGCGACCGACCGCCCCGGCAAACGAATCCGGGTGTGTGCAGCTGTAGATCCGCTTCCATTGACGCCCTCACCCGCATACAGGCGATTTCGGTCCGCGCCGCTGCTCGGCGCCACCACGGGTTCCTGCTTCACAGGCCCCTGCCTCCTCCCTCACGGGAGACGGTCTTACATGGGCCTCCACAGGCGTTACTTTCCGCCCGTCCGGCGGTAGGTCCGCCAATCTCGTTGCCAGACCGGACAACAGTAACGTGGGACCACTCCCGCGCGGGGCTCTGCGCCGCGGCATCACCCTGGAGAGCATTAACTCGAACAGTCATTCGCTGACCAAGAGTGGTCTTGGTGGCGGTGCCGGCAACCAGGGTGGGTGTCGCTCAGGGTCAGCGCGTCGATGCCGTAGGAACTCTTGATCTGCGCGTAGGTGCTGGTGAGCTGGTAGATCGTGACGTCCGTGTCGGTCATGGTCGAGTAGACGACCTTGTTCGCCCGGAGCGTCGCGACCTGGGTGCCGGCCGAGTTGAGCAGGCCGAAGGTGCGGCTGGACGACTGGCCCACGATCACCTGGCCGGGCGACGGGAAGCCCGTCTCCAGGCAGTGGCCGTTGCTGAGCACGAGCGCCGGGTCGCTGTCGGCGGAGCCGGGCAGACGGACGACCGATCCGGAGCAGTTGCTCAGCGCGACGGTGCCGGCGAAGTCGACGGCCGCCAGGGCGGGGGCGGCCGTCGCACGGTCCGCGCCGGTCACCCGGGCGGCGTTCGGCTCGGGCGCGGGCGCGGCGACCGCGGGTACCGCGCCCGCCCCGGCGATCACCAGGGCGAACAGCGCGGCGACGAGAGGCTTTCTCATGTGGGGTCCCCTCTTGCGACGGAGGCGGCCGGACATTCTCCGGCCGCCGTGCGTTGTCATGCGCATTGTGAGTGCGGAGGGGTGACGCAACAAGGGAGCGGTACGGGGCCGAGGGCTTTCCCTGCCCTGCCGCGGCGGCACGGGCCGACACGCGGATGTCTCACGTGGCGGATAACACGCGCCATAGGGCGATACGCGGCCGTAAGCTCCTTGGCATGCAGGTGATCCAGTCGACCAAGCTCGCCAACGTCTGTTACGAGATCCGGGGCCCGGTGCTCGAGGAGGCGATGCGCCTGGAGGCAGCTGGTCACCGCATCCTGAAGCTGAACACGGGCAACCCGGCGGCGTTCGGCTTCGAGTGCCCGCCGGAGATCCTGGAGGACATCCTCCGCAACGTCTCGACGGCCCACGGCTACGGCGACGCCAAGGGCCTGCTGGCCGCCCGGCGCGCGGTCGTCATGCACAACCAGACCCTCGGGATCGAGACGGACGTCGAGCACGTCTTCATCGGCAACGGCGTCTCCGAACTGATCGTGATGGCCATGCAGGGACTGCTGGACGACGGCGACGAGGTCCTCGTGCCGGCGCCGGACTACCCCCTGTGGACGGCCGCCGTCTCCCTGTCCGGCGGCACCGCCGTCCACTACCGCTGCGACGAGCAGTCCGACTGGATGCCCGACCTCGCCGACGTGGAGCGCAAGGTCACCGACCGCACCAAGGCGATCGTCATCATCAACCCCAACAACCCCACCGGCGCGGTCTACGACCGGGCGGTGCTCAAGGGGCTGACCGACATCGCCCGCCGGCACAACCTGCTGGTCTGCTCCGACGAGATCTACGACAAGATCCTCTACGACGGCGCCACGCACACCCCGACCGCGTCGGTCGCGCCGGACCTGCTGACCCTGACGTTCAACGGCATGTCCAAGGCGTACCGGGTGGCCGGCTACCGGGTGGGCTGGATGTCCGTCTCCGGCCCTCGCGCGCACGCCGACTCCTACCTCGAGGGCCTGACGATCCTGGCGAACATGCGCCTGTGCGCGAACATGCCGGGTCAGCACGGTGTGGTGGCGGCGCTCAGCGGGCGGCAGAGCATCAACGACCTGATCCTGCCGGGCGGGCGCCTGAAGGAACAGATGGACGTCGCCTACGAGCTGCTCACGCAGATCCCGGGTGTGACGTGCGTGCGGCCGAAGGGCGCGCTGTACCTCTTCCCGCGCCTGGACCCCGCCGTCTTCAAGATCAAGGACGACCGGCAGATGGTCCTGGACCTGCTGCGCCGCGAGAAGATCATGGTCGTGCACGGCACCGGCTTCAACTGGCCCGAGCCGGACCACTTCCGGGTCGTCACCCTGCCCTCGGTCGGCGACCTGCGGGAAGCGGTGGGGCGGATCGGGGCCTTCCTGGACGGCTACGGCCAGGCCTGACGCTCACGTTCGGTGCCCCTACGAACCGGTTCCGCGAACCGACTCAACTTTAGACGGATTCTAAGCTAGGATGCCTTCTGTCAGAGCACAGGAGGCCATCCCATGTACGAACCGCACCGCACCGGGCCTTCCGGCAGGTCCGTCCAGGGCCCGATGGCCGGCGCCACCTCCGACTTCCCCCATCGCTCCCGCGAGGAGGAGCTGGACATCCAGCTCACGGGCCATCTCGCGGCACTGCTCGCCGTCACGGACGAGCTGCGCGCGCTGGCCCCCTCCCCCGACCTGGACACCGCGGCCGAGCGGCTCGCCGAGCAGGTGGCCCGGCTGGGCGGAGGTCAGGCTCCGGGCCGCGTGTCGACGGCCGCCGCCCGCGAACCGTCGGCGCTGCACCAGCGGGCGCACGCGCTCGCCGGCCGCGCACTGGTCGTCGCCGCCTCCCGGGCGGACACCAGGGCGGCGATCCTGGCGGCCGAGCGGATGGACGCGCACGCGGCCGCGCAGGGCGAGCCGCGGAAGCTGACCGCCGCCGGCTAGTGCCGCGACAGGCAACGTTTGCCCCGTCGCGACGCCCGGCACGCCCTCTCGCCGCACCGGCCGAAAGCCCGAGTACATCCAGTACGAGGGCTTCCGGCCGGCACTCCCCCAAGCTCTTCGAGCAGGGGGGACCCCCAGAGCACGCACCGGACGCCGCTCCTTGACGGGCAAACGTTGCCCGCCGCGGCACTAGCACCACCCGATCGGGGCCCCTCGACCGGCCCCGGTCCGCGCGCACCCGCAGCGACGCGCGGACCGGGCGCCATGAACGCGCACGTCGTCGCGCCACCTTTCCTGCGTACATTCGAGTGGTCTGTACGCCCCACCCGCCTGCCGAACGGCGACGCCGACAAGTCGGCCTCGTAACGTCGGCGCACATGACGGTGGTTCGGACTCCAGCCCGTCGGCACCGGTGGACCCGGTAGACCCGCGCTCCGGTTCCGGCCGCACGAGAAGAGCCGCCTCAGTCCGTCCTTCACTATTCCACGAAATGTGACAAAGTGAAACGTAGGCGATTGTTGGTGACGCTCGTCGGCGTGGGCGCAGTTGCCACCGGGGTGACCTCCTGGGCGATCGCGTCCCACCCGATGACCGCGACCGCCCCGGAATCCAAGGCCGTGCACGGCCACCAGGCGCAGGAGGCGGCCGCGCTTCTGCAAGCCGGCAAACTCCAGGTGCAGTACCGCGACTTCGTCGGGGCGACCCGGACCTTCCGGCGCGTGCTGGAACTCGATCCGCGCAACAAGGTCGCCTGGTACGACCTCGGTGTCATCGCCCAGCAGGAAGGCAGGGCGGGCAGTGCCCACCAGGCCTACGACGAGGCGCTGAAGATCGACCCGAAGTACGCCCCGGCCCTCTACAACAAAGCGGTCCTGGTGAAGCCGCACGACCCCGGCCAGGCCGTCGGACTCCTGCACCGCGCCATCGCCGCCACGCCCGGGGCCGCCACGGCCCATCTCCAACTCGGCCTGATCCTGGCCCAGAAGGACCGCGACGACGAGGCCGAGAAGGAGTTCGGCCGGGCCGTCGCGGCGGACCCCTCGCTGCACTCCGCGGTCCCGGAGCGGTTCCGGGACAAGGTAAGCCCACCACCGACATCGAGTCAGGCAGGTGCCACCAGATGACGTCGACTGCGACACCGAGGTTCTCCGTCTTCACCCCCAGCCACCAGCCCCGTTTCCTCGATGAGTGCCTCACCACGCTTCAGGCGCAGACCTGTTCGGACTGGGAGTGGATCGTCCTGCTCAACAACGGCGCCCGGTGGCGGCCCGAGCAGCACGACGACCGGATCCGTGTGGAGATCGCGGACGACATGAGCGGCGTCGGGGCGGCCAAGCGCAGGGCCTGTGAGCTGGCCCGCGGAGAGATCCTCGTCGAACTCGACCACGACGACCTCATGGCGAAGGCCTGCCTGGCCGAGCTGGGCAAGGCGTTCGACGCACACCCCGAGGCCGTCCTCGTCTACTCCAACACCGCGCAGATCACCGAGGACGGCAAGCGGGACAACTCCCGCTTCAACGAGGCGCACGGCTGGAAGTTCGAGGAGGTGCGGGTCGACGGCCGCAAGCTGCTCCAGGCCGTCTCCATGGAGTCCACGCCGCACAACGTCTCCTACATCTGGTACGCGCCGAACCACGTACGGGCGTTCCGCAAGGAGAGCTACGAGAAGGCCGGCGGGTACGACGCCTCCCGCACCGTGCTCGACGACCAGGACCTGATGTGCCGGCTGTTCCACGTCGGCGACTTCCACCACGTCAACCGCTGCCTCTACCTCCAGCGGATGCACCCGGCGAACACCCAGCGCGACCCGGAGATCAACGCGCACATCCAGCGCGAGACGGTCGCCCTGTACGACAAGTACATCGAGGCCAACGCCCTGGCCTGGAGCGGGCGTCGCGGCCTGCTCGCCCTGGACCTCGGCGCGGCCCACCGCAAGCCGCCGGGCTACCTGGGCGTGGACCAGTACCCGGGAGACGGCGTCGACATCGTCGCGACCCTGCCCGGGAAGCTGGACCTGCCCGACAACTCCGTCGGCCTGATGCGGGCGGTGGACTTCCTCGAGCACGTGCCCGCGAAGGTGCCGCTGATCAACGAGCTGTACCGGCTGCTGGCGCCCGGCGGCATGCTCCTCACCATGACGCCCAGCTCCGACGGCCGTGGCGCGTACCAGGACCCGACCCACGTGGCCTACTACAACGAGAACTCGTTCTGGTACTACACGGACAACCAGTACCGCACCTTCGTGCCCGAGATCCAGGCCAGGTTCCAGTCCTCGCGGCTGGTCACCTACTTCCCCAGCGAGTGGCATTCCCGGAACAACATCTCCTACGTCGTCGCCAACCTCATCGCGATGAAGGACGGCGCCGAGCGGTGCGGAGGACCGCTGCGGGTCTAGGACCCGCACGCGAAGGCGCCCCGGCGGACCGTCAGGTACCGCCGGGGCGCCTCTTCTTGTCCGCAGGCTTTCCGAGATCCCAGGGCCCGCACGGGCGTTCAGGTCCGAAGGCGTGCGAGGTTCGCGCGCGCCGCGGCGGCCAGGGCCGCGAACGACGGCTCGGCGAGGGCCGCGGTCAGCTGGTCGTCCCACCGCTCGAGGGGCGGCAGCCCGCAGCGGGCCCAGTTGTCGTGCCCGAGCACGCCGAACGCCGGACGGGCCGCCGGGCGCGGGAACTTGTCCGAGCCGACCGGGCGGATCCGCTGCGGATCGAGGCCCGCGAGGCGGAAGGTCTCCCGCGCCAGGTCGTACCACGTGGTGTGGCCGGCCGCCGTGCCGTGGTACGTGCCGGCCGGTGCCCGCCCGGACAGGGCCGCACGGCCGAGGACCGCGAGCCGCCGGGCGAGCACCCGGGACCAGGTGGGCTGGCCGTGCTGGTCGGCCACCACGTCCAGGGTCTCCCGCCGGGCGGCGAGTTCGAGCATGGTGGACACGAAGTTGCGGCCGTGCGCCCCGTAGAGCCAGGCGGTACGCACCACATAGCCGCCGTGCGGCAGCAGTTCGGCAACGGCTCGTTCGCCCGCCAGTTTGCCGCGCCCGTAGGCGTTGACGGGTGCCGTGGGCGCGTCCTCGGGGCAGGGGTCGCGGCGATCGCCCGGGAACACGTAGTCGGTGGAGACGTGCAACAGCAGCGCGCCGGAATCCGCGCAGGCCCGGGCCAGGTGGCGTACGCCCGTGCCGTTGACGGCCGTTGACGCCGCCTCGGACCGCTCGGCGCCGTCGACGTCCGTCCAGGCGGCGCAGTTGACGACCACACGGTGGCCCCGGACGGCGTCGCGCACGGCGGCCGGATCGGTGATGTCCAGCCGCTCCCGGCTCAGTCCGGTCACCTCGGCGTCCGGGTCGGTGGCGAGTTCGGCCAGCATCTCGTGTCCGAGCAGCCCGTGCGCACCGGTCACCAGCCATGTGGTGCTCATCACAGCCCGGCCCTCTCCCTGAGCGGCTCCCACCAGGCGCGGTGTGCCCGGTACCAGGCGACCGTGGTGGCCAGGCCTTCGGCGAGGTCCGTCAGCGGGGCGTAGCCGAGCTGTTCGCGGATCTTGCCGTCGTCCAGCGAGTAGCGCAGGTCGTGGCCCTTGCGGTCGGCGACGTGCTCGACCCGGTACCAGTCCGCGCCGACCGCGTCCAGCAGCAGGCCGGTGAGCTTGTGGTTGGTCAGCTCCGTGCCGCCGCCGATGTGGTAGACCTCCCCGGCCCTGCCGCCGTGCAGGACCAGGTCGATGCCCCGGCAGTGGTCGGAGACGTGCAACCAGTCGCGGACGTTGCGGCCGTCGCCGTACAGGGGGACCTTCTTCCCGTCGAGCAGGCGGGTGATGAAGAGCGGGACGACCTTCTCGGGGAACTGGTGGGGCCCGTAGTTGTTGGTGCACCGGGTGACAACCACGTCCAGGCCGTGGGTGCGGTGGTAGGTGAGGGCCAGCAGGTCGGAGCCCGCCTTGGAGGCGGAGTACGGGGAGTTCGGGGCGAGCGGGCTCTGCTCGGTCCACGATCCTTCGCCGATCGAGCCGTAGACCTCGTCGGTGGACACGTGCACGAAACGGCCGACGCGGTGGCGGTGGGCCGCGTCCAGGAGCACCTGGGTGCCCGTCACGTTGGTGCGGACGAAGGGGCCCGCCCCGTGGATCGAGCGGTCCACGTGCGACTCGGCGGCGAAGTGGACCACCGCGTCCTGGCCCGCCATGACCTGGCCGACCACGTCCGGGTCGCAGATGTCGCCCCGGACGAAGGTGTACCCCGGGTGGTCCGCCACCGGCGCCAGGTTGGCCTCGACCCCGGAGTACGTGAGTGCGTCGAGGACGGTGATCCGCGCCGCCGGATCGGAGGCCAACCGCCGCCGGACGTATTCCGAACCGATGAATCCGGCGCCGCCGGTCACAAGGATGCGCATGGTTCTCCGAGTGTGTCGCAGGCCGGCGTCCGGAAACCACAGGCCGGCCCGTCGAGGCTGATGGTGTCGAATGCGGCGTGACATGGCGGACGGTGCCCGCGAGGCCGAGGCCTCGGGGCACCGTCACTCCTTCCGTGGTGGGGCGGGCGGCCGGCGACTGCGCCGTACCGCCGCTCACCCACGGGTCACGGGCTGCAGATCGCGAAGGCCGTGACGTCGGTGCCGTCGTCGCTGGTGGCCTGCCACCCCGTGGCGGGGGAGCCGCCGACCGGCGCGCTCTGGCTCGCGGCGGAGGTGCCGGAGACGTCCTCGAAACCACCGCTGACGGCCGACTGGCCGGCGGGGCAGGTGGCCGTCGACTGCGGACCGGCGGCTCCGGTCACGACGGTGGTTTCCACCGCGCCCTGGGCGCCCTGCGGACCGGTGTCCCCGGTGGCACCCTGCGGCCCTGTGTCGCCGATGTCGCCCTGAGCGCCCTGCGGACCCGTGTCACCGGTCGCACCGGTCACACCCGGGTCACCCTGCGGACCGGTGGCACCGGTCAGGCCGGTCGCACCGGTCTCGCCCTGGGGACCCGTCGGACCGGTCGCACCCGTGGTACCCGTGGCACCGGTGTCGCCCTGCGGACCCTGCGGACCCGTGTCACCGGTCGCGCCGATGACACCCGGGTCACCCTGCGGACCGGTGGCACCGGTCAGGCCGGTCGCACCGGTCTCGCCCTGCGGACCCTGCGGACCCGTGTCACCGGTCGCACCGGTCACACCCGGGTCACCCTGTGGGCCGGTGACACCCGGGTCGCCCTGCGGACCGGTGTCACCGGTCAGGCCGGTCAAACCGATGTCACCCTGCGGACCCTGAACACCCGGCACACCCTGCTCACCAGGAACACCCTGCGGACCCGTGTCACCGGTCACACCGATGTCACCCTGCGGGCCCTGAACACCCGGCACACCCTGGTCACCAGGAACACCTTGCGGACCCGTGTCACCGGTCACACCGACGTCGCCCTGCGGACCCTGCGGACCGGTGCCGCCGGTCGCACCGGTCGCACCCGGGTCGCCCTGCGGGCCGGTGGCTCCGGTCAGGCCGGTCGCACCGGTCTCGCCCTGCGGACCCGTCGGGCCGGTCGAGCCCGTGGCACCCGTGGCACCGGTGTCGCCCTGCGGACCGGTGGCACCGGCCACGCCCTGCTCACCGGTCACACCCTGCGGACCCGTGTCACCGGTCAAGCCGATGTCACCCTGTGGACCCTGAACACCCGGCACACCCTGGTCACCCGGCACGCCCTGGTCACCAGGCACACCCTGCGGACCCGTGTCACCGGGGACACCCTGGGGGCCCTGCGGTCCCTGGGGGCCGCCCGACGGACCCTGATGGCCCCGGGGACCGTGGGAACCGCGGTCGCCCTTGTTGCCCTTGTCGCCCTTCGGGCCGCGCTTGCCTTCCTTGCCCTGCGGGCCCTGCGGACCCCGCTCGCCCCGCTGGCCCCGCGGACCGCGGTCGTGGTGGCGTCCTCTGTCCGCCCACGGGTCGTTCGAACCGGTGGTCACCGCCGCGCTGCGATCGCTGGACCTCTCGATCGCGTGGGCGATGGCAGCCGTGCTCGGGGCAACGTTGAGCGCCATGGCCAGCGCGCCCGCCGAAACGAGCGTGGCCGACCTCAGACGTGAACTTCGGATCGTTCTACGGTTCAAGAGAACCTTCCTCAGGAACTGGGAGGGACCAAACCGCAAGCGCAGCGCACTCTCCGCGCTGCGTTCGCATGCGTGTCACGTGCCCTTGGCCACGGACGAGACATTGTTTACTCACGGTGAAGAGAAATACGCGGAGTGAACACAGTGCGTGGTCAGGGAATCACCCGAGCAGCCTCAATACGCGCGGATTTCCCGGCGCGGATTACCGGCTGTTCCCCGGCACCGATTCTCCGCACCGCTTTCGTGCGGGGCTGAATTCCGCCGGGCACACCGCCTCAGGAATTACTCACGAGGCCTCGGCGATAGACGGCGCAGTCCTCGAAGGAAGGCAGCAGACCCTGCTGCTCGGCCTCCTCCAAGGTGGGCGCCGCAGCGTCCTTTTCGGACAGGACCGGCGCCAGGCCGTCGGGCCAGGAAATAGCCAGTCCTGGGTCGAGCGGATTGATGCCGTGTTCGCGTTGGGGCGCATACCCCTGCGAACACAGATATACGACCGTGGAGTCGTCCTCCACCGCCATGAAGGCGTGGCCAAGGCCCTCCGAGAGGTAGAGGCAGCCGTGTGTGGCGTCGTCGAGCCGGACCGCTTCCCATTCCCCGAAAGTCGGAGAGCCGGTACGGATGTCGACCACCACGTCGAGGATCGCGCCACTGACACAGGTGACGTACTTGGCCTGCCCCGGCGGAACCGACGCGAAGTGGATGCCGCGGAGCGTTCCGCGGACGGAGCGCGAGCAGTTGGCCTGAGCGAGCCTGAGTCCCTGGCCGGTGGAATCCTGAAAGCTCTCGTCCTTGAACCACTCGTGGAATCGCCCTCTGCCGTCCGTGAACACCCGGGGCTCGTCCACCCAGGCCCCCTCGATGCGAAGCGGTCTCACGCACAACTCCTTTCCGACGGGGCCGTCACGCGGGCACGCCCGGCCCGGTGCGCAGCAGTTCCTCCCGGCGCACTCCGCCGCCCGGCTGGGGCATGACGGCGGGCCGGGGATCCTCCAGCAGACTCAGCAGATAGTGGCCGTATCCGCTCTTGAGCAGCGGCTGGGCCAGTGCGCGGAGCCGGGCGTCGTCGATCAGGCCGGCCCGCCAGGCCGCCTCCTCGACGCAGCCGATCTTGAAGCCCTGGCGTTCCTCGACCACCCGGACGTACTCCGAGGCCTGGACCATGGAGGCGAACGTCCCGGTGTCCAGCCATGCGGTGCCCCGGTCGAGCCGGACGACGTGCAGGCTCCCGGACCCCAGGTACGCGCGGTTGAGGTCGGTGATCTCCAACTCGCCGCGGGCGCTGGGCCGCAGGCTCCGGGCGATCTCGACGACCTGATGGTCGTAGAAGTACAGTCCGGGCACGGCGTACCGGGACCTGGGGTGGGCCGGCTTCTCCTCGATGGACAGCGCCCGGCCCAGTTCGTCGAACTCCACGACGCCGTAGGCCGAGGGGTTGGCCACCGGGTAGGCGAACACCCTGCCGCCCGTCAGGTCCGCGTTGCGGGCCAGCCGGGTGCCGAGGCCGCTGCCGTGGAAGATGTTGTCGCCCAGGATCAGGCAGACCGGCCGGCCGCCGATGAAGTCGGCCCCCAGCAGGAAGGCCTGGGCGATCCCCTCCGGGCGCTCCTGCACCATGTACTCGAACCGCAGGCCGAGTTGGCTTCCGTCGCCGAGCAATCGGCGGAACTGCCGCTGGTCTTCCGGGGTGGTGATGATCAGAATCTCGCGGATTCCGGCCATCACCAGTGTGGAAAGCGGGTAATAGACCATGGGCTTGTCGAAGACCGGCAGGAGCTGCTTCGACACCGTGCGGGTCAGCGGCCACAGTCGCGAGCCGGTGCCCCCGGCCAACAGGATTCCGCGCATGGCATCACCATAGGCGAATTGCCCATGAATGCGGCTTTTGGACGCGGCTTGCCGCAGGTACATGGAGAGGCCGGGTGCGCACGCCGTTGTGCGCACCCGGCCTCCCGGGATCGTCGCCGCGGCCGGCCGGAGCGACGTTGCAGGTCAGGGCAGGTCGGTCAGCCGGCCGCGGAGCTCAGGGGCCGAAGCCCGATGCCGCTTCAGCCCAGGCGCTCGACGAGCCCGCGGTACTCGTCCCACAGCTCCTTGGGCGTGTGGTCGCCGAAGGTGTTCAGGTGCTCGGGGACCAGGGCGGCCTCCTCGCGCCAGACGTCCTTGTCGACCGTGAGCAGGAACTCCAGGTCGGACTCGGACAGTTCGAGGCCGTCGGTGTCCAGGGCCGCCCTGGTCGGCAGGACGCCGATCGGGGTCTCGACACCCTCGGCCCTGCCGTTCAGGCGCTCCACGATCCACTTCAGCACACGGCTGTTCTCGCCGAAGCCGGGCCAGACGAACTTGCCCTCGTCGTTCTTGCGGAACCAGTTGACGTAGTAGATCTTCGGCAGCTTGGACTGGTCGCCGTCACGCTGCTCGGCGGCCTTGCCGACCTCGATCCAGTGGCCCATGTAGTCGCCCATGTTGTAGCCGCAGAACGGCAGCATGGCGAACGGGTCGCGGCGCAGCTCGCCGACCTTGCCCTCGGCGGCGGCCGTCTTCTCGGAGGCGACGTTGGCACCGAGGAAGACGCCGTGGTTCCAGTCGAAGGACTCCGTCACCAGCGGCACCGCGGAGGCGCGGCGGCCGCCGAAGAGGATCGCCGAGATCGGCACGCCCTTGGGGTCCTCCCACTCCGGCGCGATGATCGGGCACTGCGCGGCGGGCGTGGTGAAGCGGGCGTTGGGATGCGCGGCGGGCGTCTCGGACGCGGGGGTCCAGGAGTTGCCCTTCCAGTCGGTGAGGTGCGCCGGGGTCTCCTGCGTCATGCCCTCCCACCACACGTCGCCGTCGTCGGTGAGGGCGACGTTGGTGAAGACCGAGTTGCCCCACAGCGTCTTCATGGCGTTGGCGTTGGTGTGCTCGCCGGTGCCGGGCGCGACGCCGAAGAAGCCGGCCTCGGGGTTGATCGCGTACAGCCGGCCGTCCTCACCGAACCGCATCCACGCGATGTCGTCACCGATGGTCTCGACGGTCCAGCCGGAGATCGTCGGCTCCAGCATGGCGAGGTTGGTCTTGCCGCAGGCGCTCGGGAAGGCGGCGGCGACGTACTTGGCCTCACCGGTGGGCGGGGTGAGCTTGAGGATCAGCATGTGCTCGGCCAGCCAGCCCTCGTCGCGCGCCATGACGGAGGCGATGCGCAGGGCGTAGCACTTCTTGCCGAGCAGCGCGTTGCCGCCGTAGCCGGAGCCGTAGGACCAGATCTCGCGGGTCTCGGGGAAGTGCGAGATGTACTTGGTGGAGTTGCACGGCCAGGGGACGTCCTCCTGGCCCGGCTCCAGCGGGGCGCCCAGGGTGTGGACGGCCTTGACGAAGAAGCCGTCGTCACCGAGCTCGTCCAGCACCGGCTGTCCCATGCGGGTCATGGTGCGCATGGACACCGCGACGTAGGCGGAGTCGGTGATCTCGACGCCTATCGCGGACAGCGGCGAGCCCAGCGGGCCCATGCAGAACGGGACGACGTACATCGTCCGGCCCTTCATCGAGCCGCGGAAGACACCTCCCTTGCCGTCGGCCCCCTGGAAGATCTCCCGCATCTCGGCGGGCGCCTTCCAGTGGTTGGTCGGGCCGGCGTCCTCCTCCTTCTCGGAACAGATGAACGTCCGGTCCTCCACGCGGGCCACGTCGGAGGGGTCCGACGCCGCGTAGTAGGAGTTGGGGCGCTTGATCGGGTCGAGTTTCCGGAAGGTGCCCTTCCGGACGAGCTCCTCGCACAGTCGCTCGTACTCGGCCTCGGATCCGTCACACCAGACCACGCTGTCCGGCTGCGTCAGTTCGGCGATCTCATGGACCCACGAGACCAGTTCCTTGTGGTGGGTGGGGATGACGGGGGGAGCCGCGATGTCGCGCGCCACGATCGCTCCTAAATGAGGGGTTTCTTGTCTTGTCGCCCCGTGGGGGCTGCGACCCGGACGCTTCGTAGCCGCTCATCCGGTGCCGACCGCACTCATTTGATCATCCGACGAGAGTGCGCATCTGTCCAGGGGGCGTCACAGGTGAGCGGCGTGAGAAACGCCACGATGCCCGGGATTCTTTGCGTCCACGTTGGGTTCGACTGAAGGTCTTTTTGCGTTCGGCCCGATTGCCGGTGCTCACCGTCCGGCACTGACACACGACTTACGGTGCCGTAGGTACGATGCGCGCATGACTGCGTCCGCCTCCGACGCGCCTCTGGACACGCCGGTCGCCGGCCGCGGTCCGGTCGCGCCCGCCCTGCCGCACCCGATCAAGCCGAAGCTGCGCGGCTGGCTGCATCTCGGCATGTTCCCGGCCGTGCTCGTGGCGGGGCTCGCACTCACCGCGCTGGCCGGCTCCACCCGCGGACGGATCGCCTGCGGGATCTACGTCCTCACCGCCTGCCTGCTGTTCGGCGTCAGCGCGCTGTACCACCGGGGCAACTGGGGGCCGCGCATGGGCGGTGTGCTGCGCAGGCTCGACCACGCCAACATCTTCCTGATCATCGCGGGCACGTACACGCCGCTCACCCTGCTGCTCCTGCCCGGCACCAAGGGGCAGTGGCTGCTGTGGGGCATATGGGCCGCGGCCGCCGCCGGCATCGTCTTCCGCGTCTTCTGGGTCGGCGCCCCGCGCTGGCTCTACACCCCCTGCTACATCGCGATGGGCTGGGCGGCTGTCTTCTTCCTGCCGGACTTCCTGCGCACCGGCGGCATCGCGGTCCTGATCCTGGTCGTCGTCGGCGGGCTGCTCTACAGCGCGGGCGGCGTCGTCTACGGCATCAAGCGGCCGAACCCGTCACCGAGCTGGTTCGGCTTCCACGAGGTCTTCCACTCCTTCACACTGGCCGCGTTCGTGGTGCACTACGTGGGGATCTCCCTGGTGGCGTACCAGCACGCCTAGCCCGCCCCCCTGTCCATCCGGTCCGCCTCCATCCGGTCCGCCCGGCCACGGCTCGCACGAGCCGTGGCCTTTTTCATGCCCGAGAGCCCCTAGCGATCGACAGTGCCTACATTTTGATAGCTACTGTCATTTCATTGCTGCTCTCATCAATGCGGAAGACACGCGGCGTGACCCCCGCCGCTGAGAAGTCGGGCTCGGCACACCTGGCGGCCTCCGCGAACGGAGCGTACGTGCACGCCATGAGCCTGGTACTGCTGGTGTGCGGCGTCGCCTCGCTGGTGGCCGCGCTGCCGGCCGCGGTGTTCCTGCCGGGCGCCGGCACCGCCGCCGTACGGGACGAGCCGGAGCGGTCCCGGTCCGTGATCGCCCCCGAACCGGATGCCGGACAATGAACTACATGACGGCCGCACGTACCACGCCCCCCGCCGACCGCCCGCCGATGGGGCTGCGGGAACGAAAGAAGATCAAGACCCGCGAGGCGATCCGCACGGCGACGTACGCGCTGGTCGCGGAACAGGGCTACGACGCCACGACCATCGAGCAGATCGCCGAACGTGCCGAGGTGTCGCCGTCGACCGTCTTCCGGTACTTCCCCACCAAGGAGGACATCGTCCTCACCGACGAGTACGACCCGGTCCTGCTGGAGGAGCTGCGTGCCCGGCCCGCCGACGAACCGTGGACGGACTCCCTGCGCCACGTGATGCGCAAGGCCGTCGGCTGGGGCGTCGACGCCGACCCCGAGGCGTCGCGGCTGCGTACCCGGCTGATGGTCGAGGTGCCCGCGGTGCGCTCGCGGATGATGGAGTCCATGTCGGTCACCGGCCGCATGCTCTGCACCGTCATCGCCGAGCGCACCGGCCGCGACCCGGACGACCTGGAGGTACGGGTCTGGGCCATGTCCCTGATCGGCGGGCTGCTGGAGACCTCCCTGTACTGGGCCGAGAACGGCCACCGGGAGAACCTCGCGGACCTCGTCGACCGTGCCCTCACCGTCCTGGCGGACGGCCTGCCCACGAAAAGCGCCTGAGATGCGGGCCGCCGTCCGTGCCATCCTGTCCGGGTGAACGGTCCCGAGATCCGCATCGAGTTCGCCCCCGGCCTGCACCTGTTCGTCCCGCACACCCGGCGCCGAGGCGCCACCGCGGTCGTCACGGACGGCGTCTCGACGCTCGGCCACGTCGTGGAGTCCCTGGGCGTGCCGCTCACCGAGGCCGGCGCGCTGGTGGTGGACGGCCGCGAGGTGCCGGTGTCGCACGTGCCGCGGGCGAACGAGACGGTCCAGGTACGTGCCGTCGCCCGCCCCCAGCAGGTCCCCGGCGCCCCGCTGCGCTTCCTCCTCGACGTGCACCTCGGCACCCTCGCCCGCCGGCTGCGCCTGCTGGGCGTCGACACGGCCTACGAGTCCACGGACATCGGCGACCCCGCGCTCGCCACCCGCTCGGCCGCCGAGAAGCGGGTCCTGCTCAGCCGCGACCGGGGCCTGCTGCGCCGGCGCGAACTGTGGGCGGGCGCCTACGTCTACAGCACCCGCCCCGACGACCAACTCCAGGACGTCCTCGACCGGTTCCGCCCCGATCTGCGCCCGTGGACCCGCTGCACCGCCTGCAACGGCCTGCTGCGGGACGCCACGAAGGACGAGGTGGCCGACCAGCTCGAACACGGCACGCACCGCACGTACGACGTCTTCGCCCGCTGCCCCGACTGCGGCCGCGCCTACTGGAAGGGCGCCCACCACGACCAGTTGGAGGCCATCGTGGAACGCGCCCTGACCGGATACACCGAACGAAGCTGACGTCCACCCGGCTTCCGGCCGACGTCCGGGGCTCGTCCCGGGGCCGGCGGCGGGGCCCGGCTCAGCCGCCCAGGGCGGTGCGCAGGTGGTCCGGGTCGGTCGTGGGGGCGTCGCAGGTGAAGTCGCGGCAGACGTAGGCGGTCGCCACGCCGTGGGCGAGGGGGCGGTCGGCGAGCAGGGGGAACTCCCCGCTGTCCGGGGTGCCGTACGCGACGACCGCCCCGGGGGCTGTGCCGAGAAGTGCCGTACGGTGCAGGTCCCTTGCCGCCGCGTCGTCGAGGGACGGGCCGACGACCGCGACCTCGCGGGGACCGTCCAGCAGGGCCTCGGCGACGGCGAGACCCCAGCCCATGAAGCGCGGGGCGCGCGGGCCGAGGGCGCTCACCACGCCCAACGCCCGCTCGGCGGCGGTGCGGTGGGCCTCGGAACCCGTGTGGGCCGCATAGCCGAGCAGCGCGCCGGCGGCCGCCGACCAGCCGGAGGGGGTGGCGTTGTCGGTGGGGTCCTGCGGTCGGCGGATCAACCGCTCGGCGTCGACGGCCGTGTCGTACAGGGAGCCCGACTCCGGGTCGGCGAACCGGGTGAGCACATGCCCGAGGAGCAGCCCGGCGAAGTCCAGCCAGACGCCCTCACCGGTGACGGAGGCGAGGGCGAGGAAGCCCTCGGCGACGTCGGCGTAGTCCTCCAGCACCCCGGCGTTGGCTCCGGCCCGGCCGTCCTTGCTGGTGCGGCGGAGCCCGGCGTGCTCGTCCATGTGAAGCCGGACGAGGAGATCGGCGGCGCCGACCGCGGCCTCGACCAGGTCCGGGCGGTCGAAGTAGGCGCCGGTCTCGGCGAGGGCGGCGATCGCCAGCCCGTTCCACGCGGCGACGACCTTGTCGTCCCGGCCGGGCGCCGGACGCTCGGCCCGCCTCGCCAGCAGCCGGCGCCGGACGGACTCGACCCGGTCGGCGTCGAACACGCCCTCCTGCACGGGAAGTTGCAGGACGGACGAGCCGTGCTCGAAGGTGCCCTCCTCGGTCACGCCGAAACAGCGGGCGGCGAGCTCGGCGTCCTCGTCGCCGAGCGCCTCACGCAGCTGGGCGGGGGTCCAGACGTAGTAGGCGCCCTCGACGTGCCGGCCCGTCCTGTCTTCGCTGTCGGCGTCCAGCGCCGAGGCGAACCCGCCTTCGGCGGTACGCAGTTCGCGCACCATGAAGTCGGCGGTCGCCAGGGCGACCCGGCGGGCGAAGTCGGATCCGGTGGCCCTCCACAGGTGGGCGTAGACCCGGCACAGCAGGGCGTTGTCATACAGCATCTTCTCGAAGTGGGGCACCACCCAGTCGCGGTCGACGGAGTACCGGGCGAAGCCGCCGCCGAGCTGGTCGTGGATGCCGCCGCGGGCCATCCGCTCGCAGGTGTCCGCCGCCATCTGGAGGGCGCCCTCGGAGCCGGTGCGGGCGTGGTGCCGCAGCAGGAACTCGATCACCATCGACGGCGGGAACTTCGGGGCCCCGCCGAACCCGCCGCGCCGGGCGTCGTACTCGCGGGTCAGCGCGAGCAGCGCCTGCGCCAGTTCCTCCTCGCCCGGGGGCCGAGCGGTGCCGTGACCGATCTCCCGCTGTGCCAGGTCCCGCACGATCTTCCCGGCGACATCGGCGACTTCGTCCCGCCGGGTCCGCCAAGCCTGCCGCACCCCTTCGAGGACCTGCCCGAAGGAGGGCATGCCGTGCCGGGGCTCGGGCGGGAAGTACGTGCCGAAGTAGAACGGCTCGGCGTCGGGCGTGAGGAACACGGTCATCGGCCACCCGCCCTGCCCGGTGGCCGCCTGCACGGCCTCCATGTACACGGCGTCGACGTCGGGGCGCTCCTCGCGGTCCACCTTGACGGACACGAAGTGCTCGTTCATGTACGCGGCGGTGTCGTCGCCCTCGAACGACTCGTGCGCCATGACGTGACACCAGTGGCAGCTGCTGTACCCGACACTCAGCAGCACGGGGACGTCGCGGCGCCGGGCCTCCGCGAAGGCCTCCGCCGACCACGGCCACCAGTCGACCGGGTTGTCGGCGTGCTGGAGCAGGTACGGGGACGTCTCGTCGGCCAGTCGGTTCGGCATACCCCCATCCTGCCTCACCCGGCCCCACCGGACGCGGAAGGTGATCGCCCCGCGACTGCCCGTGTACCCCAGCCCTTCCCGCCGGGCGGTCGGCGCCCGCTCGGGGCCATCGGTGATCGCCGCCCCCTCGCGCTCCCGGCCGAGCCGAAGGACACTCGTAGGAAAGGGAGTTGCCGCCGGAGGGGGACGGGACATGCGGGATGGCCATCGGGCGGACGCCGAGCGGCTGCTGACTCGGGCCGTGGAGGAGGAGGTTCGCCGCTCGGGCGGCCGGGTGGACGCGGGCGTGCTGCTGTCCCGGGCGCGTGGCGCGCTGGACACCATGGCCGAGACCGCGGTGGAGGAGTACGAGGCCTACACGCGGGCGCTGGACGAGGCGGCGGCCGGGCAGCTCACGTTCGCCCAGCGCTACGCCCGCGAGAGCGGCGGAACCCCACTGCTCGTCGCGGCGGTTGCGGGACTCGCCGCCGTCGTGGCCGACCTGGCGCTGGGCACCGACGGCGGCACCGCCGTCGGCGCGGGCGTCACCGCCGGGGTGGTGGGCGCCGCCGCCACCGTCGTGAAGGTGACCGCCACCCATCTGCCCGCCGCCCACCGCCGGGCCGGGGCGGCCGGCCAGCCGGGCGGGCCCGAGCAGCTGCGACTTCAGTGGCTGACCGCCCTGGAGGTGCGCGGCATCCGTCCGTTCCTCGACCAGCAGCGCGTGCTGAGCGCGTCCACCGCGCCGAAGAAGGCGGCGCCCCGGCTGCGCGGCACGGACAAGAGCGCGGCGGCCCGCAGGCGCAGTGTCCTCGAGCAGTCCTTCGGCCAACTGCCGGAGCCGGTCGGTGTGTTCGCGGGGCGACGCCAGGAGGTGGCCCGGATCCGGCAGTGGGTGCAGGCGGCCCGCGCGTCCACCCAGACCCGGCCGACCGTCGTGGTCCTGCACGGAGCGCCGGGCTCCGGCCGCAGCACGCTGGCGGTGCGCGCGGCCCACGACCTGAAGGACCAGTTCCGGGGCGCGGTCGTGGTCGACCTGCGCGGCGACAGCCAGGACGAGCCGCCGCTGCCCACCCGCGACGCCCTGCTGCACCTGCTGAACCGGCTCGGCGCGCCCCGCGAGCAGCTGCTGTTCCGCGAACGCTCCTCCCCCGAGCAGCAGCTCAAGCGGCTCGGCGAGCTGTACCACCAGCATCTGACGGGCCTGCCGGTATCGATCGTGCTGGACGACGCCTCGGACGCCGAGCAGGTCCGCGCCCTGGTGCCCGAGCGGTCCGACAGTCTGGTCCTGGTCACCGCCCGCGAGCCGCTGCGGCTGCCCGCCGACCTGCCGGCCTGGGTGCACCAGCTGCCCGTCCAGGCCCTGGACGCGGTGGGCGCGGAGGAACTGCTGACCGCCGCCGCGCAGGACACCTCGGGACCCTACGACGCGGAATCCACCGACCGGATCGCGCAGTTGTGCGGCGGACTGCCGCTGGCGCTGCACATCGCGGGCTCCGGTCTCGGCCCGCGCTCACCCCGCCAACTGGCCACGGACCTGGGCGCGTACGGTCCGGTGGAACCGGTGGAGCGGGCGCTGTGGCTGCGCTACACCGACCAGTCGGAGCAGGCCCGCCGGCTGCTGAGACGGCTCGCACTGGCCGGACGCGCCTCGATGGGCGGCGCGGCGGCGGCCGCTCTGCTGGCCACGGACGAGGCGGAGGCGAACCGGCATCTGGCGGCCCTCGCCCGGGCGGGTCTGGTCGACCATGTGCGGGGCAACCGCTACCGGCTGCACGACCTGGTGCGCGCCTTCGCGCACGCGCGTCTGCTGGACGAGGAGGAGCCCGCCGAGCGGACGGCCGCGCAGGAACGGCTGATCGAGAACTACGCCGAGCTGGCCGACTCGGTGCTGCGCCTGGTCGACGGGAACATGTCGACGCGCTCGGACCGCTTCAGCCCGCACGGCTTCACCTCCCTGGACGAGGCGCTGCGCTGGCTGGACGACGAGTCGAGCTTCATCACGGCGGCCCTCAGACACGCGGAGGGCGTGAACCAGGGGGCCGTGCTGAACCTGCTCGGCGCCCTGTGCGACTACTGCCTGCTGCGCGGGGACCTGTACCGCCTGGGGGAGATCAGCGAGCTGACCCAGGCCGTCGACCATGGACTCCTGGTCCGGTCGGTGCAGTGGCGCACCGGTATCGCGGCCCGCCAGCTCGGCGAGCTGGACAAGGCGCGGACCACGCTGGCCTCGGTCGTCGACCTCTACCGGGAGGCCCACCACGACGCGGGCGCCGCCCGCGCGCTCAACTCGCTCGGCATCACGCTGCACCACCAGGGCAACCTGACGGAGGCGGCGGCCCGGCTGCGGGAGGCCCTCGACCTTCAGGCGGCGCCCGAGCTGGCGACCGACCGCGCCTGGACGATGCACGCGCTGGCGGCGGTGGAGCGGGACCGGGCGCACCTGGCCGAGGCGCTGGAGCTGCTGAACCGGTCGCTGGTGCTGCACCGGGAGGGCGGTTCGGTGCACGGCGAGGCCTGGGCCCACTTCCAGCTGGGCCAGCTCGCGCTGCGCAGGGGCGATGTGGAGCGCGCCGAGGCGGATCTGCGCCAGGCGCTGGAACGCTACCGCCGCACCCGGGACGCTCGCGGCGAGGCCTGGGCCCTCACCCAGCTGGCCCGGGCCCGGCTGCTGGCCGGCGAGACGGCCGAGGCGGTGGAGGAGCTGCGGCGGGCGGCGAGGCGGCACCGGGACAACGAGGACGCGCGCGGCGAGGCGTGGACGCTGTACTACCTCGGTCAGGCGCTGGAGGAGACCGGCAGGCTCGACCAGGCGGTGCGTGAGCTGGAGCGGGCCCGCACCATGTTCTCCCGGATGCGGGACGTGTACGGACTGGCGTGTGCCCGGCATCACTCGGCCCGGGTCACCCGGGACCAGCGGGCGGCGCAGACCGGCTCGCTGCGCAACTCAGGTTTCGCCCGCCAGCTCCTGGTCGACGCCCGCGCCGACTTCCAGCGCATCGGTGTCGCGCACGGCGAGGCGTGGACGTGTCTGGAGCTGGCCGTGGTGGACGCCGGCAACGCGCGCACCCAGCAGGCGCTGGCCCTGTGCGACGAGGCGCTCGCCCTGTTCGCCGCCTACGGGGACCGCCGCGGAGAGGACTGGGCGCGGTTCCTGCGCTGCACCCTGCTGCCGTACGCGGCCCCCGGCGGCACGGAGGTCGGCACGGCGGTGGCGCAGGAGGAGCTGGACCAGCTCGCCCGCGGCGGCCATCCGCTGCGGGACGGGAAGCTGAACGACTACGTCGAGGCCTATCGGCTTCTGCTGGAGCGCGGCGTGAGCCTGGAAGCGGGCTGGCAGGCCTGGCGCCTGGGCATGGTGCCGAGCCGGCACGCGCGGGAGGTGATGGGGGTGGCGGTGCCGGACGGCGGGAGCTGACGGCGGCAGCGCCGCCGGGTGTCAGCCCCGCTCGGCCTTGGCCTCGCCCGAGGCGGCGCCGGACTGCGCCGCGCGGTCCGGGGCCTCCTTGAAGTCGACCCTGCCCATGTGGCGGTTCATGGACTTCATCAGGCCCCACACCGCGACGGCCATCACCGCGAAGACGACGAAGCCGAGGACGCCGGGGGTGACCTTGTTCTTGTCGAACTCGGCGAGAGGGACCAGGTGCGTCATTGCCAGGCTCACGCTTGCACTCATGTCAGGCATTGTCCCTCACGGCTGCCGGACGCCCGCAAAGAGGTCGTCCTCCGGGAGCGAGGTGTCGACGAGCGACTTCGCGAGCTCGTACTCCTCCGTCGGCCAGACCTCCTTCTGGATCTCCATCGGCACCCGGAACCAGCCGCCGTCGGGGTCGATCTGCGTGGCGTGGGCGATCAGCGCCTTGTCGCGGATCTCGAAGAAGTCGGCGCAGGGGATGTGCGTGGTGAGCGTGCGCTCCTTGTGGCCCGAGTTCTCCCAGCGCTTGAGCCACTCGCCGTAGGGGGACTCCAGGCCCCGGTCGAGCAGGGCCTGGTGCAGCGCCTCGGTGCGCGGGCGGTTGAAGCCCTGGTTGTAGTACAGCTTCAGCGGCTGGTGGGCCGGTCCGTACTCCTCCTCCGGGTACTTCTCGGCGTCCGCGGCGCCCTCGAAGGCCACCATCGAGATCTTGTGGGTCATGATGTGGTCGGGGTGCGGGTAGCCGCCGTTCTCGTCGTAGGTGGTGATCACCTGGGGGCGGAAGGAGCGGATCCTGCGGACCAGCTCGCCGGCCGCCTTGTCGAGGTCCTCCAGGGCGAAGCAGCCCTCGGGCAGCGGGGGCAGCGGGTCGCCCTCGGGCAGGCCCGAGTCGACGAAGCCGAGCCAGTCCTGGCTCACGCCGAGGATCTCGCGGGCCTCGTCCATCTCCTTCCGGCGCACCTCGTGGATGTTCTCCTCGATGTACGCGTCGCCCTGGAGCTTGGGGTTGAGGATGGAGCCGCGCTCTCCGCCCGTGCAGGTCACCACCAGCACGTCCACCCCCTCGGAAACGTACTTGGCCATGGTGGCCGCGCCCTTGCTCGACTCGTCGTCGGGGTGCGCGTGCACGGCCATCAGTCGCAGCTGGTCAGTCAAGGCTCAGTCCTCAGGTCAAGTCGGTGCCCGGCTCGGCGGGCAGTCAACGATGCCGTCCCGCGACAAAGATCGGCCCCGGGGTGGCGGTCGGTCGGGCAGGCGGGGGCTTCTATAGTGACCGAATCGGGGGGCGAATAATTCCGGGGCCCGGCTCCGGGAGCCCCCCGCGGGACGCCCGTCCCGCACCGGCCGAGAGGACGATCATGAGCACGGCGAGCACCCGGTTGCCCGAGGGCCGCTACGGCCGCTCCCCGGACGAGCGCGCCGACCGCAAGCTCAAGATCCTGGGCGCCGCCCTGGGGGCGGCCCTGCTCGTCCTGGTCGGATACTTCGCCTACCACTACGTCGGCCAGAACAAGATCAGCGCGCAGGTCGTCACCTTCGAGGCGTCCAAGGACGCGGTGCGGATCCATCTGGAGGTCCACAAGGACGCCGACGCCCGCGGCTACTGCACGCTGCGCTCGCAGGCGGCCGACGGCTCCGAGGTCGGGCGGGCGGACTTCCGCTTCGACGAGCACGCCTCGCAGATCGACAAGGTGCTCACCCTGCGGACGACGGCCCGGGGCACGACGGCCGAGCTGCTGGGCTGCAGCGCGGGGTGACGCGTCGGCGCCGACCGGAATACGCGGTCACTGACCTGGGTTGACGTAGGTCTCACGGCTTATGTCCTCCCCCTTTGAGCCCTGAATTGTTAGGCTCGTGGTTTCGCCCACCCATGAGGGAACATTCTTCTGGGTAGGGCGATGCTTTGTATTCCCAGCACCGACGAGGAGCACCTGTGACCCAGACCAGCGAGAACGTCACCTGGCTGACCCAGGAGGCGTACAACAAGCTCAAGGAGGAGCTTGCGCACCTTACTGGTCCTGCGCGCACGGAGATCGCCGCCAAGATCGCGGCCGCGCGCGAGGAGGGGGACCTGCGCGAGAACGGCGGGTACCACGCGGCCAAGGAGGAGCAGGGCAAGCAGGAGCTTCGCGTGCGCCAGCTGACCCAGCTCCTGGAGACCGCCCAGGTCGGCGAGCCGCCGGCCGCTGACGGTGCGGTCGCGCCGGGCATGGTCGTCACGATCGCCTTCGACGGCGACGAGGACGACACCCTGACCTTCCTGCTGGCCTCGCGGGAGTACGCGAGCGCCGAGATCGAGACCTACTCGCCGCAGTCCCCGCTGGGCTCCGGCGTGATCGGCCACAAGGTCGGCGAGGACGCGGAGTACGAGCTGCCGAACGGCAAGGTCGCCTCGGTGAAGATCCTCAAGGCGGAGCCGTACAGCGGCTGAGTCCCCGTACCGCTTCCGGCGAGGCCCCCGGCGCTCCGCGTGAGCCCCGGGGGCTTCGTCATGTCCGGGCGGCGGCCGCCGGTGGGCCGGCTCCGCCGCCGCAGCCCGCGGTCACGCCGTGGCCGAGCGGTACTTGCGCACCGCCAGCGTGCGGAAGACCAGGATGATCAGTGCCGAGTAGATCAGCGAGGCCCAGACCGGGTGCTGCATCGGCCACGCGGTGGACGTGGACTGGCCGGGGTTGGCGAAGAGCACGCGGGAGGCCTGGACGGTGGCGCTGAACGGGTTCCACTCCGCGACATGGCGCAGCCACGGCGTCATCTTGCCGGAGTCGACGAACGCGTTGGAGACGAACGTCACCGGGAAGAGCCAGATCAGACCGCCGGAGGTGGCCGCCTCGGGCGTGCGCACCGACAGGCCGATCAGGGCGCCGATCCAGGTGAACGCGTAGCCGAGCAGGAGCAGCAGGCCGAAGGCGGCCAGCACCCGGCCGGCGTTCGTGTGGCCGAAGGACCCGACGCGCCAGCCGACGAGCAGGGCGACGGCGGCGAGGACGAACAGGGTCAGCGCCGTCTGCACCAGGTCGGCGAAGGTGCGCCCGGTGAGCACCGCACCGCGCGCCATGGGCAGTGAGCGGAACCGGTCGATGAGGCCCTTGTGCATGTCGTCGGCGATGCCGGCGCCGGAGCTGGCGGTGGCGAAGGTGACGGTCTGCGCGAAGATGCCCGCCATCAGGAAGTTCTTGTAGACGCTGGGGTCGGTGGTGCCCTGGATCTGCAGGGAGCCGCCGAACACGTAGGTGAACAGCACCACGAACATGATCGGCTGGATGAGCCCGAAGATGACCATCTCGGGGATCCGGGTCATGCGGATCAGGTTGCGCTTGGCGACGACCATCGAGTCGCGGACGGACTGGGTCAGGACGTTGCCGGGCGGCGCGATCCGCGCGCTGTCGGTGACGGCACTCACTTGACGGTCTCCTTCTTGTGCCGGCGGTCCTTGGTGTCGGCGCCCCGGGCGGCGCTCGTGCCGTTCTCCTCCCCGGCCTCGGCCACATGGCCGGTCAGGGACAGGAACACGTCGTCGAGGGTCGGGCGGCGCAGACCGATGTCGTCGATCTCGATGCCGCGGGTGTCCAGCTCCCGGATGATCTCGGCGAGGAGCTTCGCCCCGCCGGAGACGGGCGTGGTGATCCTGCGGGTGTGCTCCTCGACCGTGGTCTCGCCCTTGCCGAAGCCGCGCAGCACCTCGGCGGCGGTGGGGATGTGCTCGCGCTGGTGGACCACGACCTCGACGCGCTCGCCGCCGGTGCGGGCCTTGAGCTGGTCGGAGGTGCCGCGCGCGATGACCCGGCCGTGGTCGACGACCGCGATCTCGTGCGCCAGGTGATCGGCCTCCTCCAGGTACTGCGTGGTGAGCAGCAGGGTGGTGCCGCCGGAGACCAGCTGCTTGATGACCTCCCACAGCTGCTGGCGGTTGCGCGGGTCGAGGCCGGTCGTCGGCTCGTCCATGAACATCACCGGCGGGGAGACGACGAGCGCCGCCGCCAGGTCGAGCCGGCGGCGCATGCCTCCGGAGTAGGTCTTCGCGGGCCGGTCCGCGGCGTCGGCGAGGTTGAACTGCTCCAGCAGCTCCCCCGCCCTGGCCTTCGCCGCCGCGGCCCGCATCTGGTACAGCCGGCCGACCATCTCGAGGTTCTCGCGGCCGGTCAGATACTCGTCGACCGCGGCGAACTGACCGGACAGGCCGATCGAGCGCCGCACCTCGTTGGGGTGCTTGAGCACGTCGAGACCCGCGACGACGGCCTTGCCGCTGTCGGGCCGCAGCAGCGTGGTCAGACAGCGGACGGTGGTGGTCTTGCCCGCGCCGTTGGGCCCGAGCAGTCCCAGCACCGTGCCCTCGGGGACGTCGAGGTCGACGCCGTCCAGAGCCCTTACGTCGCCGAAGGTCTTCACGAGACCTTCGGCATGGATGGCGCCTGGCATGTGAGTCTCCACCTCGTCGGGGATGGTCGGAAAAGCCTGGAGAGGCAGGTGCTGTCCCGCTGGGGAATGTCGCCCGCGCCGCATCCGAGCAGGGCACGCCCGCGGAACACGACACACCATAACGCGATGTATCGCGTCTGCTCAACGGATTACTCGAACGAGTGACGAAAGGCTGATGACCTCCGTGTCCCCCGCCCGCCGCCCGACCACCCGGCGGAGGGCGGGATCAGTCGATGACCGTGTAGCCGGCCTCGCGCAGGGCCTGGCCGACCTCGGCGCAGTGCACCGGCCCCTTCGTCTCCAGGTGCAGCTCCACCTCCGCCTCGGCGAGCCCGAGCCGGGGGTCGGTCCGGACATGGCTGACGTCGAGGACGTTGGCGTCGACCGCCGACAGCACCCCCAGCAGCGTGGCGAGCGCGCCCGGCCGGTCGGTCAGCCGCAGCCGGACCGCCAGATAGCGGCCCTGCGCGGCCATGCCGTGCCGCAGCACCCGCTGCATCAGCACCGGATCGACGTTCCCGCCGGACAGCACCGCCACCACCGGACCGGCCAGGGGGCCGGGACAGCCCAGCAGCGCGGCGACCGGGCTCGCCCCGGCCGGCTCGACCACCAGCTTGGCCCGCTCCAGGCACAGCAGCAGCGCGGCGGACAACTCGTCCTCGGTGACCGTGCGCACCTCGTCCAGCAGCTCGCGGAGGATCCCGAACGGCACATCGCCCGGCCGCCCGACTCTGATGCCGTCGGCCATCGTCGCCGGGGCGCCGACCGTCACCGGGCGGCCCGCCGCCAGCGAGGGCGGGTACGCCGCCGAGCCCGCCGCCTGCACCCCGACGATCCGCACGTCCGGCCGCAGCGACTTCACCGCCACCGCGATGCCGGCCGCGAGCCCGCCGCCGCCGATACCGACGACGATCGTGCCCACCTGCGGGCACTGCTCCAGGATCTCCAGGCCCACCGTGCCCTGGCCCGCGATGACGTCGGGGTGGTCGAACGGGTGGATGAACACCGCGCCCGTCCGGGCCGCGTACTCCTGGGCGGCGGCCAGCGTCTCGTCGACCACCTGGCCGTGCAGGCGCACCTCGGCGCCGTAGTCCTGGGTGGCGCTGATCTTCGGCAGCGGGGCACCCTTCGGCATGAACACCGTGGACCGCACCCCGAGCAGCGACGACGCCAGCGCGACACCCTGCGCGTGGTTGCCGGCGCTCGCGGCCACCACCCCGGCGGCACGCTCCTCCGGCAGCAGCCCCGCGATCCGGACGTAGGCGCCACGCAGCTTGAACGAACCCGTCCGCTGGAGGTTCTCGCACTTCAGGTGCACCGGCGCACCCACCAGGTCGGACAGGTACCTGCTGCTCTCCATCGCGGTCACCCGCGCCACCCCGGACAGCATCTTCTGCGCGCCGCGCACGTCGTCCAGGGTGACGGGCCAGGAGGAGCCGGCCGTGCTGTAGCTCATGCCTCAAGTCTCGCAGTTCACGGGCCGCGGACGCCGTTGTGACCATCCTCCGAGACCGGATGGCGCAGTGCCGGTACGACTTGCCCCCCGGCCGCGTAACCTGTCCCCCAACCCAGCCGCTCTCCAGAAGTGAGCCCCCGGCCATGCCCACAACACGCGACATGTCGACGGACATGACGATCGCCGGTGACCCCGGTCTCCTCGACACCCTCCAGCACGAGGTGGCGGTCTTCGCCCGCCGGGCCGAGCAGACCCGCCTCGGCGGTGTCGGGCAGGTGCGCAACTCCATGGACCGCGCCGCGTACCTGCTGCTCAACCGCCTCGACACAGAGGGCCCGATGGGCGTCAAGGCGCTCGCCGCGAGCATGGGCATCGACTCCTCCACCGTCACCCGTCAGGTGGCACCGCTCGTCGACACCGGCCTCGTCAAGCGCACCTCGCACCCCGAGGACGGACGGGCCGTGGTGCTCCAGCTCTCCCCGCGCGGGCTCTCCCGGCTGGAGGAGGTCCGCTCGTCCCGGCGGGAACTGATGGCCGAGCTGACCCGCGACTGGGAGCCGGCGGAGCGCGAGGCCTTCTGCTCACTTCTGACCCGCTTCAACCACGCACTCGCCGCCCGCCAGGGCATACCGCAGACGGACACGCCCCCCGCTTCGTGAGGCCGCGCCCGGCGCGCGGGCAGAGGAGTGCGAGTACGCCTCTTGACCGACGGGCCGCCCCTGCCCTCATATGAGACCGGGCTCGTCGTACACGGTTCAAGCGACCGTACGAAACGGGACCCGCGGTCACGATCGCCCTTGGGGGGAGGCGCGGTGCGAGAACGGCAGGCGGCTCAAGGCGCTCGCCGGGCCCGGGAGTTCGAGGCGTTCGTCGCGGGCGCGGCCGGGCGGCTGCTGCATACCGCCACACTGCTCACCGCCGAGGCCCCCGGCGCCAACCCGCGCGCGCGGCACCTGCTGACCCGTGCCCTGGCGCACACGTACGCGTGCTGGGACCGGCTGCGCGGCGAGGACCCGTACAACCACACCCGCCGGCAACTGGCCGCCCGCTTCGCCCGTGAGGCGTGGCACCAGCGCGGTGGATCCGGCCGCACCCGCCGGAGGCCACCCGGCGCCCTGGCCGTGCTCACCGCCCAGGAACGCCTGATCATCGTCCTCAGGCTGTACGAGGGGGTGGCCGAGGAACAGGCGGCGGCCCTGATGGGCCTGCCCACGGACCGCGTCCGCGTCATCTGCGACCGCGCGATCACCACACTCACCCGCACGCCCGTGAACCCGGCCCCGGCGGTCGGCGACACCGAGGCGGCACCGTCATGAGCCGAGTGAGTGGTGTGAGCGAACTGAGCGGCCCAAGTGGCCTGTGCGGGCGACCGGAGGAGTGGAGGAGGCCGTGAACGGGGCCGAGCGGGAGGCGGCCGCACGGCGGATCCTCGATCAGCGTCCGCCGCAGGTGCCCACGGAACTGTACGAGGAGGCCGTGCGCCGCGGGGGACGGATGCTGCGCCGCCGCACGGCCGCCCGCCGGCTGATGTGGCTGGTGCTGGCCGCGGCGGTCGTCGCCTTCACGGTGTGGGCGCTGACGGCCCGCCCCTGGGTGGAGCCGCCGTCGCAGACGACTCCACCCGTGTCCGGCTGGTGACTCCTCTGACACCAGCAGGACCACAGGACCGGCAGGATCAGCCGAGGGCCTGCCTCAGGTCCTCGAGCAGGTCGTCGGCGTTCTCGATGCCCACGGACAGGCGCACCAGGTCGCCGGGGACCTCCAGGGCGGAGCCCACCACGGACGCGTGCGTCATGCGCCCGGGGTGCTCGATCAGCGACTCGACCCCGCCCAGGGACTCGCCCAGGGTGAACACCTTGGCACGGTTGCAGACCTCGACGGCCGCCTCCTCGCCGCCCTCGACCCGGAAGGAGATCATGCCGCCGAACGCCTTCATCTGCTTGGCGGCCACCTCGTGACCGGGGTGCTCCGGCAGTCCCGGGTAGAGGACCTGCGTCACGCGCGCGTGCCGGGAGAGCATGTCGGCGACCTTCGTCGCGTTCTCGCTGTGCCGGTCCATGCGCACCGCGAGCGTCTTGGTGCCGCGCAGCACCAGCCAGGAGTCGAAGGGGCCGGCGACGGCTCCCATCGCGTTCTGGTGGAACGCCAGCTCCTCGCCCAGCCCGGCGTCGCCGGTGATCAGCGCGCCGCCGACGACGTCCGAGTGACCGCCCATGTACTTGGTCAGCGAGTGCACGACCACGTCCGCGCCGAGCGCGAGCGGCTGCTGGAGGTAGGGCGTGGCGAAGGTGTTGTCGACGACGAGCTTCGCGCCCGCGTCCCGGGCGACCTGGGCGACGGCGGCGATGTCGGTGATACCGAGCAGCGGGTTGGAGGGGGTCTCCACCCACACGGCCTTGGTCTTCGGGGTGATGGCGGCCCGTACCGCGGCCGGGTCTGCGGTGTCCGCTACCGACCACTCCACGCCCCACCGGGCGACGACCTTGGCGAACAGCCGGAAGGTGCCGCCGTAGGCGTCGTTGGGGATGACGACGTGGTCGCCGGGGCTGAGCAGCGTACGCAACAGGCAGTCCTCGGCCGCCAGTCCGGACGCGAACGCGAGTCCGCGGCGGCCGCCCTCCAGGGCGGCGAGGTTCTCCTCCAGGGCGGTCCTGGTCGGGTTGGCGCTGCGGCTGTACTCGTAGCCGTCGCGCAGACCGCCCACGCCGTCCTGCTTGTAGGTCGAGACCTGGTAGATCGGCGGGACGACCGCCCCGGTCCGGGGGTCGGCGGTGTTGCCCGCGTGAATCGCGAGCGTCTCGAAGTGCTCACTGATGTGCCTGTCGCTCATGAGCCCGAGGGTAGTGCTCTTGTGGGGGTGGTGCGGGACGGCGGTTCCGGACGGCGCGGGAGGAGGGGTTTTCCACAGGGGCGCCGCACAGGTTGGCCAAGTGTCGGCGCCGTCTGGTTCGCTTGTCGCATGGAGATTCTCTGGGTCCTGATGGCGATGGCCATGCTGGGTTTCGTGCTGGTCCCGTTCCTCAGGCGCAGGCGTGGCGGCATCGAGCAGGTACCGCCGGGACACCCGGACGCCGCGGACCCGGCGCACTACGGCTTCGTCCAGCAGGAGGAGCTCGACGTCCGCATGCCCGGTCCTGACCAGGACCTGCTGGACGTCCTGGAGCTGGTGCAGCGCACCCAGGACTACCGCGCCGCCTCCCAGCTCCTCGCGGGCACGGAGAAGGAGAGCGAGCTGCGCTGGCAGCGTGTGCAGGCCTTCGCCGGCGCGGCCTCGCTGGAGCTCCGGCAGCGGCCTGGCGGGGTCAGCGAGACGCCCGGCGGGCAGTGGCTGCGGGTCTGGCGTGTCGAGGCGCCCAAGGACCCGGGCGGCGCGGCGGTGCACGCCGAGTTCCTGGTGCAGCAGGCGTGGCGTACGGCGACGCCGGGCACGGACGAGTTCCGGATCATCATGGAGGAGGCCCGGGAGGCGTGCGGGCAGGCGGCGCTGCTGGCCCCGGGCGACCCGGTCCCGTACATCGTCGAGCTGTCCGTGGCGCGCGGCCTGGCGTACTCGCGGCCGGAGTTCGAGCAGCTGTGGCTGAAGATCCTCGACCGCGCGCCGAGCCACACGGGGGCGCATCTCGCGGCCCTGCAGTACTGGTGCGAGAAGTGGCACGGCTCGCGTGAGCTGGCTTACTCCTTCGCGGAGGCCGCCGCGGCCCGTGCCCCCCGGGGCTCGCTGCTGGCGGCCCTGCCGCTGTTCGCGGTCTTCGAGCACCTCCCCGAGGTCAACCTGGTCAGGGGCTTCTACCAGAGCGAGGTCGTGACCAGGGCGGTCCACGGCGCGCTCTTCGCGGTGCACGCGGCCCGCCCCGACGACCCGATGCTCGCCCACGTCCGCCATCTGCTGCTCTTCTTCCTGGTCCGCTCCGAGCGCTGGGCGGAGGCGATGAGCCAGCTGATACACGTCGACGGCCATGTGGGGGCCGTGCCGTGGACCCTGTCCGAGGACCCGGCGGCGGAGTTCGCCGTCTACCGGGCCCTGGCCGTGGCGGGCTACGAGGCCAACGGCGGCAGCCCGGCGACGCTGCACCACTGAGCGGCGGCGGAAGCCGGGGAGCCCGCCGGAATGACGGCGGCGCCCGGAACGTTGTCCTTGATGCCGTCGCCCGCGTGCGCGGGAGCGGCGGAAACGACGGGCCCGTTGTGACGGACGGGCCCGCCCCAGGCTCTGCGGAGCCTCGGCCGGTCGTCCTCCGCCTTCCGCCGAGCCGCCGCGTGGTCAGCCCTTCGCGCGGGCGGGCAGCCGCCATCCCGGGCGCGGGAAGTGGCAGGTGTAGCCGTCCGGGTAACGCTGCAGGTAGTCCTGGTGCTCGGGCTCGGCCTCCCAGAAGGGGCCGACCGGCTCCACCTCGGTGACGACCTTGCCGGGCCAGAGTCCGGAGGCGTCCACATCCGCGATCGTGTCCTCGGCGATCCGCTTCTGCTCGTCGTCCACGTAGTAGATCGCCGAGCGGTAGCTGAGGCCGATGTCGTTGCCCTGGCGGTTCGTCGTGCTCGGGTCGTGGATCTGGAAGAAGAACTCCAGGATCGCGCGGAAGTTGGTCTTCGCGGGATCGAAAAGGATCTCGATGGCCTCCGCGTGCGTACCGTGGTTGCGATACGTCGCGTTCGGCACGTCACCCCCCGTGTATCCGACCCGGGTCGCCGTCACGCCCGGGAGCCGGCGGATCAGCTCCTCCATTCCCCAGAAGCATCCGCCGGCCAGCACTGCCCTCTGCGTCTGCGCAGCCATCACGACCCCTCCAATATCTGTATCTGTATCTGTATCTGTCAGCTCGGCCGCTCGGGCTACTCGGCTCGCACACCACCGGCATCCCATGCCCACTGCGCTCAACGCGCGAGGCTTCGACGCGATTCCTTGCCGGTCCAACCCGGCCGTTGCCCCGCAGCTTGGAAGCGGGACAGGATGACGTGGGTCATCAAGCCGTTTTCACAGACCCTGTCCGTGGTGGATCACCGGGTGTGAGGGAGATACGGCTACCTCTGTGAGCTGGCTCATCTGCTGTTCGAGGGGATGTGAGGGAGGGCGGATCCAGGGTCGAAGCCTGCGAAGGCCAAACCGATGACAAAACCCGCCACCTCCTCCAACTGGCGCGCGCGATCCAGCGTCCCCAAGGTCGCCGGGACTCCGCCGACGTCACGGACCAGTTCGCCGACGACGTGCAGTGCCGTCGCATCATCGCCGCACATCGCCACCGTCACACGGGACGCACCACCACCGGGCGCGGTCGTCCACTGGCCGGCGGGAAAGAGGTGGAACGCCTTCACGACCCGGGCTCCCGGAGCCAGCCCGGTGATCCGCTCGGCCATCGACTCGCCGCGCTCGGTGAGCAGGGCGCCGACGCCATGGGTGACGGCGTTCGTGGGATCGATCAACGGCATCCCTTCAAACACGCCGTCGGGCGCACCCACCAATTCCAGCATGTCCTCGACGCCGTCCCAGGACACGGCGAGCAGCACCGCATCGCACCCGGTGGCCGCCACACGTGGCGTGACCGCGAGCACCCCGTGACCCAGCCGCTCGGCGAGTTTCTCCGCCTTGACCTGCGACCGTCCACCGATCGCCACCTCATGTCGCGCACGCACCCAGCCCTCACCCAGAGCCGCCGCCAGGGTCCCTGTTCCCAGGATTCCGATACGCATCTGTCTGTTCCTCTCCAAACAGTGGCTGGTCGGGTGGCTACGGTAGGGAAGGCGTTACGCACCATTCGGTGCGTGGCCGACGGGCGATGATGGGCTGTGAGATGACTGATCACGACGCCCACTGCTATGAGTTGGTCGCCGATTGCCGTTTGCGTGCGGCCACCGATCTCTTCACCCATACCTGGGATCCCGTTGTGCTGGCGGCGCTTCGCATGGGACCGCGCCGACGCCGGGACCTGCGGGCCGCGATCGGCGGCATCAGCGACAAGGTTCTGAGCGACTCCTTGCACCGTCTACTCGCAGGCGCACTGGTCGAGCGGCACGCACATGCCGAGGCGCCGCCGCGTATCGACTACGCCCTGACCAGCTTGGGGCAGAGCCTGGTCGAGGGTCCGATGATGGCGCTCGGACGCTGGGCGATCGAGCACGGTGACGAACTTCTCGAGGCCCAGGAGACAGAGCCGGGAAAGGGGCTGTGAACGAGGCTTGACGTGGATCATCAAGCCGCGTTTGCAGACTCCGGCGCGTGCCACCGAGAGCGGTGGCCCGATGTGTTCTTCGACCTGTGAGCGCTGATCGCCGATCTTGACCGGTTCGACGCCGGGGCCCGGCATGATCTCCATGCCGGCCATCCTGCCGCGGAGGACGAGCCGGCCGATCAGGGGCGAGACCGCCACTATCTACCTGGCCGGACTCCACGTTGCGGTGATTTTCATGTGGTCAGCGCACTCCTCATAAAGGGAGCGGTCTAGGAGCCGGGACCGTCGAGCGACTCAGTGAAGTCCCTGGTCAAGGCCGTGGGGTTGCTGGAGGGCGCCAACGTGGTGTGGCGGGCGGCTTCCTCGCCGGCGTCTGCAGTGACGCCCAGATCACGACGCATCGCCTCTCTCGTGACGCCTATGAGAGACCAGAGCGCATGCTGCGCTTCGGCGGCTGACTGCAGGGTTTCCCCCGGCCGGGGGTCGCCTTGTTCCAGACGCTTGATCTGTCCATAGACCCCGGTCAGCGCTTCGTTCAGTTCGTGAGCCGGAACAATCACAGCGTCGGGGGCGATCATCAGAGCCTCGGACCACCGGTCACGGTAGGCGTCCTTGGCTCCTTCCAACGCCGATACGTCCTCCTGCCCGGGTGTGTGATCCCGCATGGCGTACAAGTGTCGGCTGAGCGCCGTGGCGAACTGCCTGGCATCCCGATGCAGTTGTGTGTAGCAGTTCCGGCGGAGCTCACGATTCTCGCGAGCTTCCTGGATGGCTTGCCCCATCTCCAACTCGCGCTTCTTGGCCCGGTCGGCACCCCGCTGGGTGAGCAACGCACCGCCGAGAGTTCCCGCTACACCAGTGATCGCAATCAGTACCGCCCCCACGTCCATTCGGTCACCCTAGACCGCGTCATGTGCCAGCCGGACGGCACCGAGAAGGCGGCGCCGGAGGGGCAATCACTCGGGTCCACACAGAGAGCGATGGTGGCACATCTTCCACTCCTACTACTCCGAGCTTCGCGCCTTCGGTTTCTCCCCCTCCGGGCAGACCCTTGCCATCGCGACGAGCAGCGATCTGTCCCTGTGGACACGCAAGACGGACCATGGCCACAGCAGCAGCGCTGAAGCCCGACCGAGCCGGACTGAACCTGTCGCGAGCCCTGCTTCCGGAGCAGGTCGGTCTGAGTCCGGCCCAGTTCACCACTCGTAGGGGAGTTCTCCGACACGCAGGCCGACCATGTGTGCGGTGTCCGCCCGTCAGCTTCCTGGCGCTACTCCTTGGCGGTGGCCACCGTCACCGCGCGCACCCGGAGTGCCGCGCGTCCTGGCAGGGCGGTGGCGACGAGGGCGAGGAGTCCGGCGACGGCCACAACGGCGACGTACAGCAGCGGAGTGACGGCCGGAGCGGCGCGGCCGGTCATGCCGACGCTGAACGCGGTCAGGACTGCGAGGGCGATGCCGCTGCCGAGCACGGTGGCGAAGAGCAGCACCGACAACGCCTCGGTGCGCAGCATGCGCAGCACCTGTCGGCGTGTGGCCCCCGCGAGTCGGAGCAGTGCGAATTCGCGGACTCGTTCGGAGACCGACATGGCGAGCGTGTTGACGACGGCGATGGCGGTGAAGGCCAGGACAAGTCCCATGGCGAGGTAGTTGACCTCCGCGTTCGCCTGCTGCTGCTGTGCCTGGAGGTGGTCGGCGGTCTGTGGGGAGACGACACGGACCCCGGGGAAATCACGGAGCGCGGTCGAGATCTGCGTCCGCGTACGGGGCGTGCTGACGAGGACGGAGGTGGCGAGGGGATTGTCGACGTGGCGTGCGACCAGGTCGTGCGTGAGGGTGAGGTCTCCGAAGCCGAGTCCCCTGGTGTAGACGGCGGCAACGGTCAACGTGGCGGGCGTGCCGTCGCCGAGCGTGAGCTTCAGGGTGCTGCCGGGCTTCAGGTGAAGCTGGTCGGCGGCCAGTTCGCTCACGGCCACGGTGCGGTCGGTGAGCCGGTCGAGCGAGCCCGCGGTGACGCCCGGGTCCCAGGTGCGGGTGAGCCCGACGGGGGTGACGCCCTGCGCCGCGTACTTGTCGAGGCCGGCCCGGACGGTCGTACGCACCACTTCGGTGGCCACGTCGTGGTGCGCACGGAACTCCCGTGCGACCTCGGCCGGGACACCCGGTCCAGCCGAGACGACGACCCAGTCGGCGCGCACGCCCTCGCGGGCCTGGGCGCGGGCGGCGTTGCCGAGGGTGGGCTGGACGAACAGGACCGTGCAGGTCATGCCGATGAGGAGGGTGAGAGGGGTGACCACGGAGGCCATACGGGCGGCGTTGCCGCGCAGGTTGGCCGTGGCCAGCCTGCTGCCCGGCCCGGTGAGTCGCAGCGGGCCGCCGAGGAGCAGCGTGGCCGCCTTCACCAGGAGCGGCCCCAGCAGGGCGACAGAGGTGGACAGGACGACAACTGCCAAGAAGGTAACGGGTGTCGACGCGGCCTCGGTGTGCAGAGAGGCGAGGAGGACGACGAGGACCGTGCCGCCGGCCAGCAGCAGGAGTCCGGCAAGGACGCGTCCCCGCGGAGGCCGCGCGGGCTCGGTGTGGGACTCGGCGAGCGCCTCGGCCGGACGGATCCGGGCGATCCGGCGGGAAGCGACCCGGGCGGAGGCCCAGGCTCCGACCAGAGTCGCGGCGACGCCGGCGAACGCAGGGAAGACGCTGACGGTGTGCTGGAGTGTTGCGGGGACTGCTCCCATGGCGACGAACCTGCTGTGCAGCCAGCCGCCCAAGGGCAGCCCGAGCAGAGCACCTGCGATGCCGGCGACCGCGCCGACGATCAGCGCCTCACGGCCCAGAAGACCGCGGATCTGTCCTGAGCCGGCGGCGATGGCGCGGAGCAGGGCGAGTTCACGGTACCGCTGCTGCACGGTCAGCGCGAAGGTGCCGACGACCACGAGCACCGCCACGAGCAGCGAGGTGCCGCCCATGGCGCCGCCGATGCTGACCAGCCTGGTGCGGGCCGCGGCGGCGTCCAGGAACTCCGCGGTTCCGCGGGCGTCCCCGCTGCTGACCTGCGCGTCGGTGCCGCGCAGCGCCTGCACCACGGCTTGGCGCAGCCGTCCGGTGTCCGTGCCCCGGTCGGGGAGCACGCCGAAGGCGGTGACCTTCCCGGGGTGCGCGGCCAGCCTGCGTGCTTCCGCTGCGGAGAAGAACAGCGACGTCTGGTGCCGTACGTCCGCAGGAGGCGTGGCAATTCCGGAAATGCGGTAGCTGCGCGGTGCCTGCGTCGACTGGACGGTGAGCCGGTCGCCGACCTTCAGGTGGGCCCGCCCGGCGAGCCAGGAGTCGACGACGAGGTCGGTCGCGGCCTTGGGTGCGTTGCCCGCGGTCAGCCTGTAGGGCGTAAGGGCGGCGGAGTCCCAGGCATGCCCGTAGGCAGGACGGCCGCCCGTCTCGCCCGGCGCCAACGGCTCTGCGAGGAAGGTGAGTTCGGGCACGACCCGGGCGACGCCTGCGGCGTATGCGAGGGTGCCTTCCAGGCTCTGTGGGAGCCAGGCTCGCTCGGCGATGGGCTTCGCCTTGTGCTTGATCTTGGTCTTGCCCTTCTTGTGTTTGACGGTGGTCTGGTGGACGCTCTGGTCGGCCGAGACCACGACGGGGGTGGCGGCGTAGCGCTCGGTGCGGATCGTCCCGCGCAGGCCCGTTTCCAGGAGGGTGCCGCAGGCGGTGATCAGGGCCGCCGCGCACATCAGAGCGAGGAAGGCACCGAGGAATCCGGCCTTGCGGGCACGGACCGACTTCAGGGCATAGCGCAGCATCATGAGGGCTCGGTCCTCTTCGTCGTGGGCGGATTCGTGGTGTGCGCGGCACGGGGGTCTCGGCCGCCGCGGCCGTCACGGCCGTCGACGGCGGGTGCGGGGAAGGCGAGCATTCGGGTAAGCACGGTGCGTGCACCGGACGGGGTGCCGGCCTCGGGACGTTTGTAGCGGTTGAGCAGGGCGATGTACTCCTCGAAGAACGTGTGGAGTTCGGGCAGCGTCAGCCGTATGCTGCCGCGCGAGTACGGGAAGGCGTCCGCCCAGGGATCGTCGGCGGCGGTGTCCTGCTGAACCTGCTCGAAGAGTTGCAGGTCGGCCGCGTAGGCGTGGTGGTTGAGTTCGTCCATGACGAGCCGCATCTCAGGGCTCTGCCGGCTGCGCGGCGGGAACCGTCGGTCACCGGGGATCGCCCGCCACCAGCGCTCCCGGCCGGTGGCCCCGCCCGCCTCCTTCGTCCCCTGCGCCTTCGCCGTCTCCTCCACGAAGCCGTGCCGCGCGAGTTCCCGCAGGTGGTAGCTGGTGGAGCCGGTGTTCAGCCCCAGCGCCCGGGCGAGCGTCGCGGAGGTCGCGGGGCCCTGCAGGGTGAGGTGCTGCAGCATGCGCTGCCGACGCGGATGCGCGAGCGCCTTCAAGGTGGCGAGGTCGGAGAGTTCGACCGGATCGGGCGGCAGCGCCGGGGCCTGCCCGGCGGGCGCGTGTGGTCCGGGAGTGCCGGGTTCCTGTGCCATGCGTACACAGTCGTCTGTGCACAGGGGCCTGTGCACTGCGGTGGACCGGTGTCTTCGACAGGGGGTTGTCCCTACCCAGGCGGGCACTGCTGTCGGAGCGTGCCCGGCTTCTCGATCACCCTTACCTGCCTGTCCCGTCAGCGAGCCTCTCCATCGGCCTGGAAGATCCGGTCCAGGTGATGGTTCAGAACCGCGGTTGCGGACTCGGGGCTGCGCTGGCCGACCAGGATGCTGGTGCCGAGTCCGGCCGACATGGCGAGCAGGCCGGCTGCTTCGCGCCCTGCATCGATTCCGGGCCCGGTGAGATTCGCCTCCCGTGCCTGCTCCAGGAGTCCGGTGAGTGTCTCCTCGGCGGCGTCGGGGTCCGCGATGAAGGGCTGGGCGGCAAGTGCCTCGTCGGTCACGGCCAGGACGGCGTACGACGTGTAGAGGAAGTGGAAGGTGCGGCTTTCGTCATCGGTCGGCAGCGCCGCCATCAGAAGTGCCTCGATCACGGCGCGCGGGCCAGGACCGTCACCGGCGGCTCGGACCCGGGCGGCGACCCGCTCCCCGAACCTCTCCGCCAGATGCTGCAGCCCGAAGAGCAACAGCTTCTCCTTGGTCTCGAAGTAGTACTGGACCAGGCGCAGTGACACGCCCGCCTCTGCTGCCACATCGCGCATCCCCACGGCATGCAGCCCGCGCTGCCCCGCAGCCCTGACGAGTGCCTCGGCGATCTCGGTTCGTCGTTGTGCGTGGTCCACGCGCTTCGGCATCGGTCACGCCTCTCGTCCACCGTCCGTACTGGTTGCTCGGTCCCGCCCCGAACCCTGTTCATGGTACAGCTGTATCAAGTTGATGGTACGGTCGTACCACGAACGAGTCATTGCATCTGGAGGTGGCCTTCCGTGTCTGAGCCCACGACCCGCGAACGAACTCGGCCCGACGTAGGGCGATATGTGAGCGACGCCCTGCGTGAGCGCTACTTCTCCGCATGTGACTCCGTCTACGCCATGGGTGCGTCGGCTGTCGCGCAGGAGGAGGTGGAGACCAGCTCCGGGACGACGCACGTCTACCGATACGGCCCCGACGACCCGGCCGGCGCCTCTCGAACGCCGGTGGTCCTGGTGCATGGCGCCGGTAGTTGCTCCGCCATGTGGTACCCCAACACTCCGGCGCTCAGTGCGGAGCGCCCCGTCTACGCGATCGACACACCCGGAGACCCCGGCCGCAGTGTTCAGCGTGAACCGATTCACCAGCCAGAACGTGCCGCTCAGTGGCTGGACGAGACACTCGCCGGACTCGACCTCGACCGCGTCCACCTGGTGGGCTCCTCCTACGGAGGATGGCTCACTCTGAACCAGGCGCACCGCAGGCCCGGACGCATCGCCTCGGTCACCCTGCTCGACCCCGGCGGCCTGGAGAAGGTCGGCCTGCGCTTCTTCGTCTGGATCTTCGCCGGCCTCTTCGCCACCTTCGCGCCCAAGGCGCTGCGCCCTCGGCTGGCGGCCTGGCTGGAGCAGCCGGTCCTCGTCGTGCCGCGACTGCGCACGATGATCAGAACGGGCGTGCGCGCGTTCCGCATTCGCCGCCCGGCTCCCCTGCCCTTGTCCGAGGAGGAACTGTCCACTGTCCGCACCCCGCTCTATCTGGTGCTCGGCAAGCGAAGCCTCCTCGTGCATCCGAAGCGGCAAGTGGAGCGCGTTCCGCGGCTGATACCGGGTGCACGGGCCGAGATCGTCTCGAACACCGGTCACGGACCGCAGATCGACCACGCGGACGAGGTCAACCGCCGGATGCTGGGTTTCATGGACTCGGTCGACTGACGGGCGCGGACCCAGGCCGCCCTCGCCAGTCCGGTGACCGTCCGAGAGCGTGCTCGGTCAGGCGCGCAGGTGTGCCAGGAGTTCGCCTTCGGCCCGATAGGGCCGTTCCTTGGGCAGCAGCCGAATCGCTGAGTCCAGGTCACCGCTGCTCACGAGTGCGTGGATCTCGTGGGCGAGCGGCGTCACGTCGCTGATGGAGACCGTCCACTCGTCCGCGTAGCGTCGTACCGCCTCACCGGAGAGCCCGAGTTGCAGCGAGCGGTACGGCAGGGGTTGGAGGTGCAGATCGCGCTCGGGGTCCCACTGGACGCGGGCCGGTGCACGCTTCACCTCACGTTGCCAGGTGCTGCGGTCGGGGTGCAGTCCCCGTACGTAACTGGACAGGCACGCGTTGCGCAGCGCCCACTCGAAGCCGTCGCGGGTGATCTCGACAGCCAGGACGGTCTCTTGTCCCGGCTTCGTGCCCCAGCCGCAGCGGTACATCATCCATGTGAACGACGGCTTGATCCACGTCATCCGGTCCCGCTTCCACGCGGCGGGGAAACGGCCCTCGCGCATCGCGGGAATACCGATCTCAGGGGAGTACGCCTGATAGACGGTGACCGTGGATGCCGTGTGGAGCGCGCGGATTCTGTGGTGCGGTTCTTCCATGGCGTACAGGGTGAGGCCGACGGATCTCCGTCGGCCATTGATTTCCTGACGTCTCCTTGTGGACACGCGTGACGGACCACGACCCAGCTGGTCATCGGGCGTCGGCTGTGTCGTCAGGCACCGGCACAGGACGCAGCACCGTCAAACGGTCTTCCTGGCGGGCCACCATCGCGAAGGAGAACCGGTCCACCTCCAGACAGAGATCGACGTCGTCCCGATGCACTCCTCGGTATCCGCGTCGCAGCCCTTCGGCGAGGTCGGCGGCTGCCCGGGAAGTCCTCGCTCGGTGGAGATACGGGGCAGCCTCGGCATCGCCTCCGCCGACACGTCGGCCGATGTATTCGGCGCAGGCCAGGTCCTCCACAGCTCGGCCTCCCTCGCCGGTGACGACGAACGTCACCGGACCGGAACCGTTGGGTTGCAGAAACCGCGCTGTTGCGCCCGCCACCACGAAGCTCGCGCACAGGACCAGCGACGCGCTCGCGACGGCCAGCGCGCCCACGGTTCCCGCCGTCGTCTTCTGCACCAGCGTGCGACCGGCCAGATCGGACGATCTGACCAGACCTGGTGAGTTCACCGCGTCAAAGCCGGGGACTGGAGCGCCGTCCTTCAGAGCAAGCCATCCCGAACGGCTTCCTTTCAAGGCCAACGCCTCATCCTCCGACGAGGCCAGCACAATCCTCTCGGCGCCTCGCGCGAACGCCCAAGCGGCCACAGTGAAGGCCCGCATCACATCGATGACGACTGCTACACGCGGTGTGTCCGTCAACTCCGGGACACCGGCGAATCGATGGTTCATCTCATGATTCTTGCCGAGGCTCACCTCGCTCATCGGCGTGCGTCGGCCGTGCCTGCGTCGTTGCCTACGAGGTCTACGTTCCGGCCCCACCGCCACGGCGCAAGCTGGAGAATGCCGAACGCCACCTCGACGCCGAAGAACAGCCACAGGAGCCGCGACGCGCCGTGGACCAGTGCGTACGCCTGCCACGTCGCGAACAGGGTCCGGGCGATGCCGTCGAGCAACCCGTGCTCCGGCAGTGGCCTGACGATGCGCAGAACGGCCCAGACGACCACCACCGAGCCCATCAGGTTGGCGAACAGGGTCTGCCACAGGTCGAGTTCCGGCAGAGCGCCAAGCCCGAGAGCCCTGCCGCACGATGACAGCGCGTCGTGTACCAGCGCGTAGGTCCACGGAGTTGCGAATCCCGTCGTGACGGCCAGGTCGTACCAGGCGCTCGCGCGTACGACGCGGAGGTAGGTGGGATGCGCGGGGGTGCGAAGACGACTCACGACGAGGCTCCTGCTGGTCCGGCGGCAGCGATGCCTCACGCTAAACAGTGGAGTACGCTCCAAGGTCAAGCCCGGCATCCGATGGAGGGGCATGCGCATCGGGGAGCTTGCCGCGCAGGCAGGCATGACCAGAGACACGATCCGGTTCTACGAGAAGGTCGGCCTCGTCGAAGGCCGGCGTCTGCCCAACGGATATCGCGACTTCCCGCCAGAAACGGTGGTCTGGCTGCAATACGTCCGCACCGCGCAGGCGCTCGGATTCTCCCTGTCGGAGATCGCACGGAACGGCGAGAGACTGCGAGAGGCACCGGACACCGCGATGGCGCTGTCCGCGCTCTTCGAGGAGAAGATCCACGTCATCGACACCCGTATCGCCGAACTCGCCGCCCTACGGACCGACCTGGCCGCGCGCGTCGGCACGGGATGCCCACTGCGGGCGTCCGAGAAAGGGCTGTGAGTGAGGCCTGACGTGGATCAAGCCGTCGTTCCTGTGGACGATGCACCGCTGCGGCCGGGGCACGAAGGCGGGGGATCTCACGCCGCGCGGTGGCTCGCCCCGCCCAACCATCGCGTCAGGGCCTTGCCCAGCTCGTCCGGGTCGGGCTCCTCGGCCGCCCAAGCGGCGTAACCGTCGGGCCGGACCAGCAGTGTCGAGCGCAGACCGGTCGCCGGGGAGACGGTCACCACTCGCCCCGCCCAAGGCGCGGCGACCGCGGCGACGTCCTGGCCCACCAGCACGAACTTGCCCTCACGCAGGGCCTCGTACAGCCGAGACGGCTGCCCTGCCAGACGGAGGTCCGGCACGCGGCGCCCGGTGAGCGGATGAGAGCCCCAGGGCGCGCGGTAGCTGATCGCGATGCCGGATATGCCGCGTGCCGCACGCGTCTCCGGCACACCCAGCCGATGAGCGACCGTGGCCATCGAGCCCCGCAACGCCCGGGCCACAGGCGACTCGGTGATGATGGCCGTGAGGAGTGCGTGACTGACACGCAGCACCCTTCGCCCCACCGGGTGGCGTTCGGTGTCATAGCTGTCCAGCAGTGCGTCGGAGGCCCAACCGTGCACAACGGCTGCCAGTTTCCAGCCGAGGTTGGCGGCGTCCTGCATCCCGGTGTTCATCCCCATGCCGCCGGCCGGCGAGTGGACGTGTGCGGCGTCGCCCGCGAGGAAGACCCGTCCCTGCCGGTAGTGGGGTACCTGCCGTTCGTCACTGTGGAAGCGGGAGACCCAACGCGCGTCGTGCATCCCGAGGTCATCACCGACGGTGCGCCTCGTGAGGTCCCGGACTTCCTCCAGTGTGACCGGTGCGTCGTCGGGCAGCTGACGCCGCCGGTCCCAGGCGATGATCCGGTACCAGCCGTCCCCGAAGGGCGCGAAGAACGTGAAGCCGTGTTCGTTGGAGGCGAAGTTGAGAGGCTCGTCGGGCGCGCGGTCGAGCAGCACGTCGGCCAGCATCAGGGAGCTGATGGCCGACCTGCCGGGGAACGGCATGCCCAGGCTCCGCCGGACGATGCTGCGCACCCCGTCGGTACCGACCACGTAGCGGGCCCGAAGCGTGTCCGTGGCACCGTCCGTACAGGCCACATCCACGTCGACACCGCTCGGGTCCTGCCGTATCCCTGTGACCCGCGCGCCCCGCACCATCGTGGCCCCCTCCTTCTCGGCCCGGCGCAGCAGAAGCCGCTCGACCTGCCACTGGGGGGTGATGAGCATGAAGGGAAAGCGCGTACGGAGTCCGGAGAAGTCGATGGTGACACCGCCGAACGGATGCAACGACCTGACCGGTGCGCCGGTCCTGAGCAGTTCGTCGGCCACACCTCGGGCGTCGAGCTCCTCCATGGTTCGCGCGTGAACGCTGAACGCGCGGCTCAGGTTGGATGCGTGATCGCGTCGCTCCAACACGGTGACAGCCACGTCGGACCTGGCGAGATCGCCGGCGAGCAGGAGCCCGGTCGGGCCGGCTCCGACCACCAGGACATCCACCGCGGTCTCGTGCTCCTCCGAAGGACCACGAGACGACTTATCCATTTTGGGCATATTCCCCAGTATCAGTCCTGCCTGACGATGCCGCTCGCCGAGGCCGCGAGCCAAGCGTGTCAGGCCGGGCCGACGTGCAGGGGGCGCATCATTTCGTTGTCCTCGTGTTCCAGGAGGTGGCAGTGCCACATGTACCGGCCTGCCTGGCCGAAGCGCACCTTGACCCGGGTCGTCTCCTGCGGATAGGCGAGGACCGTGTCCTTGAAGCCGCGTTCCCACGCCTCCGGGAGGCGTGGGGCGCCGGCCGGGAGCGATTGCCGGTCGACGACCTGGAACTGCACTTCGTGGATGTGAATGGGGTGGGCGTCATTCGTCAGGTTGTGGATCTCCCAGATCTCCGTCGACCCCACAGTGGGGTTCTCCGTGACGGGATCAGCCCATCTCAGTAGTCTCGGCTTGCCGTTCGGGCCGATGACGCCGAGCAGGACTTCGCGGGGACTCACGCCCGGTACGCGGGCCGAGGCCTCCTCGCCGAGACTGAGCTGCCGGGTGCGGTCCGCCGCGCCCAGGGGCTCGAAGGGGGGCAGCGTGAGCCGTGCGGGAGGCGTCGACGTGTCCGGCGCGACGAGCGGTTCGATCACGAACTTCATGACCTGCCCGGTGGTTCTCGGGTTCGCCGCGGGGAAGCTTGTGCCGACCGTTCCCCCCGCGAACACGGCGTCCGGTCCCTCGTTGATCAGGTACAGCTCCGTGCCGACCGGGACCGAGGAGAAGTCGACGACGACATCGGCGCGTTCGGCCGGCGCGAGCAGCAGTTGGTCGCGCCGAACGGGGGCGGGCAGGAAGCCTCCGTCGCTCCCGACCTGCCACAGGGCGAGTCGTGCCGGTACCGGCCTGCGGGCCAGCGGGTCGGCGACGATCTTCATGATCAGGGCACGTGCGTTGCAGCCGTTGAGGAACCTGAACCGGTAGCGGCGCGGCTCGACGGGCAGCACAGGCCAGGCCCTGCCGTTGGCGAGCATCACGTTGCCGAAGTACTCCGGGTTCCAGATCGGCGGGATGTCGCTGCCGGGCACGTACGGGCCCTTGAAACCGTCGGAGAGCGCCCGGCTCGCCGGGTAGTACAGGGTCCCGTCGCTGCGGAACGAGCGGTCCTGGACGAGGACCGGAATCTCGTGGTACCGCGTGCCGGGCGGGTCGCCGAGCCTCGGCGCGGGTCCGGGCAGGACGCCTTCCCCCAGGTCCGACGGTCCGCCGCGCAGCAGGTAGAAGCCGGCCATTCCGGCGTACACGTTCAGCCGGGTGATGCCCAGGGTGTGGTCGTGGAACCACAGGGTGGCCGCCCGGTCGCGGTTGGCGTAGTGGTAGACGGCCTCGCCCGGGCCCCCGGACACCCCGCCCGTCGCCGCGGACTTCTTCGCGAACTCCTCGTAGAAGGAGCCGACTCGGGCGTAGCCGCGGGGGATGTCCTTCGCGTCGGGCAGGTACCAGGCCTCGGCGTATCCGTCGTTCTCCTCCGTGTTCGCCGCGCCGTGCAGGTGGGTGACGATGGGAACCGGTCCGTCGTACGGCCCGGGTGTCGAGGTGAACATGGGGTGGGAGTCCCGCCGCTCGGTCCCGCCCGGTGGGTTCGCCCAGTGGAGCGTGGGATCGACCGGCAGCAGGTGCGGCAGATATCCGCCGTTCGTGTCGACCAGTTGGTTGACCCACCTGACCTGGACCGCCCGTCCGTACCGGGCTTCGACGGTGCAGGCGGGGTAGTGGAACGTCTCGGGGTGGCCGGTCGCGCCGTATCCGAACACCGTTGTGGCCGGCATGCCCGGGGGGAGCACCTGCTGGCGGAACCGGCGGACCCCGATCGTGTAGACGTCCCGGTCGGCCCCGCTGTCCAGTGGCATGACGGGCGGTATCTCGAGTTCGGCCACGTACTTCCGTATCGTCGCCGGATCAAGGACTTCTGCTTCCGTCGGCGAAGCCCGCGGCGTCGCCGTACCGGCAGCGGAAACGAGTGACGTTCCGCCTGCCAGAGTGGCCTGAAGGACGAGCCTCCTGCTGATCACTGGGCTTCTCACCTCGGCTCAGGTCATCGGAGCACGGCACCAGTGGCCTCCCAGCCGGGACCCTCGGCGGGCTCGGGCCCGTGCGGTCGGCCGCCGGTTACCGGCGATCGTCGCATCGCCCGGGTGGACGCGCATGGCGGCCGCCGGCCGCCATGGAACGCGCCGGCGCCCCGCGGTCACGGCGTTGTCGGCCCCCTGGTCGCACGCGTCCGCGGGCGGGGGGAAGCATGTCGGGGGTTTCGACGGAACGTCCTGCTCTGGTCCATCAGGGTGATGCCGCATCCCGGCGTCCCGCCGAGCTCCCGGTGTCGCGTCCGAGCTCCCGGTCTCGCGTGATGCGTCGTAAAATCTTCCGCCGGCGGTCCACACGGCCTGTGGGGGGCGAACATGGAAAAACCGGACGACCGCATCGCATCCGCGCTGCGCTTCGCCTCGGAACTCGTCGCCTGGGTGGCCACCCCGTGGGCCTTGTCCAGGTACTCGTGGCTGCTCGCCGTCCTGGCCGTGGTGGTGCTGATCGGGCTGCCGGCCGTCTTCTCCACTCCGGGGGACAAGGCGCAGGTGGTCATCCCCGTCCCCGGTGCGGTCACGATCCTGCTCGTGCTGCTCCAGCTCGCCGCCGCCGTGATCGCCGCATGGTCGGTATGGCCCGGATACGCGGCCGTGCTCGTGTCTCTCCTCGTGGCCGCCACCCTCGTGACGGAACGCCACCGCTGGCGGTGGCTGCTCTCCACGGACCGGCGCACCGGCCAGGACCAGGACTACGACTAGGGCCGGGGCTGGGGCTGGGGCTGGGAGCACGGACTGACGTGGATCACGTCTACTCCACCTCGATACCGAAATCCTGGACGAGCTCTTCCAGGCCGCCCGTGTAGCCCCTGCCGCCCAGGACGAAGTCCCAGTCCCCGTTCGGCCTGCGGCGGAAGGAGCCGAGCACCAAGGCGGTCTCGTGCGGCCGGCCGTCGGAGACCTCCAGCCGTCCCAGTTCGGCCAGCCTCGGGTCGAGCAGGCGGATGCGGGCGTCCGTGAAGCCCGAGAGGTCGGCGTCCGGGTTGACCTCCGGATCGACGGCGGCCACGAGGACGAGCCGGTCGGCCTCGTCCGGCAGCGCGTCGAAGGAGACGCAGACGGCGGCTTTGTCGGGGGCGTTGCCGGGAAGGGCGCGCACGGAGCCGTCCGGGGTCCGCGGGTTGTTGAAGAAGACGAAGTGGTCGTCGCTGAGGACGCGGTTGCCGCGGCAGACCAGGGCGCACACGTCCAGGGCGACACCTCCGGCCCACGACATGCCCAGGACGTTGTGGTCGGCGGGCAGCCGGGGGTCCGCGACCGTCGGTGCCGGCTGAGCCGCGGACCGGCGGGCGCCGTCGCCGAGTCGTCCGCTCAGCCCGTGGCGGTGCAGCAGGTCGACGAGTTCGGTTCCCGGGATCAGTTCCAGCGGCTTGCCGTTGGCGAAGGTGTGCGAGCCGGGGCCGAACCTCGACGTCGTCACGAGCACGCCCTTGTTGGCGCCGACGTCCTGCACGGTCCCGTACAGGTCGCGCACCGCGGTGGGCGGCACCGTGTTGCGGTAGCGCTTGACCTGCACGACGATCTTGCCGCCGCGGATCGGTGTCGGATCCAGCGCGTCGACGTCCACTCCGCCGTCGTTCGAGCGCTGGGTGGTGACCGCCTGCATCCCCATGGCCCGGAAGAGTTCGGCGACGAGCTCCTCGAAGGCGATCGGGTCCATCTCGTACAGGTCGGGTTCCTCGTCGCTGCCATGCGTGACGACACGGTTCCCCACCTCCTGCGGCCGGCGACCGGGCCGCACCGCGGTGAGCTGGTCGGGACGCGCCGAGAGCTGTCCGTGCAGTGCGTCGGCCAGGCAGCTTCCGGCGTCCACCTGCGCCAAGTGCAGGTCGCCGAAGGTCGAGCGCGGGGCCATGACGGTGACCAGGTGGATGTGGCCCGGTCGGCCCGTCGTCGGGTCGTGCCCGTCCACGAACCCGTTCAGGGTCACTGATTCCAGCGCGCCCAGCTCGTCCGCGGCGAAGAGTTCGTGCAGGACGAGCAGCGCGCACTGCGCCAGGACCTCCCGGTACAGGGCCCTTCGCTGTGTCACCGGCCGGGCGGTCTCCTTGTCCTCGTCCGTCGCGGACACGTACCGAACGGACTTGAACTCGGGGACGACGCTGTAGGCGGGTAGTTCCCAGTCCAGCACCAGCTGCCCGGCCGCCGCGTCGTAGGCCGCTGCCACCTGGCGTGGGAAATCCTCCGGCCAAGCGGTCGACGCGTAGAGAGCGGCGGAGAAGTACTCGACCACGGCGTCGGGATCGCGGCGCCTCACTCCCTCGGTCAGCTCGGCGATCCCGGCGTTGTGCCGCCGCACCTCGGCCCGTTGGGCATCGGCCCACTGCTGGTACTCCCGCTGGTACGACGCCAGTTGCTGCTGCCGCCGTGCCTCCGCCGTCTGGGCCGCGTGCCGGTCCCGCTCGAAGCGCGCCCGGGCTTCGGCCTGCGCCTGCGCTCGGCGGCCGGCGGTCCAGCCGCCCTGCGCCTGGTAGTGATCGGAGTTCGGCATGGGCACGGGCTGCGCCAGTGGGCCCGGAGCGAAGGGCTCGATCTCCTCACGGCGCGTGAGAGAGGAGGCCCTGAAGGCCGGAGCCCGGCAGCCCGAGGCGAGAAGACCCCGCAGGGACTCGACCTGCGCGTCCAGTTCCTCGGTACGGCGTCGGGCCTCTGCCTGCCGGTACTCGCGGTGGCTCTGCGCGGCTCGCCGCTGCTGGGCCCGTGCTTGCTGCTCCTCCTGTCGCCGCCGCCGGGCTTCGGCCTCCGTCCGGCGCTGCTGCTGCCTCTGCGCCTCAGCCCAGACACCGACCAGACCGTTAGAGCGACGACTCATGTGCTGCGGGCCCTCCCCAAGGCGCTCTGGTTGTCCCCACAACCAGTTGTAACGGGACGACTCTATCCAGCGATGGCCGTCTCGCACATCCGCCCGGCGAGAGCAGCGGCAACGCGGGCGGCCGCCGCCGCAGCGGCGGCCGCGGCCACGCACGCTCAACAACCAGGTGGTGTCAGGCGCCGGCGTTCTCCTTCACTGTGATGCGGCCCTTGCGGATGGTCGCCAGGCGCGGGGCCTTCTTCGCGATGGCGGAGTCGTGGGTGACCATGACGAACGTCAACCCGTGCTCCTTCCACATCCGTTCGAGCACGTCCATGATCTCGTCGCGCATGGACTCGTCGAGGTTTCCGGTGGGTTCGTCGGCGAGCAGCACCTTCGGCTGCTTGACCAGGGCGCGGGCGATGGCGACGCGCTGCTGCTGGCCGCCGGACATCTCCGACGGCAGGTGCCCGAGCCGTTCGCCGAGCCCGACCGACTCCAGTGCCTCGGCTGCCCGTTCCCGCCGTGCGGCGGCCTTGATGCCGAGCGGGACGAGGGCGGTCTCGACGTTCTCCTGCGCGGTCAGGGTGGGGATCAGGTTGAAGGACTGGAAGACGAAGCCGATGCTCTCGCTGCGCACCCGGGTGAGCCGGGCCTCGGGCAGCTTCGCCAGGTCGGTGCCGTCGAGGACGACCTGGCCGGAGGTGGGCCGGTCCAGACCGCCCAGCATCTGCAGCAGCGTCGACTTGCCGCCGCCGGTGGGGCCCTGGATGACCAGGCGGTCGCCGTCGGCGATGGTCAGGTCGATCCCGTCGAGGGCCTGGACGACCCCCTTGCCCCGGGTGTAGCGCTTGGTGACGCCGGTGAGTTCGTACATGGGTGAAGCAGCTCCTGGAATGCGTGCGGGAGTTGGGCCGACGGCCCGCTGGTGGGCGGCAGGGCCGCGCGGTCAGGGGAGGACCGCGCGGTCCCGGGCGGGCGCTACTCGACCCGCCGTAGCGCGTCCGCCGGACGCAGGCGGGAGGCGCGCCAGCCGCCGAACGCGCCGGCGATCAGGCCGCCGGCCACGGCGAGGCCGACCGCGAGGACGATGGTGGTGAGGCTGACCGGCGCGGTGAGCGCGACCTCCAGGGACTTCGCGGCCTGCCGGCCCGGACCGCCCATGCCCCCGCCGCCCATGAAGCCGCCGCCACCGGGACCGCCACCGGCCATCCCGCCGCCGGAGCCGCCGAGGTCGGCCTGGAGCGTCGGGCTGATCGCCGTCACCGCGTACGCGCCCGCCAGACCGAGCGCGATGCCGAGGATGCCACCGACCAGGCCGTTGACGACGGCCTCGCCGACCACCTGCCGGGTCACCCGGCCGGACTTCCAGCCCAGCGCCTTGAGCGTGCCGAACTCGCGCACCCGCCGGGAGACGGCGGAGGAGGTGAGCAGGCCGGCGACCAGGAACGCGGCCACGAGCACCGCGATGGACAGCCACTTGCCGACGTTGGTGGCCAGGCTGGAGGCGGTGGACAGCGAGCCGGAGACGGTCTTGGCCAGGTCGGCGGAGGTGGTGACCGTGGTACCCGAGACGTTCTTCTGGACAGCGCTCTTGACGGCGTCGATCTGCTGGGAGTCGGTCGCCTTGACGTAGATCGTGGTGACCTTGTCCTTGTTGTCGCTGAGAGTCTGCGCCTGCTTCAGCGGGATGTAGAGGTTGGCCGCCGCGTCCCCGCTGCTGGCGGTGGCGATGCCGATCACCTCGTACTTGACGCCCTTGACGGTGACGGTGCTCCCGACCTTGAGCTTCTTCTCCTTGGCGTACGCCGAGTCGGCGACGACGACCTTCGCGTCCGTCTCGGTGGTCTTGAAGGTGCGGCCGCTGGTGATCTCCGAGGAGGTCAGCGGGCCGAGCTCCGGCTTGGTGACGTCGGTGCCGTAGACCGAGTACTGGTTGACGTCGAAGTCGGCGCCGCCGCCCTGGACCCGGCCCTGCGGCTGGGAGCCGGGGCCGCCGCCCATCCGGCCGCCTCCGTCCTGCTGCTGGAACTGGCCGCGGGTGAACTGGCCGCTGACCTTCACCACGTTGAGGCTGAGCCCGCCGACCGCGGAGGAGACGCCCTTCTGGTCCGCCACCTTGGTGACCGTGGAGGCGGACAGGGTGGTGAAGCCCTGCACCATGACCCGGTCACTGCTCTGGGTGTCCTCGGACCCGTTGTCCTTGGCGTCGAACCGGAAGCGCGGGCGCTCGGAGCCACCGTCACCGGAGGGCGGGGTTGCCGCCTTGGTGACAGTCATGTCCGTGCCCAACCCGTACAGCGACTGCAGGACCTTCTCCTGCGCCGCGCCCATGCCGTTGGACACGGAGTTGACCACGATGACCAGCGCGATGCCCAGCGCGAGGCCGGAGGCGACGACGAGGGCCGCCTTCCGGCGGCGGCGCAGCTCGCGCCTCAGGTAGGTGAAGAACATGCGCCGACGGTAGACGCGCAGCCTGATGAGGTCTTGAGGCCGTCCTGAGAGAACCATGAGAAGACCGGTGCCGCCCCGAAGGACGGCACCGGTCTTCACGGCCGAGCGGTAGTCAGGAGGACGAACCGGCCTTCCACTGCGCCCAGCTCATGTTCCAGCCGTTGAGGCCGTTGTCCGGGGCGACGGTCTTGTCGCCGGTGTTCTGCACGACGACGACGTCGCCGACGATCGAGTTGTTGAAGAACCACGCGCCCGGGGTGTTCGGGTCGTTCGCGCCCTTCGCGTCCTGCAGGCCCACACAGCCGTGGCTGGTGTTGACGTTGCCGAAGACGCCCGAGCCGCCCCAGTAGTTGCCGTGGATGAAGGTGCCCGAGTTGGTCAGGCGCATGGCGTGCGGCACGTCCTTGATGTCGTACTCGCCCTTGCCGTCGTCGTCGGTGAAGCCGACCGTCGCGCCGTTCATCCGCGTCTGCTGGAACTTCTCGGAGATCACCATCGCACCCTCGTACGTGGTGTGCTCCGGGGCGCCCGCGGAGATCGGGATGGTCTTGATGACCTTGCCGTCCCGCGTGACCTTCATCTGCTTGGTCTTGGCGTCGACGTAGGAGACCTGGTTGCGGCCGATGTGGAAGGTGACCGTCTTCTGCTGGACGCCGAAGACGCCCTGGGCACCCTCGACGCCGTCGAGGTCGAGCTTCAGCGTGACGGTGGAGTTCTCCTGCCAGTAGTTCTCGGGACGGCAGTCCATGCGCTGGACGCCGAACCAGTGGCAGGCGACCTCCTGGCCGCTGGAGGAGGTGACCGTGATGCCCTTCTCGACGTCCGCCTTGTTGGTGATCGCCTTGTCGAAGTTGATGGACACGGGCATGCCGACGCCGACGGTGGTGCCGTCGTCCGGCGTGAAGGAGCCGATGAAGCTGTGCGCCGGGGCCACGGTGGTGAAGGAGCCGTTCTCGTGGGCGTCGCGGCCCTTGGCGTCCGTGGCGGTCGCGGCCACCTTGTAGGTGGTGGCGCGCTGGAGTTGGGCGCTGGGCTTCCAGCTCTTCTTGTCGGCCGATATCTGCCCCTCGACCGCCGTGCCGTCGGCCGTCGTCATGGTGACCTTCGTCAGTGTGCCCTTGGCCACGGTCACGGCAGCGGAGTTGTTGATCGAGGCGTTGTCGGACCCGTCCGCTGGTGTGATCTTGATCTGGGCCTCCGACGACTCCTCGGCCGCGGCCTTGTCGGCCTTGGCCTGCGAGGTGTCGCCGCCCCCGTCGGCCTTGTCGCCGTTGCCGGAACAGGCCGTGAGCACCAGTACACCGCCGAGCAGTGCGGACGCGGCCGTCAGGCGCTTGCGCCGCTTACTGTTCGTCATCACACGCTTCTCCATCGTTGGCGAGTCCCAAAACCCCTCGAGTCCCCCGTCGCGAGTCCTCAACGCTACGACCGTTTCGTCCCATTTCCCACGTCATGGAGCTGTGGGACTCGCCACGACCGCCGTAACAGACGGTGCGCGGCCCGACCTGCGCGTTGCGTGAGACGACGAAACCCCGGACGCCGGTTGCGGCCGGGGTCCTCGATGTGACGCGGGCGACGTCAACCGGAGTGTCCGGCGCCACCCGCCTCCTCGTCGTCCCCGATTTCCTCGTCTTCCTGGTCTTCCTGATCGCCATCATCCTCGCCGAACTCCCAGTCAGGCGAATCCGGGTCGTACGCGATGCGCTCGCTCGACCAGGAGGCCTGCTGGAGTTCCACCCCCGGCACCTCGCCGACCAGTACGAACGGATCGACCAGGTACGAGAGGGCCTCGGCAGTGTCTTCCGTCACAGCCCCCTCGGCGTGCGCCCGTTCCGCGGGGTCCAACTCGCCTTCCTCGGCGTGCTCGGCGATCCGGCTGCGGGCCGCCCCGACGACGACGTCCTCGTCCTCGATCTCGACGACGAGCTCGACCGTGAGGCGGACAAAACGTGAAGTTGCTGGAGTGCTCATGGTCGGAGCGTACGGCTCAAACCTCCCGTGACTTTCCTGTGACCCGCGACGTTCACTAACATCGCCCCACACGGCCAATTCACCAGCGCCACAAGGGGATCGATATTCCGTGTCAACCGCTCGCCGAACGTTGCTGACCGCCACCGCCGCGGGCACCCTGCTGGGCGCCCTGTGGTTCGTCCCGTCCGCGGACGCCTCGGTGGGCACTCCGGCGAGAGGGGCGGACCCGGCGGCGCCGACAGCCCAGGTCACGGAGCAGGGACGGCCCGCCTCGACTACTCAGACGTCCGGCGCCCAGGAGGACGCCCCCGCCGGGAGCGGGACCGAACTCGCCGACACCGGAAGCATCGACACCACGCCCTACGTCGTCGGCGGCACCGCGCTGCTCATACTGGGCGCCGGTTTCGTGGTCTACTCCGTGCGCCGCGAACGCCTCGGCTTCTGAACCCGTCCGCCGGTCCTACGACTTGGGACCCGGCCCGTCGTCCTACAGCAGCGGTCCCGTGACGGTCTCGGCCGCCGCGAGGAGCCGGCCGTCCCGCACGAAGGCGTCCGCGGCGGCGAGGTCGGGCGCGAGGAAGCGGTCCGGACCCGGTCCCCCCACCCCCGCCTCGCGGGCGGCGTCGATGACCGCCCGGCTCGCCGGGGCCGGGGTCAGGCCCTCGCGCAGTTCCACGGCGCGGGAGGCGGCGTAGAGCTCGATCGCGATGATCCGGGTCAGGTTGCCGACGGCCGTCCGCAGCTTGCGCGCCGCCGACCAGCCCATGGAGACGTGGTCCTCCTGCATGGCGGAGGACGGGATCGAGTCGGCGGACGCCGGTACGGCGAGCCGCTTCATCTCGCTGACCAGCGCGGCCTGCGTGTACTGGGCGATCATCAGGCCCGAATCGACGCCCGCGTCGTCGGCGAGGAACGGCGGCAGGCCGTGGCTGCGGTTCTTGTCGAGCAGCCGGTCGGTGCGGCGCTCGGCGATCGAGCCGAGGTCGGCGGCGGCGATGGCGAGGAAGTCCAGCACGTAGGCGACCGGGGCGCCGTGGAAGTTGCCGTTGGACTCGACCCGTCCTCCCCCAGTGCCGAAAGCCTGGGAGGTGCCCCCAGGCAGGACGACCGGGTTGTCGATGGCGGAGGCGAGTTCACGCTCGGCGACCAGGCGGGCGTGCGCGAGGGTGTCCCGGCCGGCGCCGGCGACCTGCGGGGCGCAGCGCACGGAGTAGGCGTCCTGCACGCGGGGAGCGTCGTCCTGGTGGTGCCCGGTGAGGCCGGAACCCTTGAGCACGGCCGCCATGTTGGCGGCGGAGGCGCCCTGTCCCGGGTGCGGGCGGACGGCGTGCAGTTCGGGGGCGAGGACCTTGTCCGTGCCGAGCAGCGCCTCCAGGCTGAGGGCGGCGGTGACGTCGGCGGACTTGTACAGGGCGTCGAGGTCGGCGAGCGCCATGACCAGCATGCCGAGCATGCCGTCGGTGCCGTTGAGGAGGGCCAGGCCCTCCTTCTCACGCAGCTCGACGGGGCGGATGCCGTGCTCGGCGAGCAGTTCGGCGGCGGGGCGGACGACCCCGTCGGGGCCCTCCGCGTCGCCCTCTCCCATGAGGGTGAGGGCGCAGTGGGACAGCGGGGCGAGGTCACCGGAGCAGCCGAGGGAGCCGTACTCGTGCACGACCGGGGTGATGCCGGCGTTGAGCACGTCGGCCATGGTTTGCGCGACCTCGGGGCGCACGCCGGTGTGCCCCGAGCACACGGTCTTCAGTCGCAGGAACATCAGCGCGCGCACGACCTCGCGCTCGACCCTCGGGCCCATGCCGGCGGCGTGCGAGCGGACGATGTTGCGCTGGAGCTGGGCGCGCAGTTCCTGGCTGATGTGCCGGGTCGCCAGGGCGCCGAAGCCGGTGCTGACGCCGTAGACGGGCTCGGGCTTGGCCGCCAGCGCGTCCACGATCTCCCGGGCCGCCGCGAGGGCCGCCACCGCCTCGTCGGAGAGCTCGACGCGGGCGCCGCCGCGCGCCACGGCGAGAACGTCGGACGCGGTGACCCCCGACGTCCCCACCACCACAGTATGCATATCCATATTCAGGAGCGTACGCAGTGAATGCGGCGATGTCACTAGTGGATGCCGGGAGTGACTCTTACAACGCGCGGCCACGATCCCCGGCGCCGCTCAGGGCCTGCGGCCCCGGAAGCGGCGCCGCTCCGCCGGTGCCTGAGCGGCGGGCGGGGGCGCGTCGGCGAGGTGAACGACCGGGTCCTGCAGGCCCTCCCGGCCGGCCAGCACGGGCCGGTCGGCGCGCAGCGCCTTCGCCCGGTACTGGGCGGCGTCGGCGAGCCGGAACAGCCGCCTCGCCGACGGTACGGGCCCGATCGCGTTCTCGGTCGAGGCCACCCCGCAGGCGACTCCCTGACCCAGCTCCAGCTCGGCCGCACGCCGGCACAGCTCGTCGGCCGCCTTGACCACCTCGTCGACCGAGGGCCCCACCGCGACCAGGCAGAACTCGTCGCCGCCGAGCCGCGCCACGAGGGCGCCCGGCACCATCGCACCGCACAGCGACAGCACGGAGCCGAACCGTTCGAGGAGCCGGTCGCCGACGGCGTGGCCGAGGGTGTCGTTGACCTGCTTGAGCCCGTTGAGGTCGCAGACGACGAGACTGACGGCGACCCCGTCCGCGCGGTGCCGCTCGATCGCCTCGTCGAGCATCACGTCGACGGCACGGCGGTTGGCGAGCCCGGTCAGCGCGTCCGTGAACGCCAGCCTGCGGACCTCCTCCAGCCGCTCGCTCTGGGCCAGCCCGGCGGCGACCACGGCGGCCAGCACGGTGGCGAAGTCGGCGTCGGACCGGGCGAAGAGGGGGAGGCCGACCGGACGGGCCACGTAGAGCTCGCCCCAGGCGCGTCCGTGCTGCACGATCGGCGCGACCACGCAGCAGCCGCGCCCGCGCCGGCGCAGCGCGGCGACCCGCTGGTGGCGGTAGCCGGGGTGGCCCTCGGCCGCGCCCTCGACGGTCTCCACCCAGGCGTCGGGTTCACCTCCCGAGGCCCACCGCTCGTGCAGGAACTCGGTGATCTCCGGGAACTGGTGCACCGGGTAGGCCTCGCTCTCCGGGAACTCCTCCTCTCCCGGCGCCCGGTCCCCCACGTTCACCAGGACCCGCAGCCGACCGCGCTCGCGCTCCCACACCGAGAGCGCGGCGAAGTTCCCTTCCAGCGCCCGGCACGCGCCCAGCGCCGCCGCCCGCCACGACTCACGCGAGGTCTGCGCCGCGGCCATCCCCTGCGCCAACGCCACGACGGCCGCCAGCCGCCTGTTCTCGCCCATCACCCCAGGCTAGGGATGTTTCGGTCGAATCGAGACATTGCCCCACGAGGAAGCGCGCCGTGGACGTCGCTACTCTCCCGGCCAGCGCGGGGCGCGCTTCTCGTTGAAGGCCGCCACTCCCTCCGCGCGGTCCGCGGAGAAGGCGACCGAGCGCCAGGCCGCGTCCTCGACCTCCAGGCCGGTCCGCAGGTCGAGGCCGTGCCCGAGGCGCAGCGCCCGCTTGGCGGCACGCAGCCCCACCGGCGAGTTCGCCGCCATCCGGGAGGCCAGTTCGAGCGCCTCCTCGCGGTCCCGGCCCTCGTCCACCAGACGGTCCACGAGGCCCAGCTCGGCCGCCTCCGGCGCCTCCAGCCGACGCGCCGTGAAGATCAGCTCGGCCGCCCGCGCGGCCCCCACCCGCCGGGGCAGCAGCTGCGTACCGCCGCCGCCGGGGATCACCCCCACGGACACCTCGGGCAGCCCCACCACGGCCGTACGGTCGGCCACGATCACGTCGCAGGACAGGGCCAGCTCGAAGCCGCCGCCGAGCGCGAACCCGTGCACCGCGGCGATCGTCGGCACGGGCAGTTCCAGGACGCCGGTGTACGCCGCGCGCGCGACCGGGCGCTGGCGCATCAGGTCGGCATCACTGAAGGAGTTGCGCTCCTTCAGGTCGGCCCCGACGCAGAACGCCCGCTCGTGCGAGGAGGTCAGAACGACCACGCGCGCGTCCCGGTCGGCGGCGAGCGCCGCACACGCCGCGGCGATCGACCGGGCCATGTCCGTGGACACGGCGTTCATCGCCTTCGGCCGGTCCAGGACGAGCTCCGCGACGTACCCGTGCCGCCGCACCAGCACGAACTCGCCGAACCGCTCCTCGCTCATGACACCCTCCTGGTTAACGCGGGTTAACAAGAACCAGCCCCGATCATCGCAGCCGGGCGCGCACAGGGAAAGGGCGAATGGAACACCGGCGCGGCCCCGTTGTCGAGACCCGGCCCCCCGTTCGAGTGACATCCCCGCCCAACTCCCGCCGAACCCGCAGGAGAACGCATAACGTGCGTCCGCCATGGCGCATCGGGGGGCGCGAGCGCATCGGGGAGGACGGCGATGACGACGCACACGGCCAGAGCCCGGCAACACGACGACCGCGACGGGCGCGACAGCAAGGATGACCACGACGGCAACGACGGCAACGACGGCGATACGGGCATAGGCACCGACGCCACGGCGGAGGAGACCGCCGGCGCACGGACGCCGCTCCGGGGCCCCGGTGCCCGCGGACGGCACCGCAGGCACCGGCCCCGCAAGGCTCTGCTGGCCGCCGGAGGGCTCGCGGTGGCGGCCGGGGTGCTCAGCCTCGTACGGCTGGCGCCCGAGTCCGGGCTGGGCGGTCCGGGCACCGTGGAGGCCGAGTCCCACGCGGGCCCGGGACACGGCTCCGGCGGATCCGCCGGAACCCCCGTCGACGCCTCCACCACGGCCGGGACCCCTGTGGCGGCCGCGACGACCGCGCCCTCGGCGACCGTCGCCCTGGGCGGGGTGAGCACCGCACCGGACCCGGACTCGGGCTCAGCGCCGGCCGGGTCCCCGTCGGCGGCGGCCGCCGCGGAGCCCTCGGCGCTCCCCGGGACCACGACCGTTCCCACGGCGCTCCCCGCGGACACGGACCCGCCGGAGCATCCGGACCCGGACCCCACCGACGCGCCACTGCCGCCCGCCCCCACGTACCCGGCGCCACGGCCCACACCGACCCCGAGCCGGAGTACGCCGCCCCCTGCCCCGCCCTCCGGCGGGGGCGGCCTGTGCCTGCCGATCATCGGGCTGTGCGTCGACATCGAGGCCGGTCCCACCCGCTGACCCGGGCGCCGGCCCACCTGCCGGTCCCCCTCGCCGACCCTCTGGTCCGGGCGCCGAGCCGCCTGCCGGTCCGGACACCGGCCCGAGCGCTGGCCGAGGCACTGACCCGGGCGCCAGTCCACCCTCTGGTCCGAGCGCCGAGCCGCCTGCCGGTCCGGACACTGGCCCAAGCCCTGACCGAGGCGCTGACCCGGGCGCCAGTCCACCCGCTGGCCCGCCGCTGATCCGGGCGCCGGCCCGAACCGCGACCGCCGTGCCGCGGCCTCCAATCACGAGGCCTCCGGTTACGCGGTCCCGTCGTTCCGCCGGGCGAGCAGCCAGGGTTCGACCACGCCCAGGCCGCGCACCGGGCGCTGCCACATCGGCTGGAGAGCGAACCGGTACACCGGCGGCTCCTCGCCCTCCTTCTCCGCGGCCGCGGCGGCCTCGGCCGCCTCCGCCTCGGACGCCGGGGCGTCGCCGGTGCGGATCAGCTCCTCGGCGAAGGCGCTGTCCACGAGGACCCCGTCACGCGGGGCTATCGAGGTGAGCCGGGAGGCGAGGTTGACGGTGGTGCCGAAGACATCGCCCATACGAGTGGTCACCGTGCCGAACGCCATGCCCACCCGCAGCTCCGGCATCGTCTCGTCGTGCGCCATCGTCTCGACCAGCCGCAGCGCGATGTCCGCCGCCGTACCGGCGTCGTCGGCGGCGTACAGCACCTCGTCGCCGAGCGTCTTGATGAGCCGGCCGCCGCGCGCGGCCACGAGGTCGGCCGAGGTCGTCTCGAACGCCTCGACCAGCTCGCCGAGCTCCTCCTCCTCCATCCGGCGGGTCAGCCGGGTGAACCCGACGAGGTCCGCGAAGCCCACGGCCAGCCGCCGGTCGACCATCTCCTCGTCGTCGGCGGCCTGCACGACCCGGCCGGCCGAGGCGGCGAGCTGGCGACGCCAGACGTAGACCAGGAACTCCTCCAGCTCCGGCAGCAGCAGCTCGACGATCGGGTACGTCACCTCGGTGCGGGTCATGCCGGGCTCGGGCGGCTCGGTCAGGCCCTCCAGGAAGGAGTCCATCTGCCATTCGGCCAGACGGGCGGTGGTCTGCCCGGTGGACCGGGCCACCTGTACGGCCATGGCCTCGCTGAGCAGGCCCGCCTCGACCAGACCGGCGAGCCGCCGCAGGGCCAGCACGTCGGCCTCCGTGAGCGCCTTGGCCTGCCCTATGTCGGCGAAGCCCATGGCCCGCCAGAAGCGGGACGCCAGCTCCATGGAGACACCGGCGCTGCGAGCCGCCTGGAACGGGGTGTAGCGCCGCTCCGCGCCCAGGATGAGCTGTTCGAGACGCAGCGCGAGAGGGTGTTCGCCGGAGTCGGCGGCCTCGGGGTCCTTCTGCTCGTGCGAGGACGAGAATGGCGGAGGCTCGTCCCGGCCGTCCGCGTCCGCGCCGGAGCCCGTGTCGTCGACGGTCACGCCTGCTGCCCTTCCGATCTGCCACGGTCAGGTATCGACCGGCCTCAACTCTACGGCAGGTGTGCGCCAGCTCACTCCGCAAGGTTGCGCCGGGAGCGGAGCTGACCGGCGCTGTTCCGGCGCCGGTTCCGGTACCGGCGGCACCACGACCGGCGCGCCCCGTGCCCGCGCACGATCACGCCCCGCCCCGGACGCCGGGCCCCGGGCCCCCAGCCCCGGACGGGGACCGTCGGACCCGGTCCCCCTGCGGTGAGGTTCACGCCGGGCGCAGGTGCACGATGTCGCCCGCTCCGACCGGCTCCTGCACTCCCGCCTCCGTGGCGATGACCAGACGGCCGTCGCCGTCCACCGCGACCGCCTCCCCCACCAGAGACCGGTCGCCCGGCAGTTCCGCCCGGACCGCCCGCCCGAGCGTCGCGCAGCCCGCCGCGTACGTCTCCTGGAGACCGCTCGCGGCCGCATCGCCTCCTGCCGCCCGCCATCGGCCGTACCAGTCCTCCAGGGACCGCAGGACCGCCCGCAGCAGCGGGTCGCGGTCGGTGCTCACGGCTCCGGCGAGCGCGAGGGAGCCGGCCTGCGGGACGGGGAGCTCGTCCTGCCGCAGGGAGACGTTGATGCCGATGCCGACGACCACCGCGTCCTCGCCGGCCCGCTCGGCCAGGATGCCGCCGGCCTTGCGCTCCTCTCCGCCGACCGTCACCAGTAGGTCGTTCGGCCACTTCAGCGCCGTGTCGACCCCGGCGGCCCGGGACAGGCCCGTGGCCACCGCGACCCCGGTGAGCAGCGGCAGCCAGCCCCAGCGGGCCACCGGCACCTCGCTGGGCCGCAGCAACACCGAGAAAAACAGCCCGGAACGGGGCGGGGCCGTCCACCGGCGGTCCAGGCGGCCCCGGGCGGAGGTCTGCTCCTCGGCGACCAGGACGGCCCCCTCGGCCACCCTTCCCCCGGCGGCCCGGGCCACCAGGTCCGTGTTCGTGGAGCCGGTGCTCTGCACCACGTCCACCTCGGACCACAGCCCGCCCGCCCGCACCAGGCCGCGCCGCAGGGCCCCGGCGTTCAGGGGCGGGCGGTCCAGGTCGGACCAGCGGCTGCCGTGCGGCACGGGGTCGGGGGTGTCGTCTGCTGCATCTCGGGGCGTCATGCAAGCCACCCTAGGTGTGGGAAACGCCGCACTGCCGAACGGCGAACCCCCTACTACGCTACGGATGAGTAACCGTCCCCCCTTCTGAGCAGGCAGGGAGCCGCGATCGCGATGTCCGAGCCGGAAGAGCGCCAAGAGATCGACATTCACACCACCGCGGGCAAGATCGCGGATCTTCAGCGCCGCGTCCTGGCAGCGACGCACGCCGGCTCCGAGCGCGCCGTGGAGAAGCAGCACGCCAAGGGGAAGCTGACGGCCCGCGAGCGGATCGAACTGCTGCTCGACGAGGGGTCGTTCGTGGAGCTGGACGAGTTCGCCCGGCACCGTTCCACCAACTTCGGCCTGGAGCAGAACCGCCCGTACGGGGACGGCGTCGTCACCGGCTACGGCATGGTCGACGGCCGCCCGGTCGCGGTGTTCTCGCAGGACTTCACCGTCTTCGGCGGAGCGCTCGGCGAGGTCTACGGGCAGAAGATCGTCAAGGTGATGGACTTCGCCCTGAAGACCGGCTGCCCGGTGATCGGGATCAACGACTCGGGCGGCGCCCGGATCCAGGAAGGGGTCGCCTCCCTCGGCGCGTACGGGGAGATCTTCCGCCGCAACACCCATGCCTCCGGGGTGATCCCGCAGATCAGCCTGGTCGTGGGCCCGTGCGCGGGCGGCGCGGTCTACTCGCCGGCGATCACCGATTTCACGATCATGGTCGACCAGACCTCGCACATGTTCATCACCGGCCCGGACGTCATCAAGACGGTCACCGGCGAGGACGTCGGCTTCGAAGAGCTGGGCGGCGCCCGTACCCACAACACCGCCTCCGGCGTGGCCCACCACATGGCCGGGGACGAGAAGGACGCGATCGAGTACGTCAAGCAGTTGCTGTCGTACCTGCCGTCGAACAACCTCTCGGAGCCGCCGGTCTTCCCCGAGGAGGCCGACGTGGCCATCTCGGCGGAGGACCTGGAACTGGACGCGGTCGTCCCGGACAGCGCGAACCACCCGTACGACATGCACACGGTGATCGAGCACGTCCTGGACGACGCCGAGTTCCTCGAGACCCAGTCGCTGTTCGCGCCGAACATCCTCACCGGGTTCGGGCGGGTGGAGGGCCGTCCGGTCGGCATCGTCGCCAACCAGCCGATGCAGTTCGCCGGCTGCCTGGACATCGACGCCTCCGAGAAGGCCGCCCGCTTCGTACGGACCTGCGACGCCTTCAACGTGCCCGTGCTCACCTTCGTGGACGTGCCCGGCTTCCTCCCGGGCGTCGACCAGGAGCACACCGGCATCATCCGCCGCGGCGCCAAGCTGATCTTCGCCTACGCCGAGGCGACGGTCCCGCTGATCACGGTGATCACCCGCAAGGCCTTCGGCGGCGCCTACGACGTCATGGGCTCCAAGCACCTGGGCGCCGACCTCAACCTGGCCTGGCCGACCGCCCAGATCGCCGTCATGGGCGCCCAGGGGGCGGTCAACATCCTGCACCGCCGCACGATCGCCGAGGCCGAGGCCGCGGGGGACGCCGAGGCGACCCGTGCCCGGCTGATCCAGGAGTACGAGGACGCCCTCCTCAACCCCTACGTCGCGGCCGAACGCGGTTACATCGACGCGGTGATCAAGCCGTCGGACACCCGTTCCCACCTGGTGCGCGGCCTGCGTCAGCTGCGTACCAAGCGGGAATCCCTGCCTCCGAAGAAGCACGGCAACATCCCTCTGTAAGGAGCCGCTGTGATCAAGGTCGTACGAGGCAATCCCACCCCGGAGGAGCTCGCCGCCGCCCTGGCGGTGGTCCGGGCGCGCGCCGCGGCGGCTGCCGACACGCCGTCCGGCGCGCACGCCCCCCGAGACTCCTGGTCCGACCCGTCCCGCCTCGCCGCCCACCGGGTTCCCCAGCCGAGCCCGACGGCCTGGGCCCGCACCTATTGGCCCGGCTGAGCCCTGGCCCGGGCTCAGCCCGGGCGCCTTTCCCACCCACCCGTCTGGCCAGGCCAAAAGGTGACCACCCTCGGGGCTCCGCCCCAGGCACTTCACCCACCCGCCCACCCGACTCGGTAAGCCTGAAGGCGACCGTCCCCTGGGGCTCCACCCCAGGGGACGGCGGGGCTCCACCCCCGCACCCCGTGCGGGGCTCCCCCGGGCACTTCGCAGACCCCGCCCGGCCGACCCGGTCGGACACGGGGGCCGCCCTCGGGGCTCCGCCCCAGACCCCGGCGGGGGTCCGCCCCTGCACCCCGGCTGGGGTGCGTCCCTGAGCCTCCGGCTGGGTCTGTGCCCGTGTACCGCCCCCCGGGTCCCGGCGCCTCCCCTGCGTGCCCCCCGCAGGCCCGACGCCGCCCGCGCACTCCCCACAAGGCCCAGCACTTCCCCACGCGCCCCGAAAGCCCCGGCACCTCCCCCGAGGCCCGGCACCTCCCCGCGCGCTCCGGCGTCGTTCCGCCCCGGTGCTTGCCTCCGCCCGTCGGCCGTCGGTCGTCGGCCTGTCCGGATGGGTCCGGGGGTGGCGGACCCAAGTTGAGTACGCGTACTCAGGCGTGCGGTGTCGTCCCGGTCGCAGGATCGGGGGATGCTGTGGTCCGATCCCGAGAACGAGCCGCCGAAGGAACTGCGTGACATGCAGGACATGTTGCGGCGGCTGGGCGTTCTCATGGCCCTGGCCATGGTGCTCGCGATGTTCGTGATCGGCTTGAGGTGAGCCGGAGGAAGCGCCGCCGATACGCTGACCGTATGACAGACCAGCCGCGCCGCCGACTCGTGCTCGCCTCCCAGTCCCCCGCCCGGCTCGGGCTGCTCCGGCAGGCCGGGCTCGACCCGGAGGTCGTCGTGAGCGGCGTCGACGAGGACGCGGTCACCGCGCCCACCCCCGCCGAACTGGCGCTCGCGCTCGCCGAGGCGAAGGCCTCCGTGGTGGCGGCCCGCCCGGAGCTCCGGGGCGCGCTGGTGATCGGCTGCGACTCGGTGCTCGACCTGGACGGCCAGGCCCTGGGCAAGCCCGCCGACGCCGAGGAGGCCACCGCCCGCTGGAAGGCGATGCGCGGCCGGGCCGGCACCCTCCAGACCGGGCACTGCGTCTGGGACACGGAGAGCGGGCGGCACGCCTCGGCGACCGCCTCCACCGTGGTCCGCTTCGGCGAGCCGACGGACGAGGAGATCGCCGCCTACGTCGCCTCGGGCGAGCCCCTGTACGTGGCCGGCGCCTTCACCCTGGACGGCCGTTCGGCACCCTTCATCGACGGCATCGACGGCGACCACGGCAACGTCATCGGCATCAGCCTGCCCCTGGTCCGCCGCCTGCTGGCCGAACTCGGCGTGGGCATCACGGAGTTGTGGGCGCCGACGGAGAGCTGATCAGGGTCTGCGGGCCTCGGCCGGAGGAGTGAGGGGCGCCAGGGGGCCGGTCGCCTCCACCCCGAGGCCAGTCCCGCCCCCGCCATCCCCGTCAGCCCCGCCTTCGCTCCCGCCCCCGCCGTCGCCCCTGCCCTCGCCCCGGTGATCCGGATCGCCTGCGGACCCGGGGACCGGTTCGGTCCCGGAGCCGCCCGCGTCCCGGGGGCCGCCCGGCACCGCGCCGGCCGGCCCCTCCTCGGCGTCGTACGTCATCAGCAGCAGCACGATGAGCCCGAGCACCAGCACCATGCACAGGAACGCCCGCCAGCCCACCAGCCCCCAGGCGAACGCGCCCAGCAGCCCGTGCACCACGGCCGCGCTGACCAGCAGGACGCGCCCGAACCCGGCCGGCCGGCGGCCCCGCACCGCCACCAGCAGGGCAACCAACCCGCACAGGGCGAAGTAGAGGCCGAAGACCAGGCCACCGACCCTCGACGAGTTCGACATCACGTTCGGATCCAGGCCCGCCAGGGACATCCTCTGCCGGTGCACGACCTCGCCGAGGAACCAGTTCAGCGCCGCCACGCCGAACGCCTCGGCGAAGAGCACGAGCGCCACCACCCACGCCAACGGTCTGCGCACCACCGGTTCCACCCACTTCCGAGTGCTGCTCCGCTCGGGAGCCCTACTGTTACCGCGAGTACTGTCGAGACATCGCGAACGCTACTAACGGGTAAACGGGGGGACAAGGGTTCTGCCGTCGGCAAAGAATCGTTGGGCCATTCGTAGGGACTCCACAAAGAAACGAAGTGCGTCGCAGCACGCCCTCACAGAGACCTTGACCACATGAGGGGGCTAGGGTTTTCCGGAGGAGTCCTGCGTAGAGCGATGCGACAAGGGATTTCGCAGGTCGAGCGCGCCTCGAATCACGCTCCGTGTGGGCAAGCTCACCATCGGGGACGGGTCGATGTGCCGTGTCGGCAGTCCCTAAACTCGGCTTGTTTCAAGGAGGGAGCCTCAATCGTGCGCAAGGTGCTCATCGCCAACCGTGGCGAAATCGCTGTCCGCGTTGCCCGGGCCTGCCGGGACGCCGGGATCGCGAGCGTGGCCGTCTACGCCGACCCGGACCGGGACGCTCTGCATGTCCGCGCCGCGGATGAGGCGTTCGCCCTGGGCGGTGACACCCCGGCCACCAGTTACCTGGACATCGACAAGGTGCTGAAGGCCGCGAAGGAGTCCGGTGCGGACGCGATCCACCCCGGCTACGGCTTCCTCTCGGAGAACGCCGACTTCGCCCAGGCCGTGCTGGACGCCGACCTGATCTGGATCGGCCCGCCGCCGCAGGCCATCCGCGACCTCGGTGACAAGGTCGCCGCCCGGCACATCGCCCAGCGCGCCGGCGCGCCCCTGGTGGCCGGCACCCCCGACCCCGTCTCCGGCGCCGAGGAGGTCGTGGCCTTCGCCGAGGAGCACGGCCTGCCGATCGCCATCAAGGCCGCCTTCGGCGGCGGCGGACGCGGCCTGAAGGTCGCCCGCACCCTGGACGAGGTCCCCGAGCTGTACGAGTCGGCGGTGCGCGAGGCCGTGGCCGCCTTCGGCCGCGGCGAGTGCTTCGTCGAGCGCTACCTGGACCGGCCCCGGCACGTGGAGACCCAGTGCCTGGCCGACCAGCACGGCAACGTGGTCGTCGTCTCCACCCGTGACTGCTCCCTCCAGCGCCGCCACCAGAAGCTGGTCGAGGAGGCCCCGGCGCCGTTCCTGTCCGACGAGCAGGTCGCCGAGCTGTACCGCGCCTCCAAGGCGATCCTGTCGGAGGCCGGCTACGTCGGCGCCGGCACCTGCGAGTTCCTGGTCGGCCAGGACGGCACGATCTCCTTCCTGGAGGTCAACACCCGGCTCCAGGTCGAGCACCCGGTCACCGAGGAGATCACCGGCTTCGACCTGGTGCGCGAGATGTTCCGCATCGCCGACGGCGAGGAACTGGGCTACGACGACCCGCCGCTGCGCGGCCACTCCTTCGAGTTCCGGATCAACGGCGAGGACCCGGGCCGGGGCTTCCTGCCCGCCCCCGGCACGGTGACGAACTTCGCCCCGCCCACCGGACCGGGCGTCCGCCTGGACGCGGGCGTGGAGTCCGGCAGCGTCATCGGTCCGGCGTGGGACTCCCTGCTGGCCAAGCTGATCGTGACCGGCCGCACCCGCAAGGAGGCCCTCCAGCGGGCCGCCCGCGCCCTGGCGGAGTTCCAGGTCGAGGGCATGGCCACCGCGATCCCCTTCCACCGCGCGGTGGTCACCGACCCGGCGTTCGCCCCCGAACTGACCGGCTCCACCGACCCGTTCACGATCCACACCCGCTGGATCGAGACCGAGTTCGTCAACGAGATCAAGCCCTTCACCGCCACCGCCGACGCCGCCGAGGCGGACGAGGAGACGGGCCGCGAGACCGTCGTCGTCGAGGTCGGCGGCAAGCGCCTCGAGGTCTCCCTGCCCACCTCGCTGGGCATGTCCCTGGCCCGCACCGGCCTTGCCGCGGGCGCCAAGCCCAAGCGCCGCGCCGCGAAGAAGTCCGGCCCCCTCGCCTCCGGCGACACCCTCGCCTCCCCGATGCAGGGCACCATCGTCAAGGTCGCCGTCGAGGAGGGCCAGGAGGTCAAGGAGGGCGACCTGGTCGTCGTCCTGGAGGCCATGAAGATGGAACAGCCCCTCAACGCCCACCGCAGCGGCACCGTCAAGGGCCTGTCGGCCGACGTCGGCGCCTCCGTCACCTCCGGCGCCGTCATCTGCGAGATCAAGGACTGATCCCCCGGAGCAGCCGCGGGAGCCCGGCGAGCCGCGAGAGCGGCCCGGCCGGGCTCCTCGCATTTCCCGAGGGCGTACGAAGGCCTTCCCCGGACGCTTTCCGAGGGCGCCGCGAAACCCTCAGCGCCTCCGGAGGTCCGCCACCCGTGCGGCCGGGCGTTCCGTGCCGTTCGGCTGGTCCCCGGCCAGGGACGCCGGGCGGAGGTTCGCGCCCGGCGGCTGGGTGCGGCGGGGGCCGGGGACCGGGACGTCACGGCGACGGTCGCGGGGCGGGGGCTGGTCCGCCGCCGGGCTTCCCGTCGCGCCGGCCACGGCGATCTGGACGCCCTGGTCGGCGAGGGCCTGGAGTTCGGTGGCCGCGCGGTCGTCGTGGGCCGGGGGCTCGTCCGTCACCAGGCGGGTGATGAGATCGGTCGGGACGGTCTGGAACATCGTGTCCGTACCGAGCTTGGAGTGGTCGGCGAGGACCACCACCTCCGCGGCGGCCTGCACCAGGGCACGGTCGACGGACGCCGACAGCATGTTGGAGGTGGACAGACCCCGCTCGGCCGTCAGTCCGCTCCCCGACAGGAAGGCCTTGGACACCCGCAGCCCGTGCAGCGACTGCTCCGCCCCCGACCCGACGAGCGCGTAGTTGGAGCCGCGCAGCGTGCCGCCGGTCATCACGACCTCCACGCGGTTGGCGTGGGCCAACGCCTGGGCGACCAGCAGGGAGTTGGTGACGACGGTCAGGCCGGGCACCCGGGCCAGCCGGCGGGCCAGCTCCTGGGTGGTCGTCCCCGCGCCCACGACGATCGCCTCGCCCTCTTCGACGAGACCCGCGGCGAGGTCGGCGATGGCCGTCTTCTCCGCGGTCGCCAGATGCGACTTCTGCGGGAAGCCGGACTCCCGGGTGAACCCACCCGGGAGTACCGCACCGCCGTGGCGGCGATCGAGGAGTCCTTCGGCCTCCAGCGCCCGCACGTCCCGCCGTACGGTCACTTCGGAGGTCTGGACGACACGGGCGAGCTCACGGAGCGACACGGCACCGTTCGCTCGCACCATTTCGAGGATCAGTTGGCGACGTTCAGCAGCGAACACGAAACTGACAGTAACCCCAGCGACCGTCTGCTTTCAGCAGTTTGCGCCGAATAGCAGAAGTTGTTCGCAGGCCAGGGGGAGAAGTGGTATGGAGCCTGGCCCCCGCGCCTGCTCCCCCCACGCCTGTACCGCCGGCGTGGTTCGCGACTCCCCGTGACCGAAGGGGAGTTCGGAGCCGAGCGCCGGGACGCGCCTACGCCTCGCCGGTCGCCTTGCGCGTGTGCAGCTGCCGCGCCACCTCGGCGATCGAACCCGACAGCGAGGGGTACACGGTGAACGCGTTCGCGATCTGCTCGACCGTCAGGTTGTTGTCGACGGCGATCGAGATGGGGTGGATCAGTTCCGAGGCGCGCGGGGCCACGACCACGCCGCCGACCACGATCCCCGTGCCCGGACGGCAGAAGATCTTGACGAAGCCGTCCCGGATGCCCTGCATCTTGGCGCGCGGGTTGCGCAGCAGCGGCAGCTTCACGCAGCGGGCGTCGATCTTGCCGGCGTCCACGTCGGCCTGCGAGTAGCCGACGGTGGCGATCTCGGGGTCGGTGAAGACGTTGGAGGAGACCGTCTTCAGGTTCAGCGGGGCCACCGCGTCGCCCAGGAAGTGGTACATCGCGATGCGCCCCTGCATCGCCGCCACCGACGCCAGGGCGAAGACCCCGGTCACGTCGCCGGCCGCGTACACGCCCGGAGCCGTCGTCCGCGACACCTTGTCGGTCCAGATGTGACCGGACTCGCGCAGTTTGACGCCGGCCTCCTCCAGGCCGAGCCCGGCGCTGTTGGGGATGGCGCCGACGGCCATCAGGCAGTGGCTGCCCGTGATGACCCGGCCGTCCGCCAGCGTCACCTCCACGCGGTCCCCGACCCGCTTGGCCGCGGCGGCCCGCGAGCGCGCCATGACGTTCATGCCGCGGCGTCGGAAGACGTCCTCCAGGACGGCGGCCGCGTCCGGGTCCTCACCCGGCAGCACGCGGTCGCGGGAGGACACCAGCGTGACCTTCGAGCCGAGCGCCTGGTAGGCGCCGGCGAACTCGGCACCGGTGACGCCGGAGCCGACCACGATGAGTTCCTCGGGCAGCTCGTCGAGGTCGTAGACCTGGGTCCAGTTGAGGATGCGCTCGCCGTCCGGCTGGGCGTCGGGCAGCTCGCGCGGGTGGCCGCCGGTCGCGATCAGCACGGCGTCCGCGGTGAGCCTCTCCTCGCTGCCGTCGGCCGCCCTGACGACGACCGTGCGCGACCCGTCGAGCGCCTGCATGCCCTCCAGCCGGCCGCGCCCGCGCACGACCCGGGCGCCGGCCCGCGTCACGGAGGCGGTGATGTCGTGGGACTGGGCGAGTGCCAGCCGCTTCACCCGGCGGTTGACCTTCCCCAGGTCGACCCCCACCACCCGGCCGGCCTGCTCCGCCGGCAGCTCTGGGGCGGGGCCGCCGTCGGCGTCGGTGTCGGCGACGATGATGCCCAGTTCCTCGTACGACGAGTCGAAGGTGGTCATCACCTCGGCCGTAGCGATAAGAGTCTTCGACGGCACGCAGTCGGTCAGCACCGACGCTCCGCCCAGACCGTCGCAGTCGACGACGGTCACCTCCGCGCCGAGCTGCGCCGCCACCAGCGCCGCTTCGTAGCCGCCGGGTCCACCACCGATGATCACGATCCGAGTCACGTACTCCATTGTCCCGCACCGTTCAAGGTGCTACGGCCCCGGGGCGCGGCACGGCGGTCTCACGTTGCCCCTGGGACACCTGAGGCGGGTGCGAGGCTGCCGTACGCTCGACCCATGTCGTTCTATGCCGCATACGCCGGCGATCTCGACGCGCGGCTGATGTCCCTGCGCGCCCCGCACTCGCCGCTGCGCGCCACGGGCTGGCTGAACGGCTGGCGGCTGACCTTCGGCGGGGAGCAGATGGGCTGGGAGGGCGCGCTGGCGACCCTCGTCGAGGATCCGATCTCCGCGGTCTTCGTGGCTCTGTACGACATCGCCCCGATGGACGAGGAGGCCCTCGACCACCGGGTCGGCGTGGGCCTGGACCTCTACCGGCGCGCCCGTGTGCGCGTCCACACCCTGGACGGCGAGGAACCGGCGTGGGTCTACGTCCTCAACGCCTACGAGGGCGGCCTCCCCTCCGCCCGCTACCTCGGCGAGATCGCGGACGCGGCCGAGTCGGCGGGGGCGCCCCACGACTACGTGATGGAGTTGCGGAAGCGGCCGTGCTGAGCGGCGGCACGGGGCTCCGGGAAGCCTGACCGGGACCGGAACCGGCCCCTCCGGCACCCCCTCTCGTCGGAAACGACAAGACAACGATCGCATTGCCGTGACCATAGGCATCTACGCGCGTAGGTGAATTCCGGCTACGCTCATCCGCGTGAACGCATCTCTTCTTCCGGACGACATCCAGGGCGATCCCTACGCCGCCGCCGACGCCGCCGCCGCGCACCTGCGCGAACTCACGGGTGCCGAGTCCCACGACGTCGCCCTCGTGATGGGGTCCGGCTGGGCACCGGCCGTCGACGCCCTGGGCACCCCCGACGCCGAGTTCCCGGTCACCGAGCTGCCCGGATTCCCGCCGCCCGCGGTCGAGGGCCACGGCGGCAAGATCCGCTCGTACGCCATCGGGGACAGACGCGCGCTGGTCTTCCTGGGGCGCACCCACTACTACGAGGGCCGGGGCGTGGCCGCCGTGGCCCACGGCGTACGCACCGCGGTCTCGGCCGGCTGCAAGACGATCGTGCTCACCAACGGCTGCGGCGGCCTGCGCGAGGGCATGCGCCCCGGCCAGCCGGTGCTGATCAGCGACCACCTCAACCTGACGGCCACCTCGCCGATCGTCGGCGCCAACTTCGTCGACCTCACCGACCTGTACTCCCCGCGCCTGCGCGCCCTGTGCAAGGAGGTCGACCCCACCCTCGAGGAAGGCGTCTACGCCCAGTTCCCCGGCCCGCACTACGAGACGCCGGCGGAGATCCGCATGGCCCGCACCATCGGCGCGGACCTCGTCGGCATGTCCACCGTCCTGGAGGCGATCGCCGCCCGCGAGGCGGGCGCGGAGGTCCTGGGCATCTCCCTGGTGACCAACCTCGCCGCGGGCATGACCGGCGAACCCCTCAACCACGAGGAGGTCCTCCAGGCGGGCCGCGACAGCGCCGCCCGCATGGGCTCGCTCCTGACCCAGGTGCTGGGCCGCCTGTAGAGCCCGGCCCCGGCACCCGCGCGCCACGCCCGACGTCCGGCGGCGCCCTCGGCGCGGGGCGAGCCGCCGGACGGCGGAAGGGGCCGACGGGTGCGCCGGCGGCCTGCCGCACACTGGGTCCCGTCCGGCGGAGACCACCTGGCGGTCTCCGCCCGGCGGTCCCCCACCTGGCGGTCTCCGTCCGGCGCGACCTCGAAGCCCCGACCTCGGGACTCCGGGCGGTACGCCCGAGCGCGCGGCGGCCCGAGGCGCCCACGGCCCCGCTCCCCCACCGCATCCCAGAGGCCCCGGCTCCGACCCGCCGGAGGCAGACGGCCCAGGCCGACAAACTCACGAGAGGCTGATCCACCGTGCACGACGACCTCATCGCACGGGCCAAGGCGTGGCTGGCCGAGGACCCCGACGCCGAGACCCGTGACGAACTCGCCCGGCTCCTCGAAACCGAGACCGCCGAAAACACCGAAACCACCGAAAACACCGAAAACATCAAGGAGCTGGCCGCCCGCTTCGCCGGCACGCTCCAGTTCGGCACCGCCGGCCTGCGCGGCGAACTCGGCGCCGGCCCCATGCGCATGAACCGCTCCGTCGTCATCCGCGCCGCCGCCGGCCTCGCCGCGTACCTGAAGGCGAACGGGACCGCCCACGGGGACGAGAACGCCGGACTCGTCGTCATCGGCTACGACGCCCGGCACAAGTCCGCCGACTTCGCCCGGGACACCGCCGCCGTCATGACCGGCGCCGGACTGCGTGCCGCCGTGCTCCCCCGCCCCCTGCCCACCCCGGTCCTCGCCTTCGCCATCAGGCACCTGGGCGCGGTCGCCGGCGTGGAGGTCACCGCCAGCCACAACCCGCCCCGCGACAACGGCTACAAGGTCTACCTGGGCGACGGCTCCCAGATCGTGCCGCCGGCGGACGCCGGGATCGCCGCCGAGATCGACGCGATCACCACGCTCACCGCGGTGCCGCGCCCGGACTCCGGCTGGGAGGTCCTCGACGACTCCGTCCTGGAGGCCTACCTGGCCCGTACGGACGCGGTCCTCGCCCCCGGCTCGCCCCGCACGGCCCGCACCGTCTACACGGCGATGCACGGCGTCGGCAAGGACACCCTCCTCGCCGCGTTCGCCCGGGCCGGCTTCCCGGCCCCGACCCTGGTCGCCGAACAGGCCGAGCCGGACCCGGACTTCCCGACCGTCGCCTTCCCCAACCCGGAGGAGCCCGGCGCGATGGACCTGGCGTTCGCCACGGCCCATGCGAGCGACCCGGACCTGGTCATCGCCAACGACCCGGACGCCGACCGCTGCGCGGTGGCCGTCAGGCAGGGCGCCGACTGGCGCATGCTGCGCGGCGACGAGGTGGGTGCCCTGCTCGCCGCCCACCTGGTCTCCCGCGGCGTGACCGGCACCTTCGCGGAGTCGATCGTCTCCTCCTCCCTCCTCGGCCGCATCGCCCGGAAGGCGGGCCTGCGCCACGAGGAGACGCTCACCGGCTTCAAGTGGATCGCCCGCGCGGAGGGGCTGCGCTACGGCTACGAGGAGGCCCTGGGCTACTGCGTCGACCCCGACGGCGTACGCGACAAGGACGGCATCACCGCCGCGCTCCTGATCACCGAGCTGGCCTCCCGGCTCAAGGAGGAGGGCCGCACCCTGCTCGACCTGCTGGACGACCTCGCCGTCGAGCACGGCCTGCACGCCACCGACCAGCTCTCGGTCCGCGTCGAGGACCTCTCGCTGATCGCCGACGCGATGCGCCGCCTGCGCGAGCAGCCCCCGACCGCGCTCGCGGGCCTGCCCGTCACCCGCTCCGAGGACCTCACCCGGGGCACGGACCGGCTGCCCCCCACGGACGGCCTGCGCTACACCCTCGACGGCGCCCGCGTCATCGTCCGCCCCAGCGGCACGGAGCCCAAGCTGAAGTGCTACCTGGAGGTCGTGATCCCGGTCGGCGACCACGCCGGCCTCCCCGCGGCCCGCGCCGAGGCCGACGCCCTCCTGGCGTCGATCAAGCGGGACCTGTCGGCCGCGGCGGGCATCTGACCCGCGGCGCAGACGGGCGTCCGCCCGCAGCGAAAAGGAACGGGTGTCCCTCCGACGGAGGGACACCCGTTCCCGTTCCGGCCGGCCCATGCGGCCCGGCCCACGGACGCGCTGCCCGCACCACGGGGAGACGTACCAGCCGTACCGACGTATCGGCGGGGGGAGGTGCCGGTGGTGGCGTACCGACGTGCCGGCGAGAGAGGTACCGCCGTGACGGCGTGCCGCCGCGTGCGTCAGCCCAGCGCGATCAGGATCGCCAGCAGCACCGCGCCGGCCAGCGCCGGACCCACGATCTCGTACGCCCAGCGGACCGTCACCTCGCCCTGGGCCGTCTCGGCGTTCTCCCGGGTGTCCCGCAGCTCGCGCAGGTCGTCCATGAACTGGTCGCCGGCCACGCGGACGGGCCCGTCGCCGCCCGCGGCCTGCCCGCGGCCCGGCCCGCCGAACCCGAAGGCGCCGCCGGCGCGCCCGCCCGCCCCCGCGACCCGCTCGCCCCTGGCGGCGGCCCGCGCCTCCTGGCGGGCGGCCCGCTTGCGCCCCCGCAGCGAGACCGGCACGGCCCACAGCTGGTACTTGGTGCCGGACCGGTCCAGCACCTCGTTCGAGTAGCCGGAGCGCAGCCCGGCGACCTGGCCCCAGGGCAGCACGATCACGCGCAAGGGGTTGCGGACGCGCAGCCGGTCACGGCTGACGTACACGGCGGGCCGCAGGGTGAAGGCCACCACGAGCGGCACCGCGAGGATCATCCCGGCCAGCGCCAGCCACGGGGTGCGGCCCTCCCCGACGACCATCGCGTCGATGCCCAGCCACCCGATGATGGCGAGCAGCAGGACACCGCCCGCGATGCCTGCGGACGACCGGTGGACCCGGTCCTCGTACTCGGGGGAGGCGGGCTGCGGCGCGGGGGGCTCGTGCTCGGGCGTCGTCATGGCCCCGATTCTGCCCGACGTGCGCGGGAGCCCTCATCCGCGGTGCCGGAGCACGGGAGGGTCACCGCACGGTCACCTTCAGGGTCACAAGACGAGTCCCGGGGGTGTACAGCCGCTACGCGCGTAGATATGCTCGTCTGGTGACCATGCCCACCACTGCACCCCCTCTCGCTGACGTCACCGCGTCCGACAGCACACTGCGCCGCTTCCTGCACGGGCTGCCCGGCGTCGACGCGGTCGGCCTGGAGGCGCGCGCCGCCTCGCTCGGCACCCGTTCCATCAAGACCACCGCGAAGGCGTACGCGATCGACCTCGCCATCTCGATGGTCGACCTGACGACGCTGGAAGGCGCGGACACCCCGGGCAAGGTCCGGGCGCTCGGCGCCAAGGCGGTCCTCCCCGACCCGACGGACCGTACGGCCCCCTCGACGGCCGCGGTCTGCGTGTACCCCGACATGGTGGCCACCGCGAAGCAGGCCGTGGCCGGCTCGACCGTGAAGGTCGCCTCGGTCGCCACCGCCTTCCCGGCCGGCCGGGCGCCGCTGGGCGTCAAGCTGGCGGACGTGCGCGAGGCGGTCGCCGCGGGCGCCGACGAGATCGACATGGTCATCGACCGCGGAGCGTTCCTCGCGGGCAAGTACCTGAAGGTGTACGACGAGATCGTCGCGGTCAAGGAGGCCTGCGGGACCTCCGCGCGCCTGAAGGTCATCTTCGAGACCGGCGAGCTGTCGACGTACGACAACATCCGCCGCGCGAGCTGGCTCGGCATGCTGGCGGGCGCCGACTTCATCAAGACCTCCACCGGCAAGGTCGCCGTCAACGCCACCCCGGCCAACACGCTGCTCATGCTGGAGGCCGTCCGTGACTTCCGGGCGCAGACCGGCGTGCAGGTCGGCGTGAAGCCGGCCGGCGGCATCCGCACCTCCAAGGACGCGATCAAGTTCCTCGTCCTGGTCAACGAGACCGCCGGCGGTGACTGGCTGGACAACCACTGGTTCCGCTTCGGCGCCTCCTCGCTCCTGAACGACCTGCTGATGCAGCGTCAGAAGCTGGCCACCGGCCGCTACTCCGGCCCCGACTACGTGACGGTGGACTGAGAACCCCATGAACCCCATGAACACGGAAAACGTGCCTTCCCCCTTCGCATACGCACCGGCGCCCGAGTCCCGCTCGATCGTCGACATCGCACCGTCCTACGGCCTGTTCATCGACGGCGAGTTCGCCGACGCGGCCGACGGCCGGGTCTTCAAGACGGTCAGCCCCTCCACCGAGGAGGTGCTCTCCGAGGTCGCCCAGGCCGGCGAGGCGGACGTCGACCGCGCGGTGAAGGCCGCCCGCAAGGCCTTCGCGACGTGGTCGGCGCTGCCCGGCTCCGAGCGTGCCAAGTACCTCTTCCGCATCGCCCGCATCGTCCAGGAGCGCAGCCGTGAGCTGGCGGTCCTGGAGACGCTGGACAACGGCAAGCCGATCAGGGAGACCCGCGACGCCGACCTGCCCCTGGTCGCCGCGCACTTCTTCTACTACGCGGGCTGGGCCGACAAGCTGGACCACGCGGGATTCGGGGCGAACCCCCGGCCGCTCGGCGTGGCCGGCCAGGTCATCCCCTGGAACTTCCCCCTGCTGATGCTGGCCTGGAAGATCGCCCCGGCGCTGGCCACCGGCAACACGGTCGTGCTCAAGCCGGCGGAGACCACTCCGCTGTCGGCACTGTTCTTCGCGGACATCTGCCGCCAGGCGGGCCTGCCCAAGGGCGTGGTCAACATCGTCCCCGGCTACGGTGACGCGGGCGCCGCGCTGGTCGCGCACCCGGACGTGAACAAGGTCGCCTTCACCGGCTCCACGGCCGTCGGCAAGGCGATCGCCCGCACGGTCGCGGGCACCCGCAAGAAGGTCACCCTCGAACTGGGCGGCAAGGGCGCCAACATCGTCTTCGACGACGCCCCGATCGACCAGGCCGTCGAGGGCATCGTGACCGGCATCTTCTTCAACCAGGGCCAGGTCTGCTGCGCGGGCTCGCGGCTGCTGGTGCAGGAGTCGATCCAGGACGAGCTGCTGGACTCGCTCAAGCGCCGGCTGTCCACGCTCCGCCTCGGCGACCCGCTGGACAAGAACACCGACATCGGCGCGATCAACTCCGCCGAGCAGTTGGCCCGGATCACCGCGCTCACCGAGAAGGGCGAGGCCGAGGGCGCCGAGCGCTGGTCCCCGGCCTGCGAACTCCCCTCGTCCGGCTACTGGTTCGCCCCGACGCTGTTCACCGGCGTCACCCAGGCCCACACCATCGCCCGCGACGAGATCTTCGGCCCGGTGCTGTCCGTGCTGACCTTCCGCACCCCTGAGGAGGCCGTGGCCAAGGCCAACAACACGCAGTACGGCCTGTCGGCGGGCATCTGGACCGAGAAGGGCTCGCGCATCCTGGCGGTGGCGAGCAAGCTCCGCGCGGGCGTGATCTGGTCCAACACGTTCAACAAGTTCGACCCGACCTCGCCGTTCGGCGGTTACAAGGAGTCGGGCTTCGGCCGCGAGGGCGGCCGCCACGGCCTGGAGGCGTACCTCGATGTCTGAGAAGTCCGAGAAGTCTGGGGCGACGACCGAACGGCGGCTTTCGGTCCTCAAGACCTACAAGCTGTACGTGGGCGGCAAGTTCCCGCGTTCCGAGAGCGGCCGGGTGTACGAGGTGAGCGACTCCAAGGGCAACTGGCTGGCGAACGCACCGCTGTCGTCCCGCAAGGACGCCCGTGACGCGGTCGTCGCCGCGCGCAAGGCGTTCGGGGCGTGGTCCGGCGCGACCGCTTACAACCGGGGCCAGATCCTCTATCGCATCGCGGAGATGCTGGAGGGCCGCCGCGAGCAGTTCGTGCGCGAGGTCGCCGAGGCCGAGGGCCTGTCCAAGACCAAGGCGGCCGCGCAGGTCGACGCGGCGATCGACCGCTGGGTCTGGTACGCGGGCTGGACCGACAAGATCGCCCAGGTGGTCGGCGGCGGCAACCCGGTGGCGGGCCCCTTCTTCAACCTCTCCTCCCCCGAGCCGACGGGCGTGGTCGCGGTCCTCGCCCCGCAGGAGTCGTCCTTCCTGGGCCTGGTCTCGGTGATCGCCCCTGTGATCGCGACCGGCAACACGGCCGTGGTGATCGCGAGCGAGAACGCCCCGCTTCCGGCGCTATCGCTGGGCGAGGTGCTGGCCACCTCCGACCTGCCCGGCGGCGTCGTCAACATCCTGTCCGGCCGTACGGCGGAGATCGCCGCGCCGCTGGCCGCGCACCAGGACGTCAACGCGATCGACCTGACCGGCGCCGACGAGGCGCTGGCGAAGGAACTGGAGATCGCGGCGGCGGACAACCTCAAGCGCGTCCTTCGTCCACAGCCTGTGGACTTCGCCGCGACGCCGGGCATCGACCGCATGACGGCCTTCCTGGAGACCAAGACGGTCTGGCACCCCACGGGTTCCCTGGGCGCCTCCGGCTCGTCGTACTGAGCGGCCCGGGGCGCCCGACCACGGCGCCCCACACGGACGAGAGCCGCGTCTCCCCTCCGTCCGGGGGAGGCGCGGCTCTCCGCGTGCGCTCGGGTCGGCGCGCGCGCTCTGGTCAGCGCACCGACCCGAGCAGCCCGCCGACGACCGGCACGGCGCCCACCGACGGGGCCTGGGCCACCGGGCCGGTGAGCATCTTCGAGCTGACGGGCCGGAAGTCGGCGAGTTGGGTGCCGACGCCGTTGTCGAGCGGGTCCACGCCGGTGCCCGCGAGCGGGTTGGGCTTGAGGGCCGTGACCGTTCCGGTGGTGTGGCCGACCGCGCCCGTCAGCGCCCGCACACCCGACTGCGTGTCAGCCCGGCCGAGGGAACTGAGCAGGTGGCCCTCACCGCCGCCCGGGAGGATCTCCGCCGACGCCGCCGACGCGCCCACGCCCAGGGCGGCCCCGGCGGTCGCGACGGCGACCAGGGCGCGCCGGGCGGTGGAGCGGGGGAGGGACGCGTGTCGTGCCATTGCTGATGCCACCTTCTGCTGCGCTGGGTAACGAGAACAGTGCACACGGTAGTTGAGACGTAAGCCACGTTCCAAAGCCGACCCGCGGGGTCAACAGGCGGGCCACCATGCGTCAAACTGGTGTTCCGTGAGCCTTCATCCCGCGTCTCCCGCCCGCGTCGTGCTGCTGTGCGGCCCCTCGGGCTCGGGCAAGTCCCTGGTCGCCGCCCGCTCCGGACTGCCCGTGCTGCGCCTCGACGACTTCTACAAGGAGGCCGGGGACCCGACCCTGCCGCTGGTGGCGGGGAGTTCGGACATCGACTGGGACCACCCCGGCTCGTGGGACGCGGACGTCGCGGTCGCGGCGATCGGCCGGCTGTGCGCGACGGGCACCACGAGCGTGCCGGTGTACGACATCTCGCTGAGCGCCCGTACCGGCGAGGACACGCTGCACATCGGCCGCACCCCGCTGTTCATCGCCGAGGGCGTCTTCGCCGCCGAGATCGTGGCGCGCTGCCGGGAACTCGGCGTCCTGGCCGACGCGCTGTGCCTGAACCGCGGGCCGGTCACGACCTTCCGGCGGCGCTTCGCGCGGGACCTGAAGGAGGGCCGCAAGTCGGTGCCGTTCCTGCTGCGCCGGGGCTGGCGGCTGATGCGCGCCGAGCGGTCGATCGTCGCCCGTCAGGTCGCGCTGGGCGCCCACGCCTGCGACCGGGACGAGGCCCTCGGCCGGCTGGCCGCCGCGGCGGCGGGACGGCAGGCGCAGACGCGGACGGCCGCGTAACCGGCGCACGGGACGGGGGCGTACGGGATGCGGGTGCATACGCACCTCGCACGCACCGCGTACGCCCCTCTCGCACCCCGTACGCCCCCTCGCACCTCGACGCGCGTGAAACACGCGAAAGCGGGACTGGACAGACCCCCCGGTCCTCCAGTCCCGCTCCCTTGGTGCTCCCCCACGCTCCCCCGTGGTGTTCCCCCGTATCCCCCGTGTCCCCCGTGTCCCCCGTACTTCCCCCGTGTTCCCCCGGTCTCCGGAGTCCCCGTTACCCCCGGGTTCCCCGTCTTTCCTTCCCCCGGTTCCCCGGGGTCCCCCTGCCCTTCGGTCGGTTCAGGCGACGAGCTCGCCGAAGGACTCCTCACGGTCACGGCCGAAGCTGAGGACCTCGTCATCACGCAGCCGGCGCAGGGACCGCCAGATGCTGGACTTCACCGTGCCGACACTGATGCCGAGGACGTCCGCGATCTCCGGGTCCGTACGGCCCTCGTAGTAGCGCAGGACCAGCATGGTGCGCTGGAGCTCCGGCAGCCGGGCCAGCGCCTGCCACAGGACGGTGCGCAGCTCGGTGCCGCGCATGGCGTCCGTGTCGCCGGGCGCCTCCGGCAGTTCCTCGGTCGGGTACTCGTTGAGCTTGCGGCGCCGCCAGGCGCTGATGTGCAGGTTGGTCATGGTGCGGCGGAGATATCCGCCGACAGCCGCCTTGTCACTGATCCGGTCCCACGCCCGGTAGGTCGAGAACAGCGCGCTCTGCAGCAGGTCCTCGGCCTCGAAGCGGTCGCCGGTGAGGTGGTAGGCGGTTGCGTACAGGGAGGCGCGGCGCTCCTGGACGTAGGCGGTGAACGCCGCTTCGGCGTCCAGCGTCCCCGTCGGCGTGCGGCGCTCCCCCGAGCCCTCCCCGTACGCGGTTCCCCCGTGTATTTCCCCCGGTGTTTCCCCCGCTTCTTCCCCCGTGTTCGCGTCAACCACCGTCATGCACGGCTGAAGACCCTGCTGCGCATGTGCGGTGTGCTGACGCCCGGTGCCGCGAGCGCACCCCCGCCCGCTCACGGCACCGGACTTCTCCGGAGACCGGGCCACGTCGTGCAGACGCGTGACCACTGCGCTGTGGCTGGTGCTGTGCAGCGTGTTCATTCGCGCCCCCCGTCGTGGAGTTCCGGTCTTCCGTCCTGCTTCCTTGCCCCGTGCCGACGAGCTTGCCGTGGTCACTTCATGACCGTGTCCGCCGACTGTCACAGACCTGTCACAGAGGCGCGCGGCCCGGTACCGGGCGCTGGTCGCCGTACGGGTGTCGAAACACCGCCCCCGCATGGGCCAGAATGAAGCCCGTGCCTTCCCTGTTGCTGATCGAGGACGACGACGCCATCCGGACGGCCCTGGAGCTCTCACTGACGCGCCAGGGGCATCGGGTGGCCACCGCTGCCAGCGGCGAGGACGGTCTGAAGCTGCTGCGCGAGCAGCGGCCGGACCTGATCGTGCTGGACGTGATGCTGCCCGGCATCGACGGGTTCGAGGTGTGCCGGCGCATCCGGCGCACGGACCAGCTGCCGATCATTCTGCTCACCGCGCGCAGCGACGACATCGACGTGGTGGTCGGACTGGAGTCCGGAGCCGACGACTACGTGGTCAAACCCGTGCAGGGGCGCGTGCTGGACGCCCGGATCCGGGCCGTGCTGCGGCGCGGCGAGCGGGAGGCGAACGACGCGGCGACCTTCGGCAGCCTGGTCATCGACCGGGCGGCGATGACCGTGACGAAGAACGGCGAGGACCTCCAGCTGACCCCGACCGAGCTGAGACTGCTGCTGGAGCTGAGCCGCCGGCCCGGTCAGGCGCTGTCCCGGCAGCAGCTGCTGCGGCTGGTGTGGGAGCACGACTACCTCGGTGACTCGCGGCTGGTGGACGCCTGTGTGCAGCGGCTGCGCGCCAAGGTCGAGGACGTGCCCTCGTCCCCGACACTGATCCGCACCGTGCGCGGGGTCGGCTACCGCCTGGACGCGCCTCAGTGACCGACGAGCACGGCGGACTCCGGAGCTGGGCATCGGGGCGCAGGGGAACGTTGTCCCGGCTGCGGTTCACCAGTCTGCGCCTGCGGCTGGTCGTCGTCTTCGCGCTGGTCGCGCTGACCGCGGCCGTGTCGGCGTCCGGGATCGCGTACTGGCTCAACCGCGAGGCGGTGCTCACCCGCGCCCAGGACGCGGCGCTGCGCGACTTCCAGCAGGAGGTGCAGAACCGCGCGGGCGCGCTGCCTGTGCACACCACGCAGGACCAGCTCCAGCACACCGCCGGACAGATGGCAGGCAGCAGCCAGCGCTTCGTCGTACTGCTGGTCGGCCAGGACGCGAACGGCAGAACGCTGTACGGCAACTCAGGCGGGCTGAACGGCTTCTCGCTGGAGGACGTGCCCGCCTCGCTGCGCACCGCGGTGAACAGGCAGCAGCCGCTCACCTCCGCCAACAAGGCGCCCTACCACCTGTACTGGCAGCGGATCGTCGTGCACGGCCAGCCGTACCTGGTGGCCGGCACCCGGGTGATCGGCGGCGGCCCGACCAGCTACATGCTCAAGTCGCTGGAGCCGGAGGCCAAGGACCTCAACTCGCTGGCCTGGTCCCTGGGCATCGCCACCGGCCTGGCGCTCGTCGGCGCCGCCCTGCTCGCCCAGGCCGCAGCCACGACGGTCCTGAAGCCGGTGCACCGGCTGGGAGTCGCCGCGCGCCGGCTCGGCGAGGGCAAGCTCGACACCCGGCTGCGGGTGTCCGGCACCGACGAACTCGCCGACCTGTCCCGCACGTTCAACAAGGCGGCCGAGGCGCTGGAGAAACGGGTCGCCGACATGGCCGCACGCGACGAGTCCTCCCGCCGCTTCGTCGCGGACATGAGCCATGAACTGCGTACGCCGCTGACCGCCATCACCGCCGTGACGGAGGTCCTCGAAGAGGAGCTGGAATTCGAGGGCGGCGGCATCGACCCGATGATCGAACCGGCGGTCCGGCTCGTCGTCAGCGAGACCCGGCGGCTGAACGACCTGGTCGAGAACCTGATGGAGGTCACCCGCTTCGACGCGGGCACGGCCCGGCTGGTGCTGGACGACGTCGACATCGCCGACCAGATCACCGCCTGCATCGACGCCCGCGCCTGGCTGGACGCCGTCGAGCTGGACGCCGAGCGCGGCATCCACGCCCGGCTCGACCCGCGCCGCCTGGACGTCATCCTCGCCAACCTGATCGGCAACGCGCTCAAGCACGGCGGCTCGCCGGTGCGGGTGTCGGTGCGCGAGTCGGCCGAGGACGCGCAGGGGCCCGCCGAGATCGTCATCGAGGTGCGCGACCACGGGCCCGGCATCCCCGAGGACGTCCTGCCGCACGTCTTCGACCGCTTCTACAAGGCGAGCGCGTCCCGGCCGCGCTCCGAGGGCAGCGGCCTGGGACTGTCCATCGCGCTGAACAACGCGCACATCCACGGCGGCGGCATCACCGCGGCCAACTCGCCCGAGGGCGGAGCGGTGTTCACGTTGCGGCTGCCGCAGGACGCCTCGTCGCTCGCGGAGCGGACCGAGCGCGAGCAGTCCGAGCGCGAGCGGTCCGAGCGCGAGCGGTCCGAGCGCGAGCGGTCCGAGCGCGAGCGGGACAGGGACAACGGCTCGAAGGGAGCGGTCCGATGAACGCGCGCCGACTGCTGCCGGCGGCGCTGACCGCCCTGGGCCTGCTGCTCGCCGGGTGCGGCATCCGGCCCACCGAGGTGCCCACGGACTTCGGCGGCGCGCCCTCCCGCGTGCCGTGCTCGCTGTCCCAGCCCGACCTGACCGTCCAGTCCGCGCGCGGCGTGCCCGTCCAGGTGTTCCTGTTGTGCGGCTCGTCGCTGGTGGCCGTCGACCGTACGGTACGGGTGCCGGACGGCACCGCGGACGCGCGGCGGCGGGTGATCGTGGCCCAGGCGCTGATCGACCAGCTCACCGAGCCGCCGTCGGCCGGTGAGAAGGAGGCCGGGTACACCACGCACGTCCCGGGCGGCCTCAGGGTCGAGGGGCCGCGTCCCCGTGACCCCGCCGACACGCTCCGGCTGAGCAGCGCGCCCGCCGGCCTCGCCCTGTACGCCCTCGCGCAGATCGTGTGCACGCTGTCCGACTCGGCCGCCGCCGAGGGTGACGGCTCGGTCGTCCTGGGCGGCCCGGGCGACACGGGCCTGCGCCGCTACGAGTGCACCGCGGAACTCCGCTCCCGCCCGGGCACCACACTCCCCCCGTCGACCCAGGTGGCCGGCGGCTGAATCCGGGGGCCCACGGGCGGCACGCGCGGGTGTGGCGCGGCACTCACCACGGAGTGTGCCGTCCCGCCGGAACCGATCGTGCCGGGGGTCGCGTCTTGGGTGGCGTGCAGCGTCAAGGCTCCAGCTGCGGCAGCGCCGCGATCCACGTCCGCGCGACAGGGGGTGTCCTCCTCGTCGCCCACCTCGCGCTCGTCGCCTGGCTCACGCTGCGTCCACTGGACGTTCCCTGGGTGACGCCGCCCAACCTGCGTCCGCTCGCCACCGTCCGGGCCGACCTCGCGCTGGGCTGGCCCGAGGCGGCCCGGCGCATCGGCGAGGGACTGGCGCTGCTGGCGCCGCTGGGTGTCCTGCTGCCGATGACGCACGGCAGCCTCCAGGTCTCCCCGGTCGGGTCCCTGTTCCGCACGGTCGCCGCCGGCACCCTGGTCTCCCTGGGCATCGCCCTGCTCCAGACGGGCGTACCGGGCCGGGTGGTGGACGTCGACACACTCCTGCTGAACTCCGTGGGCGTGGCCCTCGCCCACCTCGCGGTCGTCCCCACGGGCCGCTCGCGCCTCCGCCGCGGGGCGGAGCGCCGGGAGCGGACCGCCCCTCGCCCGGAGGACCCGCCTCAGGGGCGCACCCCGACGATTCCCAGGGTCGGCCTCGCCCCGTGGAGCGACGCTCTGCCCCCTTCGTCTCCCTAACGTGGAAGACGGACGGGGCGGCCGACGGAGCGGCCCCGCACCGACAGCCCACCAAGGAGTCGACCATGACCGCCCTCGCCCGCCCGACCCACGGCCGCATGCTCGGCGGAGTGTGCGCTGCGCTGGCTCGGCGCTTCGGCACCTCCGCCACGACGATGCGCGTGATCTTCGTGTTGTCCTGCCTGCTGCCCGGCCCGCAGTTCCTGGTCTACCTCGCGCTGTGGATCCTGCTGCCCTCCGAGGAGACGGCCGGCAGCGGTTGGTGAACACCGCGGACCCGCAGTCCGCGACACGGGGACACGAGGACACGGAAACCCGGAGACACGGAGACCCGGAGACACCGGCACGGCTGGGGCGCACCCCCCCTCCCCCAGAAGTTCTCCCCCCCCCTCCCTCTTTTCCCCTGGGGGAAAA
>NZ_JBQRUW010000031.1:0-38109 GCF_052663305.1 Streptomyces cyslabdanicus
GGGAGACCAGGAAACACAGACACGGCTGGGGCGCACCCCCTGCAACCAGGAGGTGCGCCCCAGCCGTGCCGGTGTCCGCGGGGGGGAAGGCGGCTCAGCCCAGCGGCAGCCCGTTCACCGGCAGGCCGTGGGTGGGCAGGCCCTGCACCGGCAGTCCGCCGAGCAGACCGGCGACCGGCTTGGTCGGGCCGTTCTGGAGCAGGCCCTGGGCGGCCGGCTGCGCGGCCGCGAGACCCGACTGCATCGCGGGCTTGGCCTGGTTCAGCGCCGGGCCGGCCCCGGGCAGCGTGCGGGTGACGTTCTCCGTCGGGAGCGCCTTGCTGACGGTGCCGAGTGCCTGGCCGGCGTCCGGCAGGGCCGGCGCGGCGTTCGCGGCGCCCGCGCCGGCGGCGGCGAAGGCCGCGCCGAGGGCGGCGACACCGAGGGACTTGGCGGCAGACTGCTTCATGAAAACGCGTCCTTGGGTGGAAGACAGGGAACCGAGCGGTTCACGACCGTAAGCATGCCGAGCCACCCGCCGCAAACATCGAAATACGTACGGAATCTGCGGCCCACATGTGTTCCCGAATCCGCAGATCAGCCTTCCGAGGCCGAGAAACCCCTGGTGGACGCCGTCTGCTGGAACAGCCATTCGGATTTCAGCGCCGCATATCCGGGCTTGATCACGTCATTGATCATCGCCAGTCGTTCATCGAAAGGAATGAATGCTGATTTCATCGCATTGACGGAGAACCACTGGATGTCGTCGAGCGTGTATCCGAACGCCTCGACCAGCCGCTCGAACTCCCGGCTCATGCTGGTGTGGGACATGAGGCGGTTGTCCGTGTTGACCGTGGCGCGGAAGTGGAGCCGGCGCAGCAGTCCGATCGGGTGCTCGGCGTACGAGGGCGCCGCCCCGGTCTGGAGGTTGGAACTCGGGCACAACTCCAGCGGGATGCGCTTGTCACGGACGTAGGAGGCCAGCCGCCCCAGTTCGACCGTGCCGTCCTCGTGGACCTGGATGTCGTCGATGATGCGCACGCCGTGGCCCAGCCGGTCCGCGCCGCACCACTGGAGCGCCTGCCAGATGGACGGCAGCCCGAAGGCCTCGCCGGCGTGGATCGTGAAGTGGTTGTTCTCCCGCTTCAGGTACTCGAAGGCGTCCAGGTGCCGGGTGGGCGGGTAACCGGCCTCGGCGCCCGCGATGTCGAAGCCCACCACGCCCGAGTCCCGGTAGCGGTTGGCCAGTTCGGCGATCTCCAGGGCGCGGGCCGCGTGCCGCATCGCGGTCAGCAGGACGCCGACCCGGATCCGCCGACCGTTCTCGAGGGCGGCCCGCTCACCCTCGCGGAAGCCCTCGTTGACGGCCTCGACGACCTCCTCCAGGCTCAGCCCGCCCTCCAGGTGCTGCTCGGGGGCGTAGCGCACCTCGGCGTAGACGACGCCGTCCTCGGCCAGGTCCTCGGCGCACTCACGGGCGACCCGGACGAGGGCGTCGCGGGTCTGCATCACGCCGACGGTGTGCGAGAAGGTCTCCAGATACCGTTCCAGGGAGCCGGAGTCGGCGGCCTCCCCGAACCACAGGCCGAGCTTGTCCGGGTCGGTCTCGGGGAGTGCGGAGTAGCCCGACGTGCGGGCCAGGTCGACGACGGTTCCCGGGCGGAGCCCGCCGTCGAGGTGGTCGTGGAGCAGAACCTTGGGCGCCCGGCGGATCTGGTCCGAGCTCGGGGTGTCCCCCCGGTGGGCAGTCTGGCTCGTCATTTCGGCACTCTAACTCCTTTCGGCACTCCGACTCCTACGCGCGTAGATAATCGGGTGTACACATCCGTCGATATGTAACGGTGACCGCCCGGACGGGTGGCGTACACCGGTGCTTCTGACACTGTTCTGTCGTGACTCCACCCACGCGTGAACGCGCGGGCTCCCTGCAACGGCGGCTAGGCCACGTCGCAGAGGACCAGCCCGGCCCTGTTGAGGACGTTCGTCGCGCCGACGCGGTCAGCGTTGGCGGTGAAGCCGCACGCCGCGCACTGGAACTTCGCTTGGGTGACGCGGTTCTCCTTTGCGACATGCCCACACGCCGGGCACGTGCGGGAGGTGTTGCGGGCGTCCACTCCGATCACGAGGCGACCGGCACTTTCAGCCCTGTTCGCCAGGATCGTCAGGAACTGCCCCCAGCCCGCGTCCAGGATGCTGCGGTTGAGCCCGGCCTTCGCGGCGGCGCCGTTCGACAGGAAGGCGCCAGGCGCCTCGGGGTCGGGCCTGGGCGCTGGCGCCTTCGTCATGCCAGCAGTGTTGAGCCGCTCGTGCGCAACCACATCGTGGTCGCGGATCAGCGCGTTCGCGGTCTTGTGGTGGAAGTCGACGCGCTGCCTGCGGATCTTCGCGTGGAGCTTGGCCACCTTTCGAGCGGCGGCGCGATGCTTCTTGGTGCGCCGCCGGGTGCACTTGGGGAACGTGGCAAGGTGCCGTTGGGCCTCGGCCAGGTCCTCGGCCATCGCGTTGAGGAACCTCGGGTTGGCGACGTGTACACCGTCCGAGGTGGTCAGGAAGTGCACGGTACCCATGTCGATGCCGACCACGGCACCGCTGGGCGGCAGGAGCTCAGCAGGCACGTCGTCGCAGGACAGGAGTACGTACCAGCGGTTACCCTCCCGCTTGATCGCGATCGTCTTCACACGACCCTTCACGGGCCGGTGCTGGTGCACGCGAACGTGCCCGACGCTCTGAAGGCGGACGCGGGTCTGCGGATCGTGCGGGGTGGAGTCCCAGCGGCAGCCGTCTCCGTCCTTCGGGAACACAACGGTGTCGAAGTGTCCGACACCCTTAAACCGTGGGTAGCCGGGAATCTGCCCGGCCTTCACTCGGCGGAAAAACGCGGCGAACGCCTTGTCCAGCCGCCGCAGGGTGGCCTGTTGGGAGGAGCACGACCAGCGGCCCTGACGCTCCGGGTCGAATGCCCGAATCTCCTTGAGCTGGGCGGACTGGTCGCCCTACCGAACGGTGGTTTTCGAGGCGTGCCGGTAGGCGTCCCGACGCTCCTGCAATGCGCCGTTGTACCGGGAGCAGTGGTCTCGCAACATCTCAGCCAGCGAGGCCGCCTGACGCAGGGTGGGACGCAGGAGGAACTTGTACGCGCGGATCACCCCCTGCGCCTCCGCTCAAGGCGCAGGGCTTCGGCGAGGAGAACGCACGCAGCAGCGTTGAGCGAGATGCCCGACCGGTGGGCATACTCCTCGACCTGTCGCTTCAAATCCGGGGGCACGCGAAGGTTCAGCGACTCCCGGCGGTCACCTCTAGCCACGACCAAAACGCTACCACTTTTGACGGTTGGTCATATTCGGGGTTGGATGCCACGCTGCTCTGCAGCGCAATCGCGGCCTCGATTCCCCAACCGGCCGAAGCCGGCGGTCCGCCCGAAAGGAATCTGATGGCACACCAAGCGACGCCGGTTCGCACGGCCCGGCTGGGGAGGACGCTCGGCCCGGAGCCGGCGACGGTGAGCGGAGCGGTGCTGCTGCTCCCCGGCGGCCAGGAGGTGTCCACCCGCAGGCCCTCGCCGGTGCGGGCGGCCGCCTCGGTGCGCGCGTTGGGGCGCCGACTGGCCGGTGCGGGGCGCTCGGAGGGCCTGGCCGTGCACGTGGTGCACTACCGCTACCGCGGCTGGAACGGCGACGAGGCGCATCAGGCCCGCGACGCGGCGTGGGCCGTCGAGGAGGTCGTACGGCGCTACGGGGACGTGCCGGTGTGCCTGGCCGGCCTCGACATGGGCGGCCGGGCGGCGCTGCACGCCGCCGGGCACGAGACCGTCAACTCCGTGGTGGCCATAGCCCCCTGGCTGCCGGAGGCGGACGTGGCGGCCACGCCCGAACCGGTCAGGCAGCTCGCCGGGCGCCGGGTGCTGATCGTGCACGGCACGAACGACGAACGGGCCGATCCCGAGCTGTCCTTCCGGTTCGCCGAGCGGGCGAAGAAGGCCAACCGGGACGTCTGCCGGTTCGAAGTGCACGCCGACGGGCACGGGTTGCGTCAGTACCGGGACGAAGTCCTCGCGCTCACCGCGGACTTCGTCATGGGCTCCCTGTTCGGGCGGGTGTTCTCGCGGCCGGTGCAGGACGCGCTGGCGGCTCCGCCGCCCCTGGGGTTGCGGATGCCGCTGGCGGCCGGGTTCGGCAGGACGCTGCGGCGGTAGGGTCCTTCGCGCTCAGGCGGGGAGCAGCGTGCCGCGCTTGGCGAGCAGGAACTTCTTGAAGGCCGCCACCGGCGGGGTGTCCGGGTGGCCCGCCAGCCATGCCACGCCGATCTCCCGGACCGCGCGCGGGGCCGTCACCGTCAGTTCGGCGACTCCGGGCCGGGGGAAGGCCGGCGGGGGCAGCAGGGCGACTCCGAGGCCCGCCGCGACCAGGCCGCGCAGGGTCTCGGCCTCCTCGCCCTCGAAGGCGACCCGCGGGGTGAAGCCCGCCTCCCGGCACAGGGCGTCGGTGATGCGCCGCAGGCCGTAACCGGGTTCCAGGGTCACGAAGGACTCCTCGGCGGCCTCGGCCAGCCGGATGCGGCGGCGGGCGGCGAGCCGGTGGTCGGCGGGGACGACCAGGCGCAGCTTCTGCTCGTCGAGGCGGCGGGCGACCAGGTCGGGGGCGTCCGGCACCGGGGACGTCAGACAGAGGTCGAGCTCCCCCGCCCGCAGTCCCTCCAGCATGGCCTCACCGTAGTTCTGCACGAGGCTGAAGCGGACCCGGGGGTGGTCGGCGCGGAAGGCGTGGATGAGGCCGGGTACGGTCTCGGCGCCCATGGTGTGCAGGAAGCCGAAGGCGACCTTGCCGGTGGCCGGGTCGGCGTCGGCGCGCACCTCGTCGGCGGCGCGCTCGATCTCGGCGAGGGCGCGTTCCACGGAGGTGAGGAAGGCGCGGCCGGCGGGGGTCAGGGAGACCGTGCGGCCCCGGCGGGCGAAGAGGTCGACGCCGAGGTCCTGCTCCAGCCGGACCATGGACCGCGAGAGCGTCGACTGCGGGACCCGCATCTCCTGTGCGGCCCGGGTGACGTGCTCGGTGCGGGCCACGCCGGCGAAGTGCGCGAGGCGGGGCGCCAGCAACGCGACGATGTCTTCTGTGTCACCGGTCTGTGACAGGCGGGGCTGCGACCTCGGCTGATGCACCATGGGAACGATTATGCCGAGTCCGTGCATTGGACGGATGAGTGCGGGCGTTCCTACGGTCGCTGTATGACTCCCGCCGATACCGGGGCGCTCACCACCGTGGGCGCCGTCGCCTCAGTCCCCGACTCCGACTCCCGTATGACTCCGGGCGGCCCCGGCTACCGCCGGATGAGCCTCGCCCTGTTCCTCGCGGGTGTCGCCACCTTCGCGCTGCTGTACTCCACCCAGGCCCTGCTGCCGCTGATCTCCGGCGACTTCCACGTGGCGGCGAGCGAGGCGAGCTGGACCGTGGCCGCCGCGACGGGCGGCCTGGCGCTGTTCGTGCTCCCGGCGAGCGCGCTCTCGGAGCGTTTCGGGCGGCGTACGGTCATGACGGCCTCGCTGGCGGTCGCGGTGGTCGTCGGTCTGCTGGTGCCGTTCGCGCCGTCGCTGGGCGCGCTGGTCGTGCTGCGGGGACTCCAGGGCGCGGCCCTCGCCGGGCTGCCGGCCTCGGCGCAGGCGTATCTGGCGGAGGAGGTCCGGCCCCGGGCCCTGGTCACGGCGATCGGCCTGTTCGTGGCCGGCAACAGCGTGGGCGGCATGAGCGGCCGGGTCATCACCGGCTGGGTCGCCCAGGAGTGGGGCTGGCGGGTGGCCGTCGGCGTGGTCGGGGTGATCGCGGTGGGCTGCGCGGTGGCCTTCCGCCTGCTGCTTCCCACGCCGCGGCACTTCAGGGCGGGCTCGCTGCGCCCCCGGGTCCTCGCGCGCTCGGTCCGCGACCACCTCGCCGATCCGCTGCTGCGCCGCCTGTACGTGATCGGCGCGCTGTTCATGACGGTGTTCGGCGGCGTCTACACGGTGATCGGCTACCGCCTGACCGAGGCCCCCTTCTCCCTGCCGCAGGGCATCATCGGCTCGATCTTCCTGGTGTACCTGGTGGGCACGGTGTCGGCGTCGACGGCGGGCCGACTGGTGGGCCGCCTGGGCCGCAGGGGCGCCCTGTACCTGGCGGGTGCCACGACGGCGGCGGGTCTGCTGGTCTCCCTGCTGGACTCGGTCGCGCTGGTCCTGCTGGGCCTGGTCCTGATCACCGCGGGCTTCTTCGCCGGTCACGCGGTCGCCTCCTCGGCGGTCAGCCGGACGGCGACGCACGGCCGCGCCCAGGCCTCGGCCCTCTACCAGTCCGCCTACTACGTCGGCTCCAGCGTGGGCAGCACGGTGGGCGCCATGGCCTTCCACGCGCAGGGCTGGGCGGGAACGGTCGGCGTCGGCCTGCTGGCCGTCCTGGGCGTCGTGACGATCACGGCGCTCGGGTCGCGGGCGGCGCGGGTCGCGGCGCGGCGAACGCCGGTACCCGCCTAGGGTCTTTCGTTTGGATCAGGCCGGGCTCGCGGGGTCTGATCCAAACGAAAGACCCTAAATCCCCTCACCTGCTGTTTCGCTCGCGTCGGCGGCCGCTGTCAGTGGGCCGCGGTAGCTTCCGAAGTGCTGGGCGCGACGACGCGCACCGGACGGGACGGCCACAGGGCGGGTGGACGATGGGAAACGGTACGACGGCGACGGCGGGCCTCGACGAGCGACTGGAGCGGTACCGGGTCGAGCTGACCGGCTACTGCTACCGCATGCTCGGCTCGTCCTTCGAGGCGGAGGATGCGGTCCAGGACACCCTCGTGCGCGCCTGGCGGGGCTACGAGAAGTTCGAGGGGCGCTCCAGCCTCCGCTCCTGGCTCTACCGCATCGCGACGAACGTCTGCCTGGACATGCTGGCGGCGGGCGGCAAGCGGGCCCGCCCGATGGACCTGACCGAGTCCACGCCGCTGTCCCGCGCGGCGCTGTCCCCGCGCCCCGACCACACATGGCTGGAGCCGATGCCTGACGCCCGGGTGCTGCCGGCGGTCGAGGATCCGGCGGAGGCGGCCGTCACCAAGGAGTCGGTGCGGCTCGCCTTCATGGCCGCGTTGCAGCAGCTGCCGCCCAAGCAGCGGGCCGTGCTGATCCTGCGCGAGGTGCTGGCCTGGCGCGCGAGCGAGGTCGCCGAGTTGCTGGGCACGTCGGTCGCCTCGGTCAACAGCGCCCTGCAGCGGGCCCGCGCCACGCTCGCCGAGCGGCGCGACAGGGCCGCCGAGGCGGCTGTGTCGGACCCGCTGGACGAGGCCCAGCAAAGGCTCCTGGAGCGCTATGTGAAGGCCTTCGAGGGGTACGACATGGCGGAGCTGACCGCGCTGCTGCACGAGGACGCGGTGATGACGATGCCGCCGTTCGACCTGTGGCTGACGGGCCCCTTTGACATCACGGGCTTCATGACGACACTGGGCGCGGCCTGCGCGGGCTCCCGGCTGCTGCCGATACGGGCCAACGGGCTGCCGGGCTTCGCCCAGTACAAGCCGGACCCGGAGCAGGGCGGCTTCACCGCGTGGGCGGTCCAGGTCCTGGAGACGTCAGAAGGCCGGATCACCGGGTTCCACTGCTTCCTCGACACCCAGCGGTGGTTCCCACTGTTCGGGTTGCCGCTCCGTCTCGAAGGAGAGGCCGACCAGTGCGAGGAGGGCCTCTAGCTCCGGATCCGGGTCGCGCAGCCGGATCCGGCCGCCGGCCCGCCGGGCGGTGAGCTGGAGCCGCGCCAGCAGGTCGACCACGCCGAGCCCCGGCGGTCCAAGACCCCCGACGTCGCACACCACGACTCCGCCCCGGGTGTCCTCCAGCAGGGCCCGCACGTCCGCGCACAGCCCCGCCACCTCGTCCCGGGTGACGGGGCCGGCGAGCACGAGCACGGCAGGTGTCCTGGCATCCACGGTCTGTAGACCGTGCGACCGCCCCCAACTCATCGCGAACCGGGGGCCAAAGGACCGCCCGAAGATCACATTGACCCGCTCACCGCCCTCCCCGGAGGGTGTCCGTATGCCCCATGGATCAGCACCGCCCTGGATACCCGACGGCCACCTGCCCGCGAGGGAGGCCGAGTGCGGGGAGTGCTGAGCGGGTTCGCGGTGATCGCGGTGGTGATCGGCGTCGGCTACGTGATCGGGCGCCGCGGCTCCCTCGGCGACCAGGGCCGCGAGGTGCTGACCAGGCTGGCCTTCCACGTGGCCTCCCCTGCCCTGCTGTTCACGACGCTCGCGCGGGCCGACCTGTCGGTGATCTTCTCCAGCCGGCTACTGGTGACGGCGATGAGCACGGCCGCCGCGGCGGGTGTCTTCGTGGCGTTCGGCGCGGTGCGGCGCTGGGGTGTGGGCCGCACCACGATCGGTGCGCTGTGCTCCAGCTATGTCAACTCCGGCAACCTCGGCATCCCGATCGCCGTGTACGTCCTGGGCGACGCGTCCCTGGTGGCCCCGGTCCTGCTGTTCCAGCAGATCATGGTCACGCCCATCGCCCTGACGGTGCTCGACCTCTCCGGGCCGGGCGGGAAGGGCTCCCTGTGGCGACGCCTGCTCACCCCGCTGCGCAACCCGATCGCGGTGGGCTCCCTGGGCGGGGTCCTGGTCTCGGCGACCGGCCTGCGGCTGCCCGGTCCGGTCATGGACCCGATCACCCTGATCGGCAACATGTCGGTCCCGGCCGTCCTGCTGGCCTACGGCATCTCCCTGCGCGGCAGCGCGGCGCCCGGCCGGGGCAGCGACCGGCGGCTGGTGCTGCTCGCCGTGGCCCTGAAGTCGGCGGGCCAGCCGCTGGCGGCCTGGGCCCTGGCGGCGGGCGTCTTCAGCCTGAGCGGGGCACCTCTGCTGGACGTGGTGGTGACCTCGGCCCTGCCCGCCGCCCAGAACCTGTTCACCTACGCGAGCCGCTACCGCGTCGGCGAGTCACTGGCCCGCGAGTCCATCCTGCTGTCGACGATCCTGTCGGTGCCGGTGCTGGTGGTGGTCGCGGCGCTGTTGGGGTGACGGCCGGTCAGTTGCAGGGGAACATGCTGGTGTCGAGAACCAGTTTGAACGGCTCGGGGAGCTTCAGCTCCTCGCCGTACTCGACTGATGCGAGTACCCGATACGTTCCCCTCTGCGGCTCGCCGTAGAGCGTCGCCGTGGGACGACCCGAGTGCCAGGGATCCAGGAGAAGGTAGAAGGGCACGCCTCCCACGGCGTAACCGTGGGCTTTCTTGATGCGGTCGTGATTGGCGTTGCTCCGAGACGTGACCTCGACGACCAGTTCCGCCTCGCCGACAGGCACCCGCGTTCCTCGGCGCAGGGCGACCCTCGGCACCACACAAAGATCAGGGACGAACAAGCTGCCCGTCTCAGGGCACGTCAGCCCGAGCGTCTGATAGACGCCCCAGTCGCAGTTGGGCGGAAGTGCGCCGTACAGGCGTTCGTGAAGCAGTTCCGCGGTGTCGTTGTGTTCTTCGGACGGCGGCGGTGACACGGTGACGATCCCCTCGATGATCTCCACCCTGCCGCCCTCGGGCCATTCCATCTCCTCCCAGAACCGGACGAGGTCGTCCCAGCTCCGCTCGGGGTCATGGCTGACGGTGAGTGCGCTCATGGCGGTCTCCTATCGGTGCGTCACCGATCCCAGCATGCCGAACGGGACCGGCGGAGGTCCACCGGTCCCGTTCACCCAAACGGGGAAAGCGCAGGTCAGACGATACGTTCCAGCACCACCGGCGAGGCGGTGAAGTCCGTGCCGGGCGCCGCGATGTCGAACGAGCCCTCGACCGACTGGAGCGCGTACTCGAAGCGCTCGGGGGTGTCCGTGTGGAGGGTCAGCAGGGGCTGGCCCTCCGTCACCAGGTCACCGGGCTTGGCGTGCAGCTCGACGCCCGCGGCCGCCTGGACCGGGTCCTCCTTGCGGGCGCGGCCGGCGCCCAGGCGCCAGGCGGCGACACCGACGTCGTAGGCGTCGAGGCGGGTCAGGAGACCGGAGGACGGGGCCGTGATCACGTGCTGTTCCCGGGAGGTGGGCAGCGGGGCGTCGGGGTCGCCGCCCTGGGCCGCGATCATGCGGCGCCAGACGTCCATCGCCGAGCCGTCGGCCAGGGCCTTCGCCGGGTCCGCGTCCTTCAGGCCGGCCGCGTCCAGCATCTCGCGCGCCAGGGCCAGGGTCAGCTCGACCACGTCCGCGGGGCCGCCGCCGGCCAGGACCTCGACCGACTCGCGGACCTCCAGCGCGTTGCCCGCCGTCAGGCCGAGCGGGGTCGACATGTCGGTCAGCAGCGCGACGGTCCGCACGCCGTGGTCGGTGCCCAGGCCGACCATCGTGGAGGCCAGCTCACGGGCGTCGTCCAGCGTCTTCATGAAGGCGCCGGTGCCGACCTTCACGTCGAGGACCAGCGAGCCGGTGCCCTCGGCGATCTTCTTGGACATGATGGAGGAGGCGATCAGCGGGATCGCCTCGACCGTGGCGGTCACGTCGCGCAGGGCGTACAGCTTCTTGTCCGCGGGCGCCAGGCCGTCGCCCGCCGCGCAGATCACCGCGCCGACGCCGTCCAGCACGGACAGCATCTCCTCGTTGGACAGCAGCGCCCGCCAGCCGGGGATCGACTCCAGCTTGTCCAGCGTGCCGCCGGTGTGGCCGAGGCCGCGGCCCGACAGCTGCGGGACGGCCGCCCCGCAGGCCGCGACCAGCGGGGCCAGCGGCAGCGTGATCTTGTCGCCGACGCCGCCCGTCGAGTGCTTGTCGGCGGTGGGACGGGACAGGGAGGAGAAGTCCATGCGCTCGCCGGAGGCGATCATCGCCGCGGTCCAGCGGGCGATCTCCCCGCGGTTCATGCCGTTGAGGAGGATGGCCATCGCGAGCGCGGACATCTGCTCGTCGGCGACCTCCCCGCGGGTGTACGCGTCGATCACCCAGTCGATCTGCTCGCCGCTGAGTTCGCCGCGGTCCCGCTTGGTGCGGATGACGGAGATGGCGTCCATGGCCATGAGGTTCGGTTCCTTCCGGGGTGCGAAGGGGGCGGGCGGCCCTCCTGGCCCCACGGGGTTCAGGAGGGCCGCCCTGGTGTTACTTGGTGAGGTGGTCCGGCCCGAAGGCCTGCGGCAGCATCTCGGACAGCGGCAGGATCCCCGCCGGGGTCTCCAGGATCAGGTCCGGCCCGCCGAACTCGTACAGCAGCTGGCGGCAGCGCCCGCACGGGACGAGGATCTCGCCCTTGCCGTCCACGCACGTGAAGTGCGTCAGCCGGCCGCCCCCGGTGTTCGCGAGCTGCGAGACCAGGCCGCACTCGGCGCACAGGCCGAGTCCGTAGGAGGCGTTCTCGACGTTGCAGCCGGTGACGATCCGGCCGTCGTCGGCCAGCGCGGCGGCACCGACCGGGTAGTTCGAGTAGGGGACGTACGCACGGGTCATCGCCGCGCGCGCCTTCTGCCGCAGCGCCTCCCAGTCGACCATGGCGTCCGAGCTCACTTGCCCTGTCCCTTCCGGTACGGGTGACCGTCCGCCTTCGGCATCCGCAGGCGCTGTGCCGACAGGGACAGCACCAGCAGGGTGACGATGTACGGCGTGGCGGTCACGACCTGCTTGGGCACCTCGTTGGTGCTGAGGTACCAGGCGAACATCCCCACCGAGACCACGGCGGTGATGACGGCGGGCACCAGCTTCTTCTTCCACACCAGGTATGCCGCGCCGAACACCAGCAGGATCGCAAGCAGCAGGATCAGCGCGTGCACGTTGGTCGCGCCGCCGCGCAGGTTCAGGCTGTCGGTGTAACCGAACAGGCCGGCGCCGAGGGCGAGGCCGCCCGGCATCCAGTTGCCGAAGATCATCGCGGCGAGACCGATGTAGCCGCGTCCCGCGGTCTGGCCGTCGAGGTAGACGTTCGAGGCCACGATGGACAGGAACGCGCCGCCCAGGCCCGCGAAGCCGCCGGAGATGATCACGGCGAGGTACTTGTACTTGTAGACGTTGACACCGAGCGACTCGGCGGCCACCGGGTTCTCGCCGCAGGAGCGCAGGCGCAGCCCGAAGGCGGTGCGCCACAGCACCCACCAGGACAGCGGCACAAGGGCGACCGCGACGACGGTCAGCGGCGACAGGTTGGTGATCAGACCGCCGAGCAGGCCGGCGACGTCGGAGACCAGGAACCAGTGCTTGGTGTTGAGGGTGTCCAGCCAGCTCGACAGGCCCGGGATGTCGAAGGTGCCGAGCGAGTCGATCGGCGGGGACTGCTTGGAGGAGCCCTGCGGGACGCCCTCGAACGTGAACTTCGACAGGTAGCGGGTGGTGCCGAGGGCGAGGATGTTGATCGCCACACCGGAGACGATGTGGTTGACGTTGAAGGTGACCGTGGCGATGGCGTGCAGGACCGCGCCGAGCGCGCCGCCGATGATGCCGAAGAGGACACCGACCCAGGGGCCCCACTGGTAGCCGGCCCAGGCACCGAACCAGGTGCCGAGGATCATCATGCCCTCGAGGCCGATGTTGACGACGCCGGACCGCTCGGCCCACAGGCCGCCGAGGCCGGCGAGGCCGATCGGGACGGCCAGGCGCAGCGCGGTGGACATCTGGCCGGTCGAGGTGATGCCGTGCGCGCCGGTGACGATGCGGACGACCGAGGTCAGCACCAGCACGCCCGCGATGATCAGCAGGAGCACCGGGAGGGAGACACGGCGGCTGCCCTTGCCGGGCTGTTTGGCCTGCGGCTTGGCGATGGTCGCGGTGGACATCAGGCCGCCACCTCCTTCTTCTGGACGTTGTTCTGGGCGGCGGCCGCGGCGAGCTCGGCGCCGACCTGCTTCTGCTGGCGGCGCAGGCCCCACTGGCGTACGGCCTCGTAGGAGATGACCACCGCGAAGACGATCAGGCCCTGCATGATGGTGGCGATCTCCTTCTCGTACGCCACGGGGGTGGCGTAGTCGAGGGCGGGAGAGGCCTTGTCGAGGAAGGCGATGAGGAGGGCGGCGACGGCGATGCCGACCGGGTTGTTGCGGCCGAGCAGGGCGATGGTGATGCCGGTGAAGCCGAGGCCGGTCGGGAAGCTCAGGCTGTAGGTGTGGGCGTCGCCGAGCAGCAACGGCAGGCCGGACAGGCCCGCGACCGCGCCGGAGATCAGCATGGCGGTGAGGACCATCTTCTTGGCGTCCACGCCGGAGGCCGCGGCGGCGCTCTCCGACTCGCCGGTGGCGCGCAGGTCGAAGCCGAAGCGCGTGCGGTTGAGGACGATCCAGTAGACGATGCCCATGGCGACGGCGAGGAAGACCAGGCCGTAGATCTGGCCGACGTCCGAGCCGAGGTCGATGCCCGGGACCCAGCCGGACTCCTTCATGGTGCCGGTCGTCATGTTGTTGCCGACCTGCACACCCCAGACGTCCTTCAGGGTGAGGTAGCCGATGAGGCTGGTGGCGATGGAGTTGAGCATGATCGTGGCGACGACCTCGCTCACCCCCCGGGTGACCTTCAGCATGCCCGCGATGCCGGCCCAGAAGGCGCCGGTGAGCATACCGACGAGCAGCAGCGTCGGTATCTGGAGGAAGGACGGCAGGGCCAGGTGGGCGCCGACGACGGCGGTCATCATCGCGGCGAGCCGGTACTGGCCGTCGACGCCGATGTTGAACAGGTTCATGCGGAAGCCGACGGCCACCGCGAGCGCCGCCAGGTAGTACATCGACGCCTGGTTGATGATCAGCACCTGGACGTCGGAGTACGACGCCTGCTCGATCATCAGCGTGTACGGCTCGATCGGGCTCTTGCCCGAGGCGATCAGCACGACCGAGGTCAGCAGGATCGCCGCGACGAGCGCGATGACCGGGCCGGCCACCGCGAGGAGCACCCGCTCCTTGTCGAACTTCTTCATCGGGCCTCGTCCTCCGGACCGGCGTCTTCCCCGGTGGTTTCGGTGTCTTCCAGATGGCCGGTCGCGGCACCCGTCATGGCCGAGCCCAGCTGCTCGGGGGTGATGGTGGCCGGGTCGGCGTCGGCGACCAGCCGACCGTTGTAGATCACCCGCAGGGTGTCGGACAGGCCGATCAGCTCGTCCAGGTCGGCGGAGATCAGCAGCACGGCCAGGCCCTCGCGGCGGGCGTCGCGGATGTGGTCCCAGATCGCGGCCTGCGCGCCGACGTCCACGCCGCGGGTGGGGTGGGCGGCGATGAGGAACTTGGGGCTGTGGCTCATCTCACGGCCGACGATCAGCTTCTGCTGGTTGCCGCCGGACAGGGAGGCGGCGGTGACGTCGATGCCGGGGGTGCGGACGTCGTACTCCTCGACGATCCGGCGGGTGTCCTCCTGGGCGCCCTTGGGGTCGAGCCAGAAGCCCTTGGCGTTGGGGCGCTCGGTGACGTGGCCGAGGATGCGGTTCTCCCACAGCGGGGCTTCCAGCAGGAGCCCGTGCCGGTGGCGGTCCTCGGGGATGTAGCCGACGCCGGACTCGCGGCGCTTGCGGGTGGGCCAGGAGGTGACGTCCTCGGTCCCGAGGCTGATCGTGCCGGAGTCGGCGGCCTTCAGGCCGATGAGCGCCTCGATCAGCTCGGTCTGGCCGTTGCCCTCGACGCCCGCGAGGCCGAGGACCTCGCCGGCGTGGATGGTGAAGCTGATGTCGTCGAGGACGGCCCGGCCGCCCTCGGCCTCGAGGCGCAGCTTGTCGACGGTGAGAACCGGCCGGTCGGTGACCGTGGACTCGGCGGTCTCCGGGGTGGGCAGTTCGCTGCCGACCATCATCTCGGCGAGCTGGCGCGAGGTGGTCTCGGCAGGGACGGCCGTGCCCACGGTGGTGCCGCGGCGTATGACGGTGATGTCGTCGGCGACCGACAGGACCTCGCCCAGCTTGTGGGAGATGAAGATGACTGACAGGCCCTCGGACTTCAGTTCGCGCAGGTTGTCGAAGAGCGCGTCGACCTCCTGCGGGACGAGCACGGCGGTCGGCTCGTCGAGGATGAGGGTGCGGGCGCCGCGGTAGAGGACCTTGAGGATCTCCACGCGCTGGCGGTCGGCGACGCCGAGGTCCTCGACCAGGGCGTCGGGACGGACGCCGAGGCCGTAGCGGTCGGAGATCTCCCTGATCTTCCTGCGGGCCGCGCCGCCGATGCCGTACAGCTTCTCGCTGCCGAGCGCGACGTTCTCGAGCACGGTCAGGTTGTCGGCCAGCATGAAGTGCTGGTGGACCATGCCGATGCCGCGGGCGATGGCGTCGGCGGGGCTGCCGAAGCTCACCTGCTCGCCGTCGACCGCGATGGTGCCCTCGTCCGGCTTCTGCATGCCGTAGAGGATCTTCATCAGGGTGGACTTGCCGGCACCGTTCTCGCCGACGAGGGCGTGTACGGTTCCCTTACGGACCGTCAGGTGGATGTCGTGGTTGGCCACGACTCCGGGGAAGCGCTTGGTGATGCCCGCGAGCTCTACCGCGATGGTCGACTGGGCGGTGAGCGGAGGGCTGCTGGACGCGTCGATGGCGACTCTCCTTGGGGAAAGGGGCCGCTCTACGCGCGTAGCGCCCCTGCTTTAAATAGTGCCCGGACCTGATCGACCTTGATTTGTCCTCGATCCGGTCCGGACATTCTGCCGCGTGAACGGGGTGCGAGTCGCTGTGCGCTTCCACACCCCGTTCCGCCGCCGTGACGCTGCCGCCGCAGCGTCACGTTCAGGCCGTCCCTGGGACAGGCCCGCGGTCGTTCGGTCAGGAGTCCTTGACCTTGATCGAGCCGCTCTTGATGGCTTCCTCGGCCTTCTTGATCGCCTTCTGGAGGTCGGCGTTGTTCTTGAAGACGGGGTTGGAGTCGGAGAGGCTCACACCGCCGGTGGCCAGGCTGGCGCGCACCTCACCGGTCTCGGGCTTGCCGTCCTTGACCGACTTGGCCAGGTTGAAGACGGCGCCGGAGACGTCCTTCATGGCCGAGGTGAGGATCGAGTCCTTGTACTTGGCCAGCGCGTCCTGCTTGTACTGGTCGGAGTCGACGCCGATGGCCCAGATCTTGTGCTCGGAGGCGGCCTTGATCACGCCCTGGCCGGACAGACCCGCGGCGGCGTAGACCACGTCGGCACCGGCGTCGATCTGGCCGTTGGCGGCGTTCTCACCCTTGTCCGGGCTGGAGAAGCCCCCCTCCTCGGCCGTCTGGGTCAGGTACTGCGACTTGACCGTGACGCCCTTCTTGGTGTCCGCGACGCCCTGCTTGAAGCCCGCCTCGAACTTGTGGATCAGCGGGACGTCCACGCCGCCGACGAAGCCGACGGTGTTCGTCTTGGTCGTCTTGGCGGCGGCGACACCGGCCAGGTAGGAGGCCTGCTCCTCGTGGAAGACCAGGTCGGCCACGTTGTTCGCGGTGATCGTGTTGTCGTCGACGATGCCGAAGGTGGTCTTCGGGAACTTGGCGGCGGCCGCCTTGACGGCGGGGGCGTAGGCGAAGCCGACGCCGATCACCGGGTTGTAGCCCTGCTTGGCGAGGGTCTCCAGGCGCTGTACCTTGTCCGCGTCCGACTCGCCGTCCTGCGGCTCGACAGCAGTGCTCTTGTAACCGAACTCCTGGTCGGCCTTGTCCATGCCGGCCGAGGCGGCGTCGTTGAAGGACTGGTCGCCCTTGCCGCCGACGTCGTAGGCGAGGGCGAGGCCCATGTTCTTGTCGCCGCCATCGGACGACGTGCTGGACGAGCTGCTGCCACATGCGGAAACAGTGACGGCGAGAGCTGCGGTTGCGACACTTGCAGCCGCTATACGGGACACCCGGCGCATGGAACGAGACTCCTTCGTGCAAGCGCCCATACCAGGCGCTGGTTCCGCCGCAGCGTAACGCGCGTAGACATGTCGGAAAACCCCTCCTTGCCAGAGTGTTATCCGACCGTTTTGATCCTTCGGTGCCGCTCTGGCCGGGCGTGGGTGCCCGCCGGGACGCCCAACGGCCGGTGGCCAGGGGGATCGAGGTCCCGACGCCACCGCGGGCACGCCCGGCGCCCGCGGACACCGTGACAGCGGAAGGCTCCGGACGGTGCGGTCCGGAGCCTTCCGTCAGCGTTTCCCGCCGGACGGCGCGGTCACTGCGTGTTCACGGTGACCTTGCCGTCGATGATGTCCTGCCTGGCCTTCTCGACGGCGGCGACGACGTCCTTCATGGCCTGGTACTTCGGGTTGGAGTCGGCGAAGCCCACGCCGCCGGACTTCAGGTCGCCGCGCACCTCGCCGGACAGCGGCTTGCCGTCGACGACGGACTTGGTCAGCTCGTAGACCGCGCCGCCGACGTTCTTCAGGGCCGAGCCGAGGATCCAGTCCTTGTACTTGGCCAGGGAGCTCTGCCGGTACTGGTCGGAGTCGACGCCGATGGCCCACACCTTGTGCTCGGCCGCCGTCTGGATCACGCCCTGACCGGACAGGCCGGCCGCGTGGTAGATGACGTCCGCGCCGGCCTCGATCTGGCCGTTGGCCGCGTCCTTGCCCTTGTCGGGGCTGGAGAAGCCGCCCTCCTGCGCGGTCTGCGTCAGGTACTGCTTCTCGATCTTGATCTTCGGGTCGACCGACTGGGCGCCCTGGACGAAGCCCGCCTCGAACTTGTGGATCAGCGGGATGTCCACGCCGCCGACGAAGCCGATGTGCTTCTTCTTGGTCGTCTTGGCGGCGGCGACACCGGCCAGGTAGGAGGCCTGCTCCTCGTGGAAGACCAGGTCGGCCACGTTGTCCGCCGTGACCGACTCGTCGTCGACGATGCCGAAGGTCGTCTTCGGGAACTTGGCCGCGACCTCCTTGACCGCCGGGCCGTACACGAAGCCGACCCCGATGATCGGGTTGTAGCCGGCCTTGGCGAGCTGCTCGAGGCGCTGCACCTTGTCGGCGTCGGACTCGCTGTCGTTCGGCTCGACGTCCCGGCCGCCGATCTTGAACTCGTCCTCGGCCTTCTGGAAACCGGAGAACGCGGCGTCGTTGAAGGACTGGTCGCCCTTGCCGCCGATGTCGTACGCCAGACCGATGCCCTTGCCCGAGTACGCTCCCGACCCACCGGCCGAGCTGGTGCCGGCCTTGTCGGAGCCGTCGGCCGAGTCACTGCTGGACTTGCCGCACCCGGCGGCCGCGAGCGCGATGACCGCTACGGTCACCGCGGCTCGGGAGAATCTGGTCCTCGATGAGTTCAGACGCACAGCAAGCACCCCTTCTTGCCCCACGGCACCGTCGCCGGCCCGCTGTCCCCATGTGCCGCCTCTGGTGGCGATTCCGGCGCAGATTAACGCGCGTAGAGGCGGAGGGATACGGGGTTTCTCGTGGCCGTTACCGAACCGTGCCGCCTGGGGGTGCGAGCGGGGTGACCTTGCTCGGCGTGCCTCCGGTCGCGGGCGGGTGGCACGACCGGCGCCGGGGGCGCCCGAAACGGACGCCCCCGGCCGGGATCAGCGCGTCGGATGCAGCAGGGCGGCGGCGGTGAACAGCTCCACACCCACCCTGATGGCGGACTCGTCGGCGTCGAAGTCCCCCTGGTGCAGGTCGCGCACGGTCCGCTCACCCGGGGTGCGCACCCCGAGCCGGGCCATCGCGCCGGGCACGTGCTCCAGGTACCAGGAAAAGTCCTCGCCGCCGAGGCTCTGCTCGGTGCCCTCCACGGAGGCGGCGCCGCGCCGGGCGGTCATGGCGTCGCGCAGGAGTTCGGTCACCACCGGTTCGTTGACGACCGGCGGCACCCCGCGCACGTAGTTGATCTCGGACTTGGCCTTGTGCAGGTTGGCGACCTCGTCGATCGCGGCGACCACGATGTCGGGCGCCGTCCGCCAGGCGTGGATGTCCAGGCAGCGGACCGTCCCGGCGAGTTCGGCGTGCTGCGGGACCACGTTCGGGGCGTGCCCGGACTCGATCCGGCCCCAGGTCACGGCGAGCCCGGCGCGGGTGTCGACCCGCCGGCCGACGAGCGCGGGCACGTCGGTGACGACCCGGGCGGCGGCGGTGACGAGGTCGGTCGTCAGGTGCGGCCGCGCGGTGTGCCCGCCGGGGCCGTCCAGCAGGACCTCCAGCCGGTCGCAGGCGGAGGTGATGGGGCCCTGGCGCAGTCCGATCCGGCCGGCGTCGACCCGGGGGTCGCAGTGCACGGCGACGATCCGGCCCACTCCCTCCAGCGCGCCGCTCTTGATGGCTTCGGCGGCGCCGCCGGGCAGCACCTCCTCGGCGGGCTGGAAGATCAGCCGCACGGGCCGCGGCAGCAGCCCCTGCCGGTGCAGGTCCGCGAGCACCAGACCCGCGCCCAGGACGACGGTGGTGTGCACGTCGTGCCCGCAGGCGTGGGCGCGGTCGGGCACGGTGGACCGGTACGGGCTCTCGCTCTTGGTGTCGGGGATGGGCAGGGCGTCGATGTCGGCGCGCAGGGCGAGCACTGCCGGCCCCCCGCCTCCGGGGTCGCCACCGATGTCGCAGACGAGACCGGTCCCGGCCGGGAGCACCCGCGGCGCGAGCCCGGCCTTCTCCAGCCGCTCCTTGATCGCGGCGGTGGTACGGAACTCCTGGTTGCCGAGCTCGGGGTGCATGTGCAGATCGCGCCGGAAGGCGACGAGCTCGGTGTACAGCGCCTCGGGCAGTGTGCCGGGGAGGGCGTCCGCCGTGGCATCAGCGGGGAGATCGGCCTCGGATTCTGGGGACATCAGTTGCTTCACCCTCTGAAGGGTAGGACGCCGGGGCGGTCAACTGGCCCTGGATCAACAAAAGTTCAACCCTTAGGGGAAGAAAAGGTGGCCGCCCGGCGCATACGAATCGACTGGGATGGGTAGACTCGCCCGCCTTCGTCGGCCGAGCGGATCACGGAGCCCCCGGGGAGTGGCTTGCGTCACGCCCCTGGCGTCCCGCCCCATTTGTTCATTTCTCCACGCATACCACGTCGCACCCGCACCGCGCCCGGCATGTTCACCTGACGGACGACCGTCCGGATCGCTGCCAGCCTCTCCGAGCCTCCTCGGGGCCGCCTGGAGAAGGCACCGAGGAGGCTCGGAGAGGTCCTGGAGAAGTCCTGGAGGGCCGTTCAGCCGGCCTGGGCCGTCCGGGCGAGGCGGTGCACGTCCCGGGCGGTGCCGGTCACCCCGGACAGGAAGCCCTCGGCCCGTGGGGAGGCGTGCGCCGTCAGCCAGCTCGGGTCGATGTCGCAGACGGTGACGCGCACCCCCGTGCCGGCCAGGGCGAGCGGCAGGGTGTGGACGACGGTGGAGGGGAAGCTGAGGATCGTACGGCCGATCGGGCCCCGGCGGGCGATCAGCTCCAGGGGAAGCTCGGGGCGGACGACCTGGAGGCCGGTCTCCACGGCCAGCCGGTGCAGCTTCTCGGCGCTCTCGCGCCGGTGGGCGAAGTAACGGGTCGCCCCGTGCGCCTTGGCCAGTGCCCGCACGGCGTCCAGGTACCGGTCGCCGTCGACGACGCCCGTCTCCACCAGCGACGTGCCCACCAGGTCGGCGCCCGCGGTGACGCCGGGCGGCCCGAAACGGGCGCGGGTCCAGGCGAAGCGGTTCGCGGTGACGGTCACGCCCCGCGGGGTCTCGTCGATCGGCATGGACGAGAACACCTCCACCCGGCGCTGCCCGCCCGGGGTGAGGCGGCGCCGGGCGACGGCCGACACCGGGCCGAGGACGAGGTCCCGCGGGCCGCGACGGCCCTTGCGGTGCCAGCGCACGAGCCGCTCCCCGCGGGCGAGCTGGACGACGAACTCCATCGTCGCCGTGCCGTCGTCCACGACCACGAGGTCCCGCGCCCTGGTGATCGTCAGCAGCAGCTGCACATACCGCGAGAACGGGTCGCCCATCACGACCCGCTCGGCCCGCCGGAGCGGTCCGGCCAGGCCGCCGATGGTCCTCAGCGGCGCCCCGGCCCCGCCCCGCGCCTCCTCCCACCGCACCTCGTGCCCCTCGTCCCGGGCCAGCTGGGCCATCCGCCGCAGCTGACCGCGGCTCATGGGATCGGTCGGCGACAGCACGACGAGGGTGATCCCGGAATCCGGGCGGGCGCCGAGGGCGGTCCCGCCCGGATCGGGGGCGCGGTCGGTGGTGTGGCCGCGGGCGTGAGCCCATTCCAGCACGTTCAGCAGTTGTACCGGGCTCTCGACGAAGGCGAGGGTGCGGGGGCTCATCGGCGCGGGACCGTCCGTGTTAAGGGGCTGGGGCTCACACCGCGACCGGCTCGCCCGCCGCCGCGGCGATCTCCGCCTCGGCGACGACGCCGGTGACGCGGCGCAGCTTCTTCATCGGGCCGAGCTCGGAGTCGTAGACCTTCTTCACGCCGTCGCCGAGGGAGGCCTCGATGGTGCGGATGTCACGGACCAGGCGCGTCAGGCCCTGCGGCTCCACCGAGGCGGCCTGGTCGGAGCCCCACATGGCGCGGTCCAGGGTGATGTGGCGCTCGACGAAGGTGGCGCCGAGGGCGACCGCGGCGAGCGTGGTCTGCAGGCCCGTCTCGTGGCCGGAGTAGCCGATCGGGACGTTCGGGAACTCCTGCTGCAGGGTGTTGATCACGCGCAGGTTCAGCTCCTCGGCCTTGGCCGGGTACGTCGACGTGGCGTGGCACAGCAGGATGTTCTCCGAGCCGAGCACCTCCACCGCGTGGCGGATCTGCTTGGGCGTGGACATGCCGGTGGAGAGGATGATCGTGCGGCCCGTGGCGCGCAGGGCGCGCAGCAGCTCGTCGTCCGTCAGGGAGGCGGAGGCCACCTTGTGGGCGGGCACGTCGAACTTCTCCAGGAAGGCGACGGCCTCGGGGTCCCACGGGGAGGCGAACCAGTCGATGTTCTTGCTCTTGCAGTAGTCGTCGATCTGGCGGTACTCGTCCTCACCGAACTCCACGCGGTGGCGGTAGTCGATGTAGGTCATCCGGCCCCAGGGGGTGTCGCGCTCGATGTCCCACTGGTCGCGCGGGGTGCAGATCTCGGGGGTGCGCTTCTGGAACTTCACGGCGTCGCAGCCGGCCTCGGCCGCCGCGTCGATCAGCTTGAAGGCGTTCTCGAGGTCGCCGTTGTGGTTGATGCCGATCTCACCGGTGACGTAGACCGGGCGGCCGGGGCCGGCCTCGCGCGAGCCGAACGTGCGGATGCGGGAGTTGGTGCTCATGGCGGGAGTTGTCCTTACTTGGTGAGGGAATCGAGAGAGGGGCCGAGGATCCAGCTGGCGATCTCTCGGATCGCGCCGTCGCCACCGGGGACGGTGGTGACCGCGCGTGCGGCGCCGCGTACGACGTCGTGGGCGCTCGCGACCGCCACGGGCCAGCCCACGAGGGAGAAGCACGGGAGGTCGTTGACGTCGTTGCCGACGTAGAGCACGCGCTCGGGCGCGATGCCCTGTTCCTCGCACCACTGCTTCAGCGCGAGATCCTTGCGGTCGATGCCGTGCAGCACCGGAAGCCTGAGCTTCCGGGCGCGGGCGGCGACGACCGAGTTCTGCTCCGTGGACAGGATCAGCATCCTCAGGCCGCTGTCGCGCAGCGCCGCGATGCCGAGGCCGTCCCCGCGGTGCACGGAGACGAACTCCCGTCCGTCGGAGTCGATCAGCACCCTGTCGTCGGTCTGGGTGCCGTCGAAGTCGAGTACGACCGCGTCCACGTCGGCGGCGGTCGGCAGCGAGCCGGGCCGGTCGGCGTCGAACAGCGGTGCCAACGCCCGCGCCCGCGCCAGGTCGTGCGGGTCGTCGATCTCCAGCACCCGCGCGGGGTCGGTGCGCACGAGCTCCGTACGGCCGAAGAAGCGGTGCCGGTGCGCGCGGAACCCGGACGCCGTCATGGCGTAGGCGGCGCCGGTCTCCAGCAGGTCCTGGGGGCGGTCCTGGCGGCGCGGGCGGACGGACTTGTCGTGGTTGACGCCGTAACCGCCCTCGGTGGCGGCCGCGTCCGACGGCGCGCCGTCGGTCACCGGGTCGTCGGCGGCGTCCCGCCACACGAAGCCGTGGAAGGGCGCCACGGTCACCGCGGTGTCGGCGCCGTCCTCGACGACCGCGCCCGCGACCCCGTCGACGTCCTGACTGCGCAGGAACGGGCTGGTGCACTGCACGAGCAGCACCACGTCCACCGGGGCGCCGTGCAGCGCCTCGTGCGCGTCCATGGCGTGCAGCACGGCGGCCTCGGAGGTGGCGGTGTCACCGGCGATGGCGGCCGGTCGCAGCACCACCTCGGCGCCGGCCTGGCGGGCGGCGGCCGCGATGGCCTGGTCGTCGGTGGAGACCACCACGTCGGTCACCAGGCGGGCCGCCCGGCACTCGCGCACGGCGCGGGCGACCAGCGGGACACCGCCGACGGGGGCGAGGTTCTTCGCGGGGACACCCTTGGAACCGCCGCGCGCGGGTATCACCGCGAGCACGCGGCGCACCGGGGCGCCGGATCCCGCATCCGGGTGGGCGTCGGTCATGGGCTGCACTCCTTGAGGTGGGACGCGGTCGCTCACAGCTCCCCCATCCGCCGGATCACGGGCGCCACGCGCTGCACGCCGTGGCGGTAGGCGCCGCGGGCCGCATGGCGGAAGATCCGGCGCACCGGGCCGGGCGCCCGGTCGGCGGATGGCGCGCCCGGCAGCGGGCCGCCGTCGGGGGCGAGGTGGTGGCGGGCGAGCACGCCGGGCAGGTAGCCGGGAGCGGTGACAGGGGTGTAGTAGGGCTTCAGCGGCGGGAGTTCATCGGCGCCGAGCAGTTCGTCGACGCGGTGGCGGGCCCGGTCGAAGGCGGCCTCGTAGGTGTCTCCGGTGGCGACGCCCTGGCGGGCCACCCACCACGGGTCGGGTTCGGGCTCGTACCCGTCGTCGAGCTGGTCCCAGGAGGCCAGGCAGCCGGAGCCCACGAAGTGGTGGTTGCCGAGCGCCTCCCGCACCCCGAGGTCGGTCAGGACGACGGTGGGGATGCGCCGGTGCAGGGACTCCAGGGCGGCCGTGGAACTCACCGTGACCAGCAGGTCGGTGCGGTCCAGGACCTCGCCCATGTTCCCGTACACCAGGCGGAGGTTGGCGGGCAGGTCCTTGCGCTGGGCCAGCTTCTGGTACGGCAGTTCCTCGATGTGCGTGGTGTGCTCGCCCGGCTTGGAGCGGAGCTTGAGCAGCACCTCGCGCCCGGGGTGCCGGCGGGCGTGCCCGATCAGCCGGTCCAGCAGGTAGTCGCGGTCCGCGCGGGTCTGCGGCACGGAGGGCTGCGCGGCGAAGACGACCGTGTAGGGGTCGTCCTCCGCACGGTCCGGGGTGTGCGCGGCGCCGCCGAGGAACGGCAGCGCCACCTCGGTCACCGACGAGGCGTCGGCGCCCACTCCCTCGTACACGGCCCGGAAACGGTCCGCGTCCTGGCGGGAGTTGGCGAGCACGAGGTCCGCGCCGTGCCGCAGCAGCAGCCCGTCGGTGAGCTTCTCGTAGACGACGCCGACGTAGCCGGTGACGACCACGGGCCGCTCGGTGCGCCCCTGCCAGGCGTGGGCCAGTCCGTGCAGCATCGCCTGGACCCCGCCGCCGACGAGGGAGAGCACGAGGACGTCGTACGGCTCCCGCGCCATCTCGCGCAGGAACTCGGCGGCGGTGACCTCACGCAGACGGTCCGCGCGGACACCGACCTCCTCGAGCTGGCGGGCGGTGGGGGTGGCACGGCCCCGCAGCAGGTAGCCGTCGAGGCGGATGTCCGGTTCACCCGAGTCGGGGGAAACACCGGCGGAAACCAAGCGGTCCGCCGTGAGCGCTCCCCATTTCCACCGGGTGTCGGAATCCGCGAGAACAGCGACTCGCCGGGACTTCTTCGCACTGGCTGGCACGCCGAAGACCGTAGGAAGGCATTTCTAGGAACCGCCCAACCCGAACGCAACAAACGGTTAACAGCACGTCGCCGAATGGCGAATCGGGCCGCCGGCGGCCCGGAAGAAGGGCGGGTTCACAGCGCCGCCACGCGTCGTTCACCCAAACTCAAGCCGGCGGTAAAGGCGGCGGCGGGGCCGCGCCCTAACGTCACCCGCGTGGTCAAGCTCTCCGTCATCGTGCCGTTCTACAACGTCCGGCCCTACGCGTCCGACACTTTGAAGAGCTTGCGTGCGAACGCCCGCGAGGACTTCGAATTCATTCTCGTCGACGACTGCTCGCACGACGGGACGTCGGACGCTCTCGCGCGCGCGGAGCGCGAGCTGCCCGGGGCGGTGTACGTCAGACACGAGAAGAACGGCGGCATCGCGACCGCGCGCAACACCGGGATCGACACGGCGCGCGGCGAGTACCTGACCTTCCTGGACGGCGACGACTGGCTGGCGCCCGGCCACTACGCGCGGCTGGTCGCCGCGATCGAGGAGCTGGGCTGCGACTTCCTGCGCACCGACCATGTGCGGTGCACCGCGCGGACGCGCACGATCCAGCGGGTCCCGCACGGCCGGCGGGGCGAGGTGATGGACCCGAGGCGGGCGATCCTGCCCGCCGAACGCACCACTTCCGTCGACTACCCCTACGCGTGGGCGGGTGTCTACCACCGCCGGCTGGCCGACCGGGGGCTGCTGCACTTCACCGACGGTCTGCGCACGGCCGAGGACCGGCCGTGGATCTGGCGGCTGCACCGGGAGGCGGAGTCGTTCGCCGTGGTGGGCCTGCCGGGCGTCTTCTACCGGCGCGGGGTGGAGGATTCCCTCACGCAGATCGGCGATGTGCGCCAGCTCGACTTCCTCCGCGCCTTCGACCAGGTGATCGAGGAGACCGCGGCCGACCCCGAGGCCGACCGGCTGTTGCCGAAGGCGGTGCGCACCTACTGCGCGGTCATCGCCCACCATCTGTCGGGGATCGACAGGTTCGAGCCCTCGGTGGCCAGGCAGTTGCGGACCATGAGCGCCGCGGCGATCAAGCGACTGCCGCAGGAGCTGCTCACCGACGTGCTCGACACCATGGATCTGAACCGTTCCGCCAGGCTGCGCCGACTGCGCCGCCGGGTCTTCGCAGCGAAGGCGGCCTCCTGATGCCCCGCACCACCCGGATCCTCTGCGCCTCGACGCTGCACGGCGCGGCCACCCTGGCCGCCGCGATCGGGTCCGACCGCTTCCCCGGGGAGGACCGCCGCCTGCTGCTGGTGTGCAACACCGCCGCGACGCCGGAGACCACCCCCGCCGTCGACGAGATGCCGGGCTTCGCCCCGCTGCGCGACCACTTCGACGGCGTACTGTCGTGGAACGAGGCGATCCGCCCCTTCCACCCCGGGGCCTGGTCCCCGCGCCCCGACGACTTCCCGCTGTTCGAGCGGCATCTGCGGCTGCTGTGGGACCTCGGCGACGACCGTGTGTCCCTGGTGACGGAGTCGCTCCAAGCCAACCCGGCCCGGGCCATCGCCCAGTCGTTCCCCGACGCGCCCATCGACGTCTGCGCCGACGGGCTGGCGGGCTACGGCCCCACGCCCGGCAAGATCGACCCGCTGGTCGGCACGCGGGTGCGGCGGCTGCTCCACCTGGACCTGGTGCCCGGGCTGACCCCGCTGCTGCTGACCGAGTTCGACGTGCCCGCGCACGCCCTGCCGGCCGACGCGTTCACGAAGGTACTGAGCCGGATCGGCGACGCCGTGCCGCTTCCGCCGCTGCCCGAGCACGCCGCCCTCCTGCTCGGCCGGCGCCCGTCCGCGCCGGGCAGCCTCTGCGCCGAGGAGGACGAGGAGGACCTGCAGGTGCGGATGGTGCGGGGCGCGGTCGCCCGCGGGCACCGCTCGGTCGTCCTCAAGCCGCACCCGACCGCTCCGGCCCGCCACAGCCGCGCCGTTGAGGCCGAGGCCGACCGGCTCGGCGTGGACCTCACCGTCCTGGACCTGCCCGTGCCCGCCGAGGTGCTGTTCGAGAAGGCCCGGCCCGCGCTGGTGGTGGGATGCTCCTCGACCGCGCTGTTCACCGCGTCCACGTTCTACGGCCTGCCGACCGCCCGCGTCGGGACCGCGGCGCTCGTGGACCGGCTGACGCCCCACCGGAGCAGCGACCGGATCCCGGCCGTCCTGGCCGACGCGGTACTGCCGGACCTGGAGCACGGCGCGGGCGAGGACGCCCTTCCCGCCGACGAGCTGGACGGCCTGCTCACCGCCGTCGGTTTCACCATGCAGCCGCAGATCCACCGGTTGCTGCGCCCGGCCGCGGAGCGTTACCTCGCGCGGCACCTGGGCCCGCGCACCCAGCGCTACTTCCCGCGCAAGCGGCTCACCTCGCTGGGGCTGCCCGGCGGCATCCCGAAGCAACTGGCGTTCCTGCCCCGCAACGCCGCGGCGCGCCGGATGGTGCGGCGGGCGCGGGCGCTGAAGAAGGCCGTGCGGGGCTGAGGGCCTGCGCACGGTCGGCTGTTCAGGGGTGACTGTTTACTCGCTGTCCATCAGGAAGCCACTCGCGGCCCGTCACGCTGGGGCACATTCGTCGTCCGATCGGAGGACGGTGGAACGCATGTCGAACCCCCTGGCGGGACTGTTCAAGGCACGGCAGAAGGAGACCGCCAGGCCGGCCCTGTACGCCCAGGGCATGCGCCTGTGCGGTGAGTACCTCGCGGCGTGGGGCGACCCGGCGACGCCTCGGCACACCCGCCTGGCCCGGGCGATCGGCGTCTACGCCGCCTCCCTCGACACCCCGTCGGCCGATCCCTTCGACGCCCTGCTCAAGGTCGGCGAGCGCGCTCTGGAGGCCGGCGGGGACGGCGGGCTGGGCCTCGCCCTCGGCATGGCCGAGACATCGACCCGGATCCGGCAGCGGTCCAGGGGGGCCTGGCGGCTGCGCGGCCTGGCCCTCGACGGGCTCGGCCGCGGCGACGAGGCGCTGGAGTGCTACGAGCGCCACCTCACGCTGCTGCAGGACATCGAGCCGGGGCAGGAGGTCGTCCGCAGGGTCGACACCCTGCGGCGCCGGCGGGCGTGCCTGGAGGCTGCCGCCGCGGTCTTCCCCCGGGCCGGCTCTTCGCTGCGCGAACTGCTCGGACAGCCCACCGCGGTCGCGGCGCCGGAGTTCGCCGCCTTCGTACAAGCGCGGGTGGCCGCGCACGGCGCCGGGGACCCCGCCGTGCGGCGCCTGCTGACGCTGTACGGCACGTACCGGCGGCTCGTCGAGCGGGCGGCGGTGTCCGACCCGCTGCTCGACGGGACCACTCCGATCGGCGTCGGCGGGCTGCGCGGTCTGATCGAGGGGCGGGCGGTGTGCCTGGTCCCGGACGCGGACGACGTCGCCGGGAGCTCGCTGGGCACCGAGATCGACCGCTACGACCTGGTGGTGCGCTGCGACTCGTTCCGCCTCCGCGCGCAGGACACCGGCGAGCGCACCGACCTGCACGCCGTCTCGTTGCGGGGCGGCGCCCCCTGGGACGGGCCCTCCTGGACCCAGCCGGCCGGCATCCGGCTGGTGTTCGGCGACCCGGCCGCACGGTGGCGCCGCGCCACTCGGCAACGGCTCGTGCCCGGAGCGCAGGAGCACGTCGGCGACGCGTCCCTGCGCCGGCCCCTGACCGACCCGGCGCTGCTGGGCGAGGACGGCTGGGAGACCGCGACCACCACCGCCTTCACCGTCCTCAGGCTCCTGGACTTCCTGGATGTCAGCCCCCGCCTGGACCTCATCGGCTTCGGTCTGCCCGGCCGGCTGCGGCCGAGGGAAGCCGAGTGGGTCATGGACCACGCGACACACGTCGACGACAGCAAGATGAGGATCGCCCTGCGATGACCCACTCCTTGGCGGACGACCGGAGCACCATCACCGGCAGACGCCGGATCGCGTTCGCCGTCCACACCGGCACCGAGCGCCTGTCCGGTCTGCCCACGCTGCTGCGCAGCCTGGCGCTGACCAACCCGAACGTGTGCGAGGACTTCGTGGTCCTGCACCCGGGGCCGGCCGACTCCTCGTTCGACGCGCTGCGCCGCCTGCACCCGCGTGTCGTCACGCGCCGGGCGGACGACCGCGCGGACCTCTTCCGGCTTCAGGGCTACGACACGGTCGTCGTCCTGAGCCCGGACATGGTCGTGCTCGGGGACATCGGTGAGCTGCTGCGGATGCGCCACGGGGTGGGCGCCGTCCCGCAGCTGCTGTGCGACGAGGACGGCGGTGAGCGGCGTGCCGTCCTGCCCGGTGGCCTGCTGGTCGTCCAGCGCTCCGACGTGGACGAGGCCGTGGCGGTCCGGCTCGCCGGCGACGCGGGCGACGGGGGTCAGGACCCCGTGCCGGCGGACGTCCTGGTTCCGCTGGACGCGCGGTACGACTTCCTCACCCACCGGCTCCACGACGACACGCCGGTGCCCGCACACGTCGCCGTCCTCCACTTCACCGGCCCGTCCGACGCGCCCGGGTACGGTCCGGCCGCCGAGACGCGGCGCCGCTTCGAGATGAGCGACGAGGAGTTCCGGGCGGCCTACTGCGCCCTGCCCGGCGACAAGCACCCCGACCTCCTGGCGCACTGCGCGCCGCCCCTGCTCGAGGCGCGTCCCTCCCTCGACCTGGCCCGTACGGTGGCCGACGTGTACCGCCGGCAGGGCCGCTACGACGAGGCCGTCGACGTCCTCGCCCCGGTCGTCGCCGACCGGCTGGACGCGCCCCGCTGCCAGGAGACGCTGGGCGTCTGCCTGATGGCGCTGTCGCGCTACGACGAGGCCGAGGCGCGTCTGCTGCTGGCGGCCGCGTCCCCCGATGTCGCCCCGCGCGCCTTCGCCCAGCTCGCCCGCCTGGCGTGGCTGTGCGGGCGGGAGGAGGACGCGCACGCGTACGCCCGCGAGGGCCTGGACGCCGATCCCACCGACGCCGGGTGCCACAGCTGGTACACGCGCACCCGGCCGGAGGACCCGGAACCGCGGCAGCCGGCCGTCGCCGCGGACCAGCTGGCGCACGTGGCGCTGTTCGCCGAGGGCCAGGAGAACGCCGGGGACAAGGTCCTGCCCGAGGCCGTGCGGATGTGCTTCGACACCGACACCGGCCCGCGCCGCTGGTACCAGCAGCCGGTGCACCGGCTGGTCGACGAAGCGGCGCTGGAGCAGCTGAACGCGCGGCGCGGGGTGATCGTGGGCGGCGGCGGGCTGTTCCTCCCGGACACCTCCCCCAACGGCAACAGCCACTGGCAGTGGAACGTCCCGGACGGGATCCTGGCCCGGATCACCGCGCCCCTGGCGGTGTTCGCGGTCGGCTACAACGTGTTCGACGGACAGCTCTACCGCCGCGGCCGGTTCGCCGAGAGCCTGCGGGCCCTCGTCGAACGGTCGGCGTTCTTCGGGCTGCGCAACCACGGCTCGATCGAGCGGGTCCGCGAGCTGCTCCCCGGGGAGCTGCGCGACCGGGTGCGCTACCAGCCCTGCCCGACCACGGTGGCGCGCTACCTCATGCCGGGCCGGTTCGACCCGGCGGAGCGGTCCGACACCGTCCTGCTCAACTGCGCCTACGACCGCGCGGGGCTGCGCTTCGGCCATGACTACGGCCACTTCCTCGCCCAGATGGCGACCGCGCTGCGAGAGCTGCGGGAGCGGACCGACGTGCGCTACGCGGCCCATATGCCGGCCGACGAGAAGTTCGTGCACGACCTGCGCCGGGAGCACGGCCTCAGCCTGCCCGTGGAGCCGCTGTACGACATGTCGAACGACACCGTCCGCGACCTGTACGGCCGGGCGCGGCTGGTGATCGGCATGCGCGGGCACGCGGGGATGATCCCCTTCGGCTGCGGCACCCCGATCCTCAGCCTCGTCTCCCACCCGAAGCTCGCCTACTTCCTGTCCGACATCGGCCGCGAGGAGTGGGGGCTGTCCGTGCACGACCGGGAACTCGGCCCCCGGCTCACGGAGCGGGCGGCGGCGCTCCTCGACGACCACGCGGCCGCGGTGGCGGACGTGCACGACGCGCAGAAGTTCCTGTGGGAAACCACCCGGTCGAACATCGACGAGCTCCAGGAGGCCTTCGGCCGGGCGTGAGACACCAAGAATTCATCGCCGATGTGCGCGGAATCCACCTCCGCGCCTCGGGTGGCACCGCCCCCTTCGCCAGCATCGTCAGCCTGTCCCACATCTCCGACCTTCGAGCGTGAGAGGCCCACGTGCCGAGACTGTCCGTTGTCGTCCCCATGCACAATGTGGGAGCGTTCGCCGAGAGCACGCTGCGAAGCCTCACCAACAACGCGGATCCCGACTTCGAGTTCCTGCTCGTCGACGACTGCTCCACCGACTCCACTCCCCAGGTGATCGACCGCTGGGCGGAGAGGCATCCGGGTGCCAGGGTGATCCGGCACGAGAAGAACATGGGCATCGCCCAGGCGCGCAACAGCGGTATCGACGCGGCGCAGGGCGAGTTCATCACCTTCCTCGACGGCGACGACTGGTACGGACCGGGTCACCTCGCCGAGCTGGTGCGCGCCATGGACGAGCTGGGCTGCGACTTCGCACGCACCGACCACGTCCAGGCGACCGGCACCGAGCGCGTGGTCCGGCGCCCCCCGGCGCCGGTGCGCGACACCGTGATGGATCCGCGCGACGGAATAGCGCCGGCCGACACGGAGACGATGGTCGACTACCCCTTCGTCTGGGCGGGGATCTACCGCCGGCACCTCTTCGACGACGGCGGTATGCGCTTCGCGACCGAACTCCGCACCGCCGAGGACCGGTTGTGGATCTGGCGGCTGCACCTGAAGGCCAGGACGTACGCCTCCCTCGGTGTGCACGGCGTGTTCTACCGGCGGGGCGTCGCGACCTCGCTCACCCAGATCAGGGACTCCCGTCAGCTGGACTTCATGCCGGCCTACGACACACTGCTCCAGGATCTGCTGCGGGATCCGGAGAGCGAGCGTTTCCTCCCCAAGGCCGTACGGACCTACTGCGCCATGATCGCCTTCCACATCGGCAAGGCGAACGAGTACGAGCCCGCGACGGCCCGGCTCCTGCGGAGCGAGGCGAGGGCCGCACTGCACCGCATGCCCGGGGACACGCTCGAGGAGACCCTCACCACCATGGACAGCACTCGGAGCAGGTTGCTCAGCCGCCTGCGTGACGGGCGGAAGGCTGCCTGAACCATGCCCCGCAAGACCCAGATCTTCCAGGTCTCGACCCTCTACGGAGCGGCCACTCTCGCCGCGGCGCTCGACGCGGGCCTGTTCGGACCGCGCGACGGAGCCCGGCGCGTCCTGCTGGTCTCCAACAACGCCGCCGTGCCGGAGACGGCCCTGCGCCTCGACGAGATGCACGGCTACGAGCGCATAGCCGGCCGGTTCGACTCGGTGGTCAGCTGGAACGAGGCGATCAGCCCGTACCACCCCAGTGCCTGGGGTCCGCGGGGGAACGACACGGTGGTGTGGCAGCGGGCGTTCCGTCTGCTGTGGGGCATCGGCGAACGGGACCTGGTCGAGCTCGCCGTCGAGTCGATCCAGGTGAACCCGGCCCGCGCGCTGGCGGCGATCTTCTCCGAGAGCGCCGTCCATGTGTACGCCGACGGCCTCATGAGCTACGGCCCGACCCGGGACAAGCTGCCGCTGACCATCGCGTGCCGCATCCGGCGACTGCTCCACCTCGACCTGATCCCCGGCCTGAAACCGCTGCTGCTGTCCGAGTACGGCGTCGAGCCCGAGATCGTCCCGGACCAGGCGTTCCGCGGCGTGCTCGACGAGATCTCCCAGGACGCGGCGGACGACCCGCGGTTGGCGCCCGTCCTCCAGGAGGCGCCGACGGCGGTGCTGCTCGGCCAGTACCTGGCGGCGATCAACATCCTGAGCGCCCAGGAGGAGGAGGACCTCCACGTCCGCATGCTCACCGGGGCCGTGCGCGCCGGGCACCGGTCCGTGGTCTTCAAGCCCCATCCGACGGCGCCCGCCGGCTACTCGGCGGCGCTGAGCAAGGCGGCGGCGGACGCCGGCGTCCGGCTCACCGTGCTGGACGCGCCGCTGCTGGCCGAGACGCTCTACCACCACTGCCGTCCCGAACTCGTCGTCGGCTGCTTCTCGACGGCGATGGTGACCGCCTCCGCCTACTACGACGTGCCGGTCGCGCGGGTCGGGACCGCGCAGGTGATGCGGCGCCTCAAGCCGTACCCGAACAGCAACCGCGTGCCCCTGGCCGTGGTCGACCACCTGGTGCCCGACCTCGAGCGCGAGGAGACCCCGGCTCTGATCGGCACGGCCCCCGAGACGTTGTCACCGCTGGTCCGGGCGATCGGTTTCTGCATGCAGCCCAAGGCGTACCCGAAGCTGCGGGAGTCGACGGCCCAGTGGCTGCGGAGCAACCTGGCCGGCAGCCCCGGCCACTACTTCCCCGAGCTGCGGCTGGCCGAACTCGGCCTTCCCGGCAGCCGGCCGCGGTCGCGCGCGAAGCTCCAGGTGAGCCGTGCGAAGCGCGTGGTGCGCAGGGCGGTACGGCGCGGCGCCCGGATGGGGTGACGCGGGCGGAGGGCCGTCTCCTTCACCCTCCGTCCCACCCGCCCCAGTGGCCCCAGCCCGCCCCACCCGCCCCGGACGGCCAACCGAGTCCCACCGGACGCAGCGGCGCCATCCGCTCTTCAACTCCCGTACACCGGACTTCCCGAGAGTTGCGCAGTGCCCAATGACATAGCCGTACACGTGCCGCAGCAGAGAAGCGCCTCGTCCGAGCAGGCCGCCCCACCGCGGGAACACCGCTTCGACGTCGACCTGATGCGGCTGGTCTGTTCCGCCATGGTCATGCTGGGGCACACGGGCGCCCAGTTCATCAAGTCCGTCGGCAACAACCAAGCGGGCGGCTCCGGGTCGTACTGGGCGGGACACGTGGTCGAGGGGATCCACGCGTTCGCCGTTCCCACGTACTTCGCCATCGCCGGCTGGGCCGTGCTGGTCGGCGCGCCCCCACGCGACAGCGCCCGGATGTGGAAGAGGATCGTCCGCAACACCGTTCCGCTCTTCGTGTGGACGGCGGTCTACCTGGTGTGGGCCTGGCTGCGGGACCGCAACGAGCGGCCGATGACCGAGCTGGCGGTGGACTCCCTCTTCGGCTCCGTGCGGCCCGCCTACCACCTGTGGTTCATGTACAGCTACATCCCGATCACCGCGCTGCTCGCGTTCGCGATGCTGGTCAAGGCCGGGAAGCGGCCCTGGGGCCTGGGAGCGGCGCTGCTCGGCATCGCCGTCGCGCCGAGCGTGCTGTCCACGCTCGGCGAGTTCACGGATCACAAGATGCCGACGGTGACCTGGGGGTTCGGCACCTACTCGCTGGTGTACGCGGTCGGAGGCGCGTTCCTGATCGCCCTCCCCGCCGGAGTCGTACGGTGGCGCTGGCCGCTGTTCGTCCTGACGCCGCTCGCCATGGCCGGGTGCCTCTGGTACAACACGCAGGTCCATTACGTGATCCCCAACGCGCACCTGTTCGTCGCCGTCCTGACCCTCTGCGTGCTGCTCCTGATCAACAGGATCCGGATCCCGGAGAAGCTGCGGCCGCTCCTGCAGAAGCTGGCCGGTGCCGCGCTCGGCGCGTACATGGTGCATGTGCTGTTCGTCGAGGAGGTCGTCGCCCCGCTGGTGTCGCCGGACCTGAGCGGACCGGTGGCGGGACTGCTCCTGGTCGGTCTGCTGGTCACGGTCATGGCCCTGTCGTTCAGCGCCAGCCTGCTGTGGGGCAGGCTGAACCTGCGGCGCCTGCTCGGCTGAACCGGCCGCGCCTGTACGCACATCGAAAGGCCCCGCCCCGCCCGGACAGCCGGACTCACGGGGGCGGGGCCTTCCCGCGTCCCAAGGGCGCCCGGCTCACCGGGATCCCGCGATGGCGACGCCGCCGGCAGGCAATCTGCCGCGCTACACGCTCGACAGCGACAGCTTCACCGCGAAGCCGAGGAACAGGGCGCCCGCCGCCGACGTCGCCCCCGCCGACAGGCGCCTGCGGCGGCGGAAGGCGGCGGCGAGCTTCGTGCCGCCGAAGATCAGGGCGCTGAGGTAGAGGGAGCTGGCCAGCTGGAGCAGGGCGCCGAGGAGAACGAAGGAGAGGGCCGGATAGGCGTAGGCCGGGTCGACGAACTGCACGAAGAAGGCGATGACGAACAGGATCGCCTTGGGGTTGAACAGGCTGACGACGAAGGCGCGCCGGAACGGCCGCTCGTCGGCGGCCGCCGGGGCGGAGTCCTCGACCGCCGGCGTCTCGCGTCGCGTCCGCCACATCCCCCAGCCGGCCCGCAGCATGCCGACCGCGAGCCAGGTCAGATACCCGGCGCCGGCGTACTTCACGATCCCGAACACCACCGGGTTCGCCTTGAGCAGGGAGGCGGCCCCGGCCGCCCCCAGCGTCATGAGCACGGTGTCCCCGCACCAGACGCCCGCCGCGGCGGTGTACCCGGCGCGTATCCCGCGCCGGGCGGCGACGGAGAGCACGTACAGCGAGTTGGGGCCGGGGAGCAGGACGATGAGGACGAGCCCTGCCAGATAGGTGGGGAGGTGGATGACTCCGAACATGGCAGGGAGTGTCGCACGCGGATCCGGCACCGCGGTGCCGGATTCCGGGGGACGAGACGGGCGGTCCGGCCGCCCCTCCGGCGCGGGGCGGCCGTCGCTCAGAACGCGTCGCTCGGCACGTAGTTGCCCCACACCTCGCGCAGCGCGTTGCACACCTCGCCGACCGTCGCCCGGGCCCGCAGCGCGTCCTTCATCGGGTACAGGACGTTGTCCTCGCCCTTGGCGGCCTTCTTCAGGGCGGACAGGGCCGTGTCCACCGCCGTCTGGTCACGCTCGGCGCGCAGCCTGGCCAGGCGTTCGGCCTGCTGGGCCTCGATGGCGGGGTCGACGCGGAGCGGCTCGTAGGGCTCCTCCTCGTCGAGTTCGAAGCGGTTGACGCCGACCACGACCCGCTCGCCGGAGTCGGTCTCCTGGGCGATGCGGTAGGCGCTGCGCTCGATCTCCTGCTTCTGGAAGCCGTGCTCGATCGCCGAGACCGCCCCGCCGAGGTCCTCGACCTTCCGCATCAATGCGACGGTGGCCGCCTCGACGTCGTCCGTCATCTTCTCGACGACGTAGGACCCGGCGAACGGGTCCACCGTCGCGGTCACGTCCGTCTCGTACGCCAGGACCTGCTGGGTGCGCAGCGCCAGACGCGCGCTCTTGTCGGTGGGCAGCGCGATGGCCTCGTCGAAGGAGTTGGTGTGCAGCGACTGGGTGCCGCCCAGAACCGCCGCCAGGCCCTGGACGGCGACCCGGACCAGGTTCACCTCGGGCTGCTGCGCCGTCAGTTGCACGCCCGCCGTCTGCGTGTGGAAGCGCAGCATCAGCGACTTGGGATTCTTCGCGCCGAACTCCTCCTTCATCACACGCGCCCAGATCCGGCGGGCCGCGCGGAACTTGGCGACCTCCTCCAGGATCGTCGTACGGGCGACGAAGAAGAACGACAGGCGCGGGGCGAAGTCGTCGACGTCCATGCCGGCCGCGACCGCCGTGCGGACGTACTCGATGCCGTCGGCGAGGGTGAACGCGATCTCCTGCGCGGGGGACGCGCCCGCCTCGGCCATGTGGTAGCCCGAGATCGAGATCGTGTTCCACTTCGGGATCTCGGCCCGGCAGTACTTGAAGATGTCCGCGATCAGCCGCAGGGAGGGCTTGGGCGGGAAGATGTACGTCCCGCGCGCGATGTACTCCTTCAGCACGTCGTTCTGGATCGTGCCCGTCAGCCGGTCGGCGCCGACCCCCTGCTCCTCCGCCACCAGTTGGTACAGCAGGAGCAGGAGCGCCGCGGGGGCGTTGATCGTCATCGACGTCGACACCTTGTCCAGCGGGATGCCGCCGAACAGCACCCGCATGTCGTCGATCGAGTCGATGGCCACGCCGACCTTGCCGACCTCGCCGTGCGCGATCGGCGCGTCGGAGTCGTGGCCCATCTGGGTGGGCAGGTCGAAGGCGACGGACAGGCCCATCGTGCCGTTGGCGATCAGTTGCTTGTAGCGGGCGTTGGACTCGACCGCCGTGCCGAAACCGGCGTACTGGCGCATGGTCCAAGGGCGGCCCGTGTACATGGTGGGGTACACACCGCGGGTGAACGGGTAGGTACCCGGCTCGCCCAGCTTCTCGGCCGGGTCCCAGCCCTTCAGGGCGTCCGGTCCGTAGACCGGCTCGATGGGCAGCCCCGACTCCGACTCGCGCGCCATGGTGTGTGCCTCCGCGTTTCCTTGTTACTCGCCGGTTACCCGTCAGTACCGCCAACTCCCGCCACGGACTGTAGCGGCGGCCGTGCGTCGGGTGGAGTGCCCCCGGCTGGGAGCTATCTCACAGCCGGGAACATCGTTCTGTCTCCCCACCTTGCCCCCTGGTTCGCCACCCGTCACGTGCGGGGAGACATTCCGGTGTACCGGCGGCCGCGGGCACCGGTGGGACAACGGGGGGCGCCATGCGGAGCAGGGGCACGAGGACAGCGGTCGCCGCCGTCGCGGCGGCCGCGGCACTGGCCGTCGTGTGCGGCTGTACGGTGCAGCCCCCGGACGCGGACGGGCGGCCGCGCTCGCCGGTGCACATCGAGATCCCGGACACCGGGTCGCCCGGCGGCCGCACCACGGCTCCCGGCGGCCGCACGACCGCCCCCGGCGACGCGGGCGAGGGCGGGACCCCGGGCCGCGCCACCGCCCAGGTCCTGTGGTCCCGCGGCGACAGCGGCCGTGACGTGCGCGAACTCCAGGCCCGGCTGCGCCAGATCGGCTGGCTGTTCGACGGGCCCACCGGGTCCTACGACGACCTGACCGAACAGGCCGTCAAGGGTTTCCAGGACAAGCGCGGACTGCCACGGACGGGGCGGACCGACACGGTCACCTGGCAGCGGCTGCTCGGGATGACGCACGAGCCGGGCCGCTGGGAGCTGTACCTGATGGGCGGGCAGCCGGCCGGGCCGCCCGACGCGCGCTGCCTGACCGGCCGGGTGCTGTGCATCGACAAGACCACCCGGACGCTGCGCTGGATGGTGGACGGGCGGACGCTGTCGACGATGGCGGTGCGGTTCGGAACGGAGTACACACCCACCCGCGAGGGTGTGTTCCGGGTCTACTGGAAGTCGCGGCACCATGTCTCGACGCTCTACGACTCCCCCATGCCCTACGCGTTGTTCTTCAGCGGCGGCCAGGCCGTGCACTACTCCTACGACTTCGCGGAGCGCGGCTACGCGGGCGGCTCGCACGGGTGCGTCAACGTGCGGGACGAGGCGGCGGTCTCGCGGCTGTTCGCTCAGGTGCGGGTCGGCGACAGGGTCGTCGTGCACCGGTGACCCGCGAGGCGGGGCAGGGCGGGCAGCGCGGGGAGGGTGGCGCAGGAGGAGGACTGGGGGCG
>NZ_JBQRUW010000032.1:0-62709 GCF_052663305.1 Streptomyces cyslabdanicus
TCGACTCGATCTACTCGCCGGTGCTGAAGGTCACGTACAAGGTCGAGGCGACCCGTGTCGAGCAGCGCACCGACTTCGACAAGCTGATCGTCGACATCGAGACCAAGCAGGCCATGCGTCCGCGTGACGCGATGGCGTCGGCCGGCAAGACCCTGGTGGAGCTGTTCGGTCTCGCGCGCGAGCTGAACATCGACGCCGAGGGCATCGACATGGGTCCGTCCCCGACGGACGCCGCCCTGGCCGCCGACCTGGCGCTGCCGATCGAGGAGCTGGAGCTCACGGTCCGTTCCTACAACTGCCTCAAGCGCGAGGGCGTCCACTCGGTGGGTGAGCTGCTGGCGCGTTCCGAGGCCGACCTGCTGGACATCCGCAACTTCGGTGCGAAGTCCATCGACGAGGTCAAGGCGAAGCTGGCCGGCCTGGGCCTGGCCCTGAAGGACAGCCCGCCCGGATTCGACCCGACCGCCGCGGCGGACGCCTTCGACGCGGACGACAACGGGAACGGGGGTTTCGCGGAGACGGAGCAGTACTGACTGCGTCACCGCGACGACGGACACCACGAACGTCCCGATGGCCGCCGCCTTCGACTGCGGCGGCCATGCGGTGACCGGGATCCGTGAGGTCCTGGAGGCTCCGGGCAACGCACGAGCGGATCGAGGTCACGTCCCACGTAACCTCTTCCTGTGCCCCCCTCCCGCCTGTATCGCGTCGCCGTCCTCGTGCTCGAGGGCGCGAAGCCGCTCGATGTGGGAATCCCCGCGCAGGTTTTCACGACCCGCGCGAGCATGCCGTACGAGGTGCGGGTGTGCGGGGCGGCACCCGGCCTCGTGACCGGCGGCGACGGCCTCGCGTACTACGTCGCCCACGGCCTCGACGCCCTTGCGTGGGCCGACATCGTCTTCGTCCCCGGCTACCGCTTCCCGGACCGTGACGACCCGCCGCAGGCCGTCGTCGACGCACTGGTCGCCGCCCACGACCGGGGCGCACGGCTCGCCGCCATCTCGACGGGCGCCTTCGCGCTCGCCGCCACGGGCCTGCTCGACGGCAGGCGCGCCACGACGCACTGGCACTACACGAGGGCACTCGTGGCCCGGCATCCGCTCGTCCACGTCGACGAGAACGTGCTGTTCGTCGACGAGGGCAGCGTGCTCACCTCGGCCGGCGCCGCCTCCGGCATCGACCTGTGCCTGCACATCCTGCGCGGCGACCTCGGCGTGGCCGCGTCCAACCACGCGGCCCGGCGCCTGGTCGCGGCCCCCTACCGCAGCGGCGGTCAGGCCCAGTACGTGCCGCGCAGCGTCCCCGAGCCGCTCGGCGAGCGGTTCTCCGCCACCCGCGAGTGGGCGCTGCACCGGCTCGGCGAGACCCTCACCCTCGACACACTGGCGCGGCAGGCGGGAGTCTCGCCGCGCACGTTCTCCCGGCGCTTCGTCGAGGAGACCGGCTACACGCCGATGCAGTGGGTGATGCGTGCCCGCATCGACCTGGCCCGCGAACTGCTCGAGCGCTCGGAGCGCAGCGTCGAGCAGATCGCCGCCGACGTAGGGCTCGGTACCGGCGCGAACCTGCGCCTGCACTTCCAGCGCATTCTCGGCACCACCCCGAGCGAGTACCGGCGCACCTTCACCCGGGGCGAGTGACCCGCCCGGCACCGCATGGCGGGTCCGTGTGGCGGACGGTGTGGCGGGATCCTTTTGAACCATGGCGATCCCGCCACTGTCGGCGACGTGAGCCGCGGGCGACCCTGGTGGCGAAGGAAAGGGACCTCACTCATGACTCGCATCGCCATCAACGGATTCGGCCGCATCGGACGCAACGTGCTGCGCGCACTGCTGGAGCGCGACAGCGACCTTGAGATCGTCGCCGTCAACGACCTGACGGAGCCCGCCACTCTCGCCCGGCTGCTCGCCTACGACAGCACGGCCGGCCGGCTCGGGCGCCCGGTGACCGTCGACGGGAACGCCCTCGTCGTCGACGGCCGCCGGATCACGGTGCTCGCGGAGCGCGAGCCGGCGCAACTGCCGTGGGCCGAACTCGGCGTCGACATCGTCCTGGAAGCCACCGGCCGCTTCACCTCGGCCAAGGCCGCCCGCGCCCACCTCGACGCGGGCGCGAAGAAGGTACTCGTCAGCGCGCCGTCGGACGGCGCCGACGTCACGCTCGCGTTCGGGGTCAACACCGACGCCTACGACCCGGCCGTGCACACGATCGTCTCGAACGCCTCCTGCACCACCAACGCGCTCGCGCCGCTGGCCGCGGTCCTCGACGAACTCGCCGGTATCGAGCACGGGTTCATGACGACGGTGCACGCCTACACGCAGGAGCAGAACCTGCAGGACGGTCCGCACCGCGACGCGCGTCGCGCCCGGGCCGCCGGTGTCAACATCGTGCCGACCACGACCGGTGCCGCCAAGGCGATCGGCGTGGTGCTGCCGAACCTCGACGGCAAGCTGTCGGGCGACTCGATCCGCGTACCGGTGCCGGTGGGCTCGATCGTCGAACTCAACACGACCGTCGCCCGCGACGTGACGCGCGAGGACGTGCTGGCGGCGTACCGCGCCGCGGCGGAGGGGCCGCTCGCCGGCATCCTCGAGTACTCGGACGACCCGCTCGTGTCGTCCGACATCACGGGCAATCCGGCCTCTTCCATCTTCGACTCGGCCCTCACCCGCGTCGACGGCCGCCACGTCAAGGTGGTCGCCTGGTACGACAACGAGTGGGGCTTCTCGAACCGCGTGATCGACACGCTCGAGCTTCTCGCCACCCGCTGACCGGACGCCGGGGGCGGTACCCCGCCTCCGGCCCGGCGACCGCGCCGGACGGCACCTGGACGGCTCACCCGGCGTCGAGCTGGTGGTCGGCCCAGACGTAGCTCTCGGGCAGCAGGTCGGCCACAGGGACGGTCCGGACGCGGTCGCCTTCGCCGACGATGACCTCGAGGGCGGGGAAGTACTCGAGAAGGACCTGACGGCACCGACCGCACGGGGGAACAACCCCCCGGTCGCGGTCGCCCACAGCGACGATGGTGTCCAGGTCGTAGGCGCCCTGGGCGGCTGCCGCACCGATGAGGACCAGCTCCGCGCACGGTCCTCCCGTGAAGTGGTACGCGTTCACCGCGGTGACGATCCGGCCGTCCCGGGCGCGGGCCGCGGCCGCCATGGTGTGGTTGTCACCCCGGCAGCGAGTCCGCGCCACGTCCGCCGCGGCCTGGACGAGTTCGTGATCGACGTGGTGGGTCCGCGTAGCCATCTTCTCTGCCTTCGTCAGGTGTCGGGCGACGTTGCCCAGGGACTCGTGCTGTCTCAAGGGCGTTGTGCGTCTTGCAACCGCGCGCGGACGCACATGGTTGCCCCCCCAAGCCCTGTGAGCGTGAGGACGCTGACGGTAGCCGTGCCGGGGCGCCCACGGCCAGGGATTTCCCGTGGAACCACGGGTGCGGCGGCCGCTGAGAGCTGCCCAGCTGAACATCCGTAGGACAAGCAAGGCGACATCCGCTCGTGGACAGCAGCGGGTCAACGGTTACCTCACGGAGCAGGAGCCGTGGAAGGTGGCCAAGGACGACTCGGAGGACGCCCCCGCCCGCCTGGCCACGATCCTCTACACGGCGGCGGAGTCGCTGCGCGCCGTCGCCGTCCTGCTGAACCCGATCATGCCGGAGACCTCGCGGAGGTTGTGGAACTCCCTGGGCGCCGAGGCATCCTTGGGTGCCCTGTCGGGCCAGAGGGTCCAGGAGGCGGGCGAGTGGGGCAAACTTCCCGCAGGCACGACCGTCACCAAGGGAGCGGGCCTTTTCCCGCGCCTGGAGGAGCCCGCCCAGGCGTGAGGTGGGCCGGGTGTCCCGCCGTCTTCCGGCGGCGGACACCCTTGCGAAGCGTGCCGGGGCCGGACCGTCGTCAGGAAGGCATGGCTGTGGACGGTACGGTCCTGGCTTCCTGAGGTCCTGCCCCGGCCTGTGGGGAACGCCCGGGCGGGGCCTGACCGGGTACCTGTCGTGACCCCGGATCGCGGCATGGTGTGGGATGGCGGACAACATCCACGCACGTCCGGCAGCGAAGGGGGAATCGTGGCACGAGCCCAAACCATACGGGCGCTTGCGCGTACGGTGGCCGAAGGAGCCGATCCACGGGCGGTGGCCCAGGAGGAACTGCGCCGCCGCAGTGGACTGGGTGACGGCGAAGGGCAGTCCCGGCAGTCCCGGCAGTCCGGCCAGGAGAGCGACGTCCAGGACAACGGGATAGACCCCGCCGACTTCCCGGCCGCCCGGGAGCAGAGCGGCGTCATCGACACCGTGATGACCCAGCGGACCGTCCAGCTGGACGAGGCCGGGGAGGCGCTCAACCGCAGCGAACAGCGCCAAAAGGACGGGCAGCACGTCCATGTCATCTGCCCGATGGTCATCCCGCGCGGCCGTTCGTTCCTGAGCATGCTGCCGGTGTCGCTGCTGCTCGTGGTGGGCGCGGTGGGAACCGTCATCGTGGCGGCCACCGGCGGCAGCCCGCTCACCAACCCGCTGTTCGGAATCCATTACTGGCTGCTGGCGGTCGTGGCCGTGGCGTTCGTGTGGTGGCGGCAGGGCATGGTGATGGTGCCGGACGGCTGCCAGGCACTGATCACCCGCTTCGGCAAGCTGGAGCAGGTGGTCGGGTCGGGCCGGGTGGTCCTGCTGAACCCCTGGAAGCGGGTGTCGTACATCGTCAACACCACGCGCGAGTACCCGTTCAACGCACCGGTGCGCGAGGCGCCGACCCGGGGCGGGGTGAAGGCCTCGATCGACCTGTTCATCCAGTTCCGGATCAGTGACCCGACGGAGTTCGTCTACACGCTGGGCGCGGTGCGCGGCTTCGAGGAGAAGCTGGGCAACGCGGTCAGCGAGACGATCCGAAGCCTCATCTACGAGCAGGAGGCCGCCGGGATCTACGACATGGTGGGCGAGGACACCAGCCGGCTGCTGGAGCAGCTGAACCAGCAGTTCCGGCCCGCGGTGGAACTGACCAACGCCAACATCACCCACGCGGAGCCGTCGGATCGCGCCTACCGCATGGACCTGGCGTCCCCGGAGATGGTGCGGGTCGCCAAGGACGCCTACACCCACGAGTACGCGCTGCAGCTGCGCAAGGAGCAGGACGAGGGTGACCTGAGCAAGGAGCTGGCCGCCCGTCAGGAGACGCTCTCCGCGATCCAGGCGGACATCGCCCAGTACCAGGCTCAGATGGACACCGCGGTGGAGCGGGAGACGAACCGGGCCGAGGCGCTGGCCCGGCAGCGGTACGTGCAGGCCGAGTCGGAGGCTCGCGCCAACGCGGCGCTGCTGGAGGCTCAGGCCCTGGACATTCGTGCGGTGACCGCCGCCGAGGCTCCGGAGATCCTGGAGTACCGCTACCAGCAGCAGGTCCTGGACACGCTGGAGGGAGTGGCGGACCACCTGCCGCGGCTGGTGCGGATCGGCGGCTCGGGCGGTCCCGAGGGCGCGGTCGGCGTCGACTACCTGGCACTCGCACGGGAGCTGGTGGGCGAGCGGGCCACGGAGCTGTTCTCCGACGCCGACATGGAAGCCGTACGGGCCCGTCTGGGGGAGGTCTCCGACCGTATCGCCGGGCGCGAGGCGGAGATCGGCGCCCTGCTGGAGGCGGAGCAGCCGACCGTGCCGGCAGTCGGTGCCGGGGACGCCGGAGAAGAGTCCGAAGCCGCAGCCGAGGTGTCCGAGGAGGCCGCACAGTGAGCACCGCACGCACCGTCAACCACCGGTCAGTCATCTCGGAGGAGGTGGCGCCCTGGAGCGACATCCGCCAGCTGCTGCGCGGCGGCGAAGCGGGCATGCTGATCCCGGTCATCATCCCCCGCCACCGGCGCAAGCTGTGGTGGATGCTGCCGTTGTGGCTCGGACTGTTCGGCGTACTGACCGGCGTGATGCTGGCCGTCCAGGGCTCGGACGGCTTGTCCGGCGACGCCTACGCGGCCCTGGCCGTGCTGGCGTTCGTCTTCGGGGCCCTCCTGCTGCTGGCCGGAGGGCTGTGGTGGTGGCGCTCCTCGATCGTGGAGATCGAGCAGGGCACCACCGGCGTCCTGGCCCACTACGGGGCGATCGCCGGCACGCTGGAACCCGGCCGGCACTACCTGTGGCACCCGTGGTCGCGCGTGGACTTCGTGGTGGACACCTCCACCGAGATCCCGTACTCGGCGCCGGTGGTGGCCTGCCCGACGCGGGAGAGCGTGCCGTTGCGGGCGATCGAGTTCTTCCTGAAGTTCCGCATCACCGACGCGGTGCTCTTCGTCCGGACCATCGGTGCGGGCAACTTCGACCTGGTGCTGTCCAGCGTGGTGCAGGACGCCATCCGGCAGCGCGGCCGGCAGGTACGGACCGAGCGGGCGTACGACCTGCGGGGCTCGGACGTGGCCGATATGCAGGAGCTGCTCAACCGCCAGCTGTCCCGCTACGGCGTGCGCATCACCGGCTGCAACATCCCGGACGTCCAGCTGCCCGCCCAGTACCAGCAGCACCTCGCGACCCGCGAGCGGGTCGCCAAGGAGCGCACCGCGTACGAGCAGGAGTGGGGCCTGACGCGCAAGCGTCGCACCGACAGCCTGCAGATGGACATCGAGCGGGCGAAGAAGGTGCGCGACGCGCGGATCGTCGAGGTGAAGGCCGCGCTGAACAAGGCCCGCGAGGAAGTGGCCCAGCTGCTGGAGGAGCAGGAGACCAACGCGCAGCGGGTCCGCTTCGAGATCGAGACCCGTGGCCGCAGTGGGCTCATCTCCGCCGAGAACGAGGCCCGCGCCCAGCGCAGCCTCGCGCAGGCCTACCGTGACAATCGGGCGGTGCTCCAGTACGAGCTGGCCCGCCGCCGGCTGGAGGTGGGCGCGGTTCTGGCCCAAAAGGCTCCGCAGCCGGTGGTGATCAGCACCGATGGTGCGGGCGGCGACACGTCGGCGCTGTCCACTCTGCTCACCGCCCAGCTGCTGCCGAGGCTCGCCCTGCCGTCCGTGCCCGGCGCGCCCCGCGCCGAGCACGCGCCGGACGGCGAGAGGTAGCGAGCGAGCCCGGTTCGCGGAAAGCGGGGTCCTACCTGTCCTCTTCGCCCCGTCGATCGTCTGGTCGGCGGGGCGAAGTCGTGCGAGTGACTGCTGCGAGTGACTGCTGCGGGTGCGGCTGCGGGTGTCGTGCGGGTGCGGGTGCGGGTGCGGGTGCGGGTGCGGGTGCGGGTGCAGGTGCGGGTGAAAGATCTCTCTGCGGTGCAACCGTCCCCGGGGTTCGGTAGTCGTCTTCGGTGCCGTCCGCGCCGCCGAGGCGGATCAGGCCGCCCTCACCGGGGTGACCTGACCTCCCCTGCGCCGGATGCGCCTCGCCGGCTTTGGTCCCGGGCGCCCCGGGGCCACCGGAGTGTGGAGGAAACACACTCATGCGCAAGCGCGTCACCGTGTCCGCCGTCGCCAGCGCCCTGGCCCTGTCCGCGTTCGCTGTTCCGGGCGCCGCCCAGGCGGACGAGTCCGTGGGCGACACCAAGATCACCAAGGTGGTCGTCAACGGCGGGTCCAACATTGGCGCTGGTCCTTCGCCGGCACCTCCACCACCAGCACCGCCACCGGCAACTACGTCGCCGTGAAGTAAGCGACGACGCAGCGGGCGGAGACGCTCGCCGGCCGTGGACGTGTCGCCGAGTGCCGGGCCGGCGCGTGACCCCTGTATCCGGCTCGGTTGTGGCACGGGCTGTGCTCGTCAGTCGCGGTCGCGCCGCGGCGGGGATCGGCCGACCGGATGCAGTCAAGGGCAGACCTGTATCGACTGGCAGTGCCACATGAGCCCTGCTAGACCGGAAGAACGGGAGGTTTGGCATGCCTCGTGATCTGGTCAGGGGGCTGATCGCGCTCCTTGCGGCAGCAGTAGTCCCGCTCGCCGTGTGTCTGCTCCTGCTGCCCGTCCGAGGGATCCTGTCCGAAAGCAACGTAGTCCTGATCCTGATGTTGGTCGTCGCGGCGGTGGCCGCCCTCGGCAACCGTGGGGCTGCGGTCCTCACGGCCCTGTCCGCCGCCGTGTGGTTCGTCTTCTTCTTCACCACTCCGTACTCGAGTTTCACCTACATCAACAACGCGGACGAGATCATCACCGCCGGGTTGCTGCTCGTCGTCGGCCTTGCCGTCTCTCAGCTGGCCCGCCGCTACAGCCGCGAGCGGGCCATCGCCACCACCCTGCAGCGCAGCCTGCTGCCCCGTGTGCTGCCGGACACCAGCGCCGTCCGGGCGGCGTGCCGGTACGTACCGGCCGAGGCCGAGGTCGGCGGGGACTGGTTCGACCTGATCCCTCTCCCGGGCTTCCGCACCGCCCTGGTGGTCGGAGACGTGGTCGGCCACAGCCTGAGCTCCGCGGTCACCATGGGTCGGCTGCGTACCGCGGTCCGTAACTTCTCCACCCTCGACCTGCCGCCCGAGGAGCTACTGGCCCGCCTTGACGATGTGGTTCATCAGATGGATGCGGAGGCCGGCGCCAGCGAGGACGGGACCGTGGCGGCTACGTGCCTGTATGCGATCTACGACCCGGTCTCCTGTAGCTGCGCGATGGCAAGAGCCGGTCACTTTCCGCCCGCCGTCGTCTATCCGGACGGTCGGGCGGAGATTCTCGAGCTGCCCGAATGCCCCCCGCTCGGCGTAGGCGGCGTGCGCTTCGAGGCCGTCGAGCGGCAGCTGCCGGAGGGCACGCAGCTCGTGTTCTACACCGACGGGCTCATCGACTACCGACACCGCGACATCGGGGCCGGCCTGAAGCTGCTGTGCGACGCGCTCTCCGGCACGGGGGCCGACCCGGAGGAGACGTGCGAGACGATCCTGGAGGCGGTGCTACCCGCCCGTCCGATCGATGACGTCGCTCTCCTGATCGCCCGCACCCGCGCGTTTCCGCGTGACCGTATCGCCGAATGGGACATCCCGGCCTCTCCCGCCGCGGTGCCCGCCCTGCGCGCCGAGGTGTCCGCGATGCTGGCCGACTGGACTCTGGAGGAGACGGCATTCGCTACCGAACTGATCCTCAGCGAGCTGGTCACCAACGCCGTCCGCTACGGGGCACCCCCTCTCCACCTGCGTCTTCTGCGCGAAGCCACTCTGGTGATGGAGGTCAGCGACAGCAGTAGCACCTCCCCGCACCTACGCTACGCAACGACCATGGACGAAGGCGGTCGCGGAATCTTCCTCGTCGCCCAGTTCGCCGAACGGTGGGGAACCCGCTTCACTCCCACCGGGAAGATCGTCTGGGCCGAGCAGTCAGCCCCGCCGACTCCCGTCGCCCCCGTACTGGCATCGGTTGCGTGACATGCCGATGAGTTCTGAGCACGTCGGTCAGTGGGCGGGTCAGACCGCCTCGGGCGGCGCCACCGACATCCTCACAGTCAGTTGCTCGCCTTCACGGTCTCCGACGTCGCCGCACGGAACGACTCGGTCGCCTCGAAGTGCGCGCGGAAGTAGCCGTTCTTCACCTCCGGGAAGTCGGCCGAGAAGGTGTGCCCGCTACCGTGCCAGTAGGCCTCTGCCGTGAGCAGGTCCGTCCACTGTTTGCCATTACGCGAGTACTGGATGTGCACAGGGATGGTGGCGGGCGTCCAACCGTCGGGAAAGTCCATCGCACCCTCGACGTGCACGCCATGGCTCGGTGCACGGGTGGCCGAGAACGAAGTGAAGACCGAGGCACGCAGAACGGTGATCTGGACACTGTTCGCGGAGGCGGAGGCGATGAACGGGTCGCAGACGGCCTGGACAGGCACCGCGTCGTTCACGGTGACCGTGCCGGAGAAGCGTCCCTCCGCGTCGGTACGGACGGTGTTCTCCGTCCAGTAGTCCACATCGAGGTCCACCCCGTGGTCCGCCAGGGGCTTCAGCTCGCGGGTCGCCGGCCAGCGTCCCTTCAGGATGCCTTCGACACGCACCTGGCGGTGGTCGATGTCGACCTCCGTGCGGTCGGTGTGCACGTCCTCGAACACCGCCGCGACGTAGTAGACGAGACGGCCCGCGGAGTTGTCAGTGGTGCGGTCACCGTCACTGTCCGTGGCCTCGATGCGGACGGTGTAGCTGCCCAGGTCGGCAAGGTCCAGAGGCTGCTTCGTGTGCCACACGCCGTCGTCGGGCGTGCCGGAGACGAGGACGAACGCGTCGTTCTCCACGACGGCGACCTCCTGGTCCGTGGTATCGGAGACGATATGGGCCCTGATCTCCTTGATGGCGCTGTCGGAGCTGACACTGACGGCAAGGGTGCCGAGGTCGTCCGAGACACTCTGCGCCCATCGGACGTCAGGAGCCCGCCCCTCCACGGCGTTCGCTGCCGGGGTGCCGGCCAACAGGAGTGCAACGGCGCCAATGGCGGCCCAAGCCGCCCGTCTTCTCAACATCGATCCCCGCAGGACGTGTCGAAAACCATGCCGCGATCCCTCCACGTTTCTGTGGCGGATGCCGTGGCGGAAAGGTTTTTCTATCGCACGGCTGTGACATCGGGCTCGTGAGTTTTCGCCATGGGGGGCTGGTCGGTCCACGTGCACGATCCTCGACACACGTGCACCTCACTGCTGTCGACCGACAGGATTCGAACCCGCGACACCCGCTTGAGGAGTTCGATTGCGCGGAGCGCCGCCGAAGGCGCCCTTCACCGACCCGACCAGCCGCACACTCAGCCGTCGGGCGGCCCGTCACGGCCGCAGCCCAGGTGGGGAATTGCGTGATACCCACCATGGAGATCGTGGGGAATTTTATGACCGCTCACACGTAATCGCCACCAGCGGCAGTTGGCACGTCAATCACGGGGATTAGGCCATAAGTGGACATACTGGCTGGCGCTCGCTACGGTCAAACGAGAGACGCCACAACTGCGAGTAGTAGTCGGTCCGCAGGGATGTTGGCGTCGGGCGCCGGAATCCACCGGCCTCATGGTGCCAGAGCGAATAGATGCCGCTCCCTGATCATCAACCGCACGAGGGATGTGCTTGGCCAGGTCGAGGCACCATGTGTCGTACCGCTTCAAGGAAGAGGCTGACTATGCGCGCGAAGCGAACTGTCGCACTCGTGGCGAGCCCCCTCGTCGCAGCCGTGGCCCTGGCCTTCTCGCCCGCAGCCATGGCACAGGGCTCGGCCAACACCACCCACGCCGCACCGGTGTCTGCGACGCAGACCCCGACGCCGCCCCTGGGGGCGAAGGAGGGCAACCGCGATGGGCGGATAGCCGGGCAGGCCGACGGCCCAGACTGCGCATACAAGCAGTCCTGGGCGCCGAAGTCGAAGAACTCGAAGTACATGCAGGCTTACACGGCCGCCTACGAAAGGAACTACGACAAGCTTTGCACTGAGGCGGAGTAGAACAGGGACTTCGCGAAGTCCGGCAGGATGCGCCGGATGTCCCAAGCCTCAAGGACCAGGCTCCGTCACGCGGCTGGCGGGGCCTGCCGCGTGAGCGCGGGCGCTCCTACGTCGATCGGTTGGTGACGACCGGATCGGCATGCGTGGGTACAAGCTTGTCCGGAGTTGTCGGTGTCAGGGCCTACCACGACGGCTCTGTGCTGGCTCCTAATATTTGCGAGAGTTCGGTAGGGGCCCCGGGGTAACCTCCCGCGGTGACCTCACCTGACCAGTCCCTCGTGGCTCCCGATTTCGCCGTACCGCACCCGCCTGCCACCGACCGCTTCCGTCTGGAGCCCCTCGGTCCTCAGCACAATGCTGCCGATCACGCAGCCTGGACCTCCAGCATCGCCCACATTCGAGCCAACCCCGATTTCGCCGGCCGCTCCTGGCCGCCTCCGGGGGGCATGTCCCTGGAGGCCAACCTCGACGACCTGCGCCAGCACGCGGAGGACTTCGACCGGAGTGTCGGCTTCACCTACACCGTCCTGTCGGTCCCTGAGCATGACGTCATCGGCTGTGTCTACATATACGGCTCACGTCAGGACCCTGGTGTTACTGACGTCCGCTCCTGGGTCCGGGCGGACCATGCTTCCCTCGACGCCGAGCTCTACCGCGTCGTCAGCGACTGGCTGGCCCGTGAGTGGCCCTTCGAGCGTGTGGAGTACGCGCCTCGCTGAACCAGACGATCCGTGCCACCACGTCCGGCAGGCAGCACGCAGAAGTTGGGCGGGCGCTCCACCGTGGGCTAGGGCGCTTCCCACCTGCGGCGACCGTTCATCGGCGTTCGCACGAGGACCTCGCAGAACTCGAAAGCGAGGAGGCAGCCCTGCCCGGACGGCTCCCGAACTGTCGCCGTTCGCAGTCAGGTCCAACTGCCTCAGAACCAGCCGTTGTCGTACTTCTGGGCGGTGTGCTTTTGGAACTCCTCGACAGTCATGGCCCGTCCGCCGGCCCAGACCTGGCCCCGTTCCAGCCGCGCCAGGTCGGCTGCGGTGAAGTGAACAACGCCGCGATAGCTGACGCCGCCACCAGAGCCACCACCGCAGTCACACCGCACTCGGCGGCCAACCACCCATCAGCCGCGTCAACAACGCCGCAGGTCAATACAACTAGGGCCTGTCTGACGGGTCGCGTCACCGACCCCGCACCCGCCAGCAACGTCACCCGAATGGCGCAACATGGCGTGCCACCCACACGGGTGAAGGTCAAGCTGACTAGTGCCCCAACCGAGGCAATCCGTGAAAGGGGAACCACATGCGCATTCGACGACTCTTCACCGCCGTCATCGCCACGGCAGCCCTCGCCGGACTCGGCCTCACAGATGCCGCCACCGCCACCGCCGCCGCCCTCACCCCGGGTGAGTGCACGCAGGGCGGCGGAAAGGTCGATTGGACCAAGTCGCAGGTGCCCCATACCGGGACCTGCGTGGGCGGTACGCACAACGGGCAGATAGTCGACTAACCCCCACTAGGCGCGGCGCCCCGCAGCCACGCGCTGCGGGGCGCTCCCTTGCGAGCGTAGCCGGGAGAGCCGCAGGGACCGTGCCGACCCGTCGGGCACGCCAGATCCAAGTCGGGCCGGAAGCACGTGGCGGGTGGGGACTCCTCATCTCGGCTGCCAGTCGCCGACATCCGGGTCACCCTGAACCGCCGGGCCACCTCCCGGTCACTGGCTCCGGCCTCGATCAGATCAGCGGCTTCGAACCGCACTTGCTCACGTCGAGCCCGCTCCTCGGCCGTCAGCCCACCGCCATCGGGATACCTCACCTTCCCGGCATAGCGCATCGGAGGGAAACCAGGTTCCATGTTGCCGTTCGGCGAACCCGGAGCACCCCCAGCCGACGACGTCCGCCTTGTCCAAGCCCTTGGCCGTGAACGTGCCGTCGTCCTTGCCATCGCCATGGGCCTCCGCCGGGGAGAGACCGTTGGTCGGCGCGCGCACTCTGTACCGCTCCTTCACTCGCATCGCCCAGGCCGCCGGCCTCCGCGTGATCCGGCTGCACGACGCCCGGCACGGCACCGCGACCCTTCTCACCGCGGCCGGAGTCGCGCCCCGCGTCGTGATGGAGATCCTGGGCCACTCCCAGATCAGCATCACCATGGACGTCTACACCCACGTCGTGCAGGACACGCAGCGCGAGGCCATGAGCCACATGGACCGGCTGGTCAGGAAGCGCCCCAGCACAGGCCGCGCCAGGCACGATCACCTTGACCATCGGGCCTGACCTGCCCGACATCAGCGGCTGAGCCCGCCACCTGCACGGCCGTCCGACTGCAAACTCCCGTGCGAGCGCCTCTCCTGGAACCAACCACCGTGATCGACTGCCTGTCGATGGCCGTATCGCTCGTTCGGGTGCGTATCCCGTGCAGATGTCAGCCCCGATGTCCAGCATTGACCTCGTGATGTGTTTCCTCGTGAAGGTGAGAGAACATGCCGACGTACATCACGCTGCTGAACTGGACCGATCAGGGGGCCCGAGACTACAAGGGCACCGCGAAGCGCGCCGAGACCTTCGGCGCAGCGGCACAGAAGATCGGGGCGAAGCTCCTGAACATCTACTGGACCGTCGGTCCGTACGACCTCGTGGCCGTCGTCGAGGCACCCGACGACGAAACCGCCACCGCAGCACTCCTGCATCTCGGCGGGGTGGGCAACATCCGTTCCACGACTCTGCGGGCCTTCGGCCAAGGGGAGATGGAACGCATCATCGCCAAGGCGACTTGCTGACGACCTCCACTCACTGCAGCGAAGGCGTCTGGTGAGCCGGCTGAGCAGGGCCCTTACAACCCTGGTGAGGGACCCCGCCAAGCACTCGGGAGATCCGTCGCGGGCGGCGGATCTGGCCAGGGACCGCTGGTTCGACTGACGGGTCGGAGCGGGGTGTTGGCCGTCTCAAATCGATCTCCGCGAAGATTTCACCTTGGGTGCAACCTTTCACGTTCGCCCCAGGTCTGGACTGTCGGGTCAGCAGACCCACAGACCAGACTTGGGGAACAAATGCGAATTCGTGCCACTGTTGCCGCTGTCTCCGGCGCCCTGGCCCTGTCCGCCCTCGCCGTGCCGGTCTCTCAGGCGAGCAGCCCTTCGTTCGCGCTGACGGGGGCGGACGCCTCCCCGGTGATCAGCAAGGTCGTGGTGAACAGTGGGAAGCCGATCGTGCTCGGTACCACCGCCACCAAGAAGGTGACGGTCTCCGTCACCGCGTCCCACTCCTCGGGTATCGAGGACGCTCTCTCCTACGTCTGGAGGGGGCGCGACGGCAAGCCGAACCTGTACGGCTTCGGGTTCCACCCGGACGCGGAGAGGGCCAAGTGCAAGGCCGTGAACGCCACGACCTCGACGTGCACCCTCACCATCACGGTCGATCCCGGATACCTGTGGAACACCAATGCCACGAGCTGGCGGGTCTATGCCGGCGCATGGGGCAAGGACGGGAGCTTCACCGCGAATGACTCGTACTCCTCGGTCAGGTTCCAGCGGCTGTCGCGGCTGACGGTCAAGGCATCCCCGAAGCCCGTGAAGAAGGGCAGCACCATCACGGTCACGGGCAAGCTGGACCGGGCCAACTGGGACACCCGTAAGTACGCGGGCTACACGTCCCAGTCGGTCAAACTCCAGTTCCGGAAGAAGAACAGCAGCACCTACACCACCGTCAAGACGGTGAAGAGCTCAAGCACCGGCACGCTGAAGACCACGGTCAAGGCGGCGAAGGACGGCTACTGGCGCTGGAGTTTCGCCGGCACGACCTCGACTCCCGCAGTCAACGCCACCGGTGACTTCGTCCACGTGAAGTAGTCCCGCAGCGCGCGGTAGCGAGAGAACCGAAGGGCCCGGCAGGCTGGGCCCTTCGTCGCTTCCGCGAGGGGGCGTTTCCGTCGAAAAGGGCGCCGGCACGCTCGGGATCCCAGAGCGCCCACGCCGCCTGAAACCGAACCGCCAAAGGCCCAGGTCCATGATCGGTCCGGGGCCTTTTGGCTGGTGCCCCGGCAGGATTCGAACCTGCGACACCGGCTTGAGGGGTTTTCCCCGGACAGGGCTGTGAGCTGCGAAAACAGTAGCCGAATGGTGTCCGGCCTCGGAGAACACCCCTCTGGTGTTCTTGTGTGTTCACGGGATTTCCCGGACTCGTGTGTGCCGAATCCGTGCTGGCTGGGGTCGGCTGCCCGGGACAGGGCGATTCGGGAAACATCGACGCCCGTGGCGCGAGGAGTAGCGTGGAAACGACGAGGCGAGTCCCGTGATCGCACCGATTCCAGAAGACGGGTGATCCTCATGACCGGCTCCGATGCACGGCCTGCTTCCCGGAATCTGCCCAGTGGCGTTCACGAGGCCGTGCAGCCGGGGTGTGCGCTGCTCCGGCTGGAGACCACGGCGGCGCGCGAAGGCGTCCTCGATGGTGCGTGGTGGCCGCGGTCGCGCGACATCGGTGCCGAGCTGCCCGCGCTGCTGAGCGCCCTCACCGGCCACCTCGGCCCCGTCACGCGCGTCGGGCTGGACGCCGCGGCCTGGGAAGGGCTCCCGACGCGGATCGTCGTCGAGGACCGGGTGGTGCACATCGACTCCTTTCCGGTGGGCGACGACACCGTCCTGATCACTCGCGGCGATCAGGACATCTTCTCGCTGCTGGTGGTTCCGCCGGACACGGCACCCGAGGCCGCCCGCGCCGCGATGGCTCAGGCCGTCCGGGCCGACAACGTCACCCAGGCGGAACAGATTCTCATCGACACCGGAAGCGCACAGGTGCCGCCGGACTGAGAGCGAGCCGTGGGCGGCGTCGCGGCACTGGACGACACCGGTGAGGTCAGCCGCGCCACTCCACCAGGAGCAGCGTCGCGTCGTCCGTGGTGTGCCCGCCCCGCGCCCGCTTGAGCGTGTGGGACAAGGAGCGCGCCACTGCCCGGATCCCGCGGCCGGTTCTCTCCAACTGGTTCACCCAGTCGATCAGCTGGCCCTCTCCGAACTGCTCTTCACCCATCGCGTGTTCCTCGATCAGTCCGTCGGTGAAGCAGAGGAGGCGGTCCCCCGGCTCCAGCTTCATCTCGCAAATCTGCGGCTCCGGACCGCCGAAGCCCACAGGGAGGGTCGTCGGACCGGTCAGCCGAAGGGCTACACGATGATCACGGACGAGCATCGGTGACGGGTGCCCGGCGTTGACCCACTGAAGATGTCCCGTCGTGGTGTCCAGCTGCAGCATCTGCGCGGTGACGAAGTGCTCGGGGCCGAACTGGTCCGCCACAGCGCGGTCCATGAAGTCATAGATCTCCGGCAGCCCGGTGCCGGCGCGGCGGGCGTGGCGGTAGGCACCGATGGCCACGGTGGCCATCGTGGCCGCGTCCAGGCCGTGGCCCATCGCGTCGATCATGGCCACGTGGAGGACGTCTCCATTGAGGGCGTAGTCGAAGCTGTCCCCCGCCACGTCATAGGCGGGTTCCAGGATCCCGGCCACGGCGACCCGAGGCATGAGCATCGCCAGTGGCGGCAGCAGGGACCACTGGATCTCCGCGGCGACGCTCATCGGTTCACGGCGTCGGACACCGAAGAAGAGGTCGGAGTAGCCGTGCTTGGTCACCAGTAGGTCGGCCACCAGGCCGGCGATCCTGCGCAGTATGCGGCGGTCGTGGTCGTCGACGCTGTCCAACGTGACTGCCATGACCCCGACCTGGTCGCCGCCGTCCAGCAGCGGCAGGTAAACCCGCACGCTGTCGTCCTCGGGCACCTCGACGGGATGAGCGTCGAGAAAGCAGCGGCCCGCCTCGGAGTCGTCGATCACCTGCGGTTCGCCCTCCGTGAGGCCGTCGCCGGGCAGGGGTACCAGCCGCAGTTGTCCGTAGTCCTGCAGCAGCACCTGCGGTCGGCGGCCCCCGAGCCGCTCCATCACGTCGGCGACCAAGGGCCCGATGAGATGGGGCGGCAGTTCATGCGCGCGATCGAGGACCTCGCCCAGCAGAGCTTCCCCGAAGCTCTCGGAGCGGTCCGCCCGCCGTCCGGTCGTCATCCACTCACCCGCCACGGGCCGGGCCGGTCAGGGCGGGCTGGGACGACGCAGGGTCTGCCGGTGTCATCGCTCCATCGAGGGGTCGTAGACGCCCGGATCGGCCCGGGCACGTGGGCCCGACCGGATCGGGCTGCTCATCTGAGTCCGGCTCCTCCTTCCGACTCCCATGTGTCCTGGCCGTCGGAGCCGCACTCGGCGAGTGCGAGCAGGCGCGGAGCCGACAGCGAGTTCCCGGGGTCGGCGGCAGCGATCAACAGCCCGGCAGCCGTTCCGGCCGGCTCGTCCGGTGGGATCACCAGCAGTTCCCAGCGTCCCACGGTGCCGCAGTCCACGGTGATGGCATGCGCCTCGGCGGCGAGGTCGGTCAGGTCCACCTCGATCACATGCCCGGGCGCCATCACCTTCTGCGGGGCATCGGGCCAGGCAGCGGTCCCCACGGTGACGTGGATGACGGTGCCGACGCTCGGATCCAAGGAGCCGACCAGCGCGGGCAGCTCCAGTTCCAGTGCGGCGCAACGCGGCCACCACGCTCCGTCCAGCGGGCCGTGGCTGGCGTCCCGCGTGAGGCGCAGCCGGGGCAAGGGCATCCGGTAGGTATGTCCCTCAGCTGGTGCCGGACCTTCGGCGGGCTTGGTGATGGCGTCCATCGTGCGATCCCGTCCCGGGCGGCTTACGGCTGCCCGTGTCTATCACTCGCCGGGAACGGCGCCGCCGTGGTCGTGCGCCCGAAAGCTCTCGGTACCTGCCAGGTTACTCCCGGCCGTCGCGGGCGGCGCGGTGCGCAGCCGTCGCGCGGAGATACGTTCGCACGGCGGACGACGGGTGGCGTGACCACCGCGGCAGGTACGAACGCCGGCTCATCGCCCCTCCGTCACATCATCGGCGTGCCGGCGACTGCCCTTCGACAGGCAGGCTCAACACGCAGGGGGCGACGGGGCCGGGCAGCCCGACGACCTCACCCATGTTCTGCCAGCCCCAGGACGAGAAGGCGGCTTGTCCTGCCTGGTCGGCAGGATGCAGCAGGGTGACCCCGAGGGAGGAGTGCAGGTCTGTGAGCAGACGCTGTTGCAGGCGGCGGGCGATATCGCGGTGCTGAGCGTGCGGATGGGCCACGACCTGGGTGAGGACGACGAACCGCGCGCGGGAGGTGAGCCGCTGGATGGCCTCCTGGAGCGTTCCGTCGAACCCCAGCCGGCCGGAGCCGTCAGGGCCCACCGGAAAACCGAAGGCGCAACCGACCAGCACCGTCGTCTCGGCGACCAGCAGCGCGAAGCCGGGGCGGTGGGCCGTGACCGCCAAGCGGCGCAGGAAGTCTCCACGGTCGTGGTACGCCTCGCCGGGGGTGCCCGCGACAGACTCCGCGGCCAGGTCCGCGATGTCCTCGCGCATGTCTTCGGCCTGCCAGCGGGTCAGTCGGCGAAGGCGGATCGCGTCCTTGAGGACGGGCTGATCAGGCCGATGAGCCGGGTCCTCGGGCGCCCCCGTTGCGGTACTCATGAGGTCGCCGGGCGCGGCGGTGGGCACGGGGCTCACGGGAGCCGCAAGGAGCAGCGCAGCGGATCCGGTGACAGCGAGGAGCCGGGTGATCTGCGCGCACGGGTGGTGCAACCGCAGGGAGGCGTGAACCCGGCCGGCGCGTCGTGACGCCGACAGGAGGACGTCCAAGCCCCTGGCGTCACAGGAGCCGACCGTGGTCAGGTCGATGTCGATCATGGTGACACCGTCCAGCAGACACTGCTCCAATGCGGCCCGCAGCAGCGGCGTCGTGGCCGGTCCGATGTCACCGGCGAGCGTGACGAGTGTCTGCTCCCCTCGGTTCCGCCGACGGATGTCCAGCCGGGAAAAGGCCATCACGCTTCACCTCGGCCGACGCGTGGACCAGCGCGGGTGCTCAGCGCGGCCCCAAGCATGATGCGCTTGCGTGCAGTTGCTTCGACCGCGGCGGACATGATGCCGACCCATCTCCGCGCCGACCACTGGGGGCGGCCCGGGGTTCGTCTCTCGCCGAGGACGACCCGGCGCGGCGGCCGGAGTGCGTGGTGCCCTCGGTACGTCAACCCTACGTCGCCTGCGGCCGGAAGCGGCTGCGCCGAGGGTGCCGGAGTACCGTGGGAAGAGTCGAGGGTACTTCGTACACCGGTGACAGGGCTGGTCTCGTCCTCGGTGCGCGGCTCGGTAGGGGCCGTGCGACACCTCACGGGCCGTTTCCGGCCCGGGACAGGTTCCGCCCGATGACCACCGAATCCCTGCACTCACCGTACTCATCCCTGACCGTGAACGTTCCGGATACCCCTCCCGCCGAGGGCAGGGTCGAGGTCCGCATCGTCTCCACGGACGCCGAAGCGGCCCGGCACGTCGCGGACGCTCTCCGGCTGCTGTTCGCCGGGGGCGAGCAACGCAGTTACCCGGCGTTCCCGTCGGGGAGAGGGACGCGTCTGCACCTCACGCTCGACCCCGAGCGGGGCGCCGGCCCGCTCCGCTCCTGGCTGGAGGCCAGCAGGCCGCCGGTCGACCGGACACATCCGGGCGAGACGGCGTCATGCGTGTGGCCGCCGGGCGGGCCGTCGCCCGCCGAACCCCCGACCGTGGCGAGTCCCCCACCCCTACCGCCCCAGGAGTCCTCATGACCACCACCCTTTCGCTTCACCCGCCTTCCGCCCGACTCCGGCTGGGGGAGCAGTCCTTCCATGACGGCTCGGCCCGGCGTATCGACGGGGCCTGGTGGCCGAGGTCCTACGACCTGACCGCCGAGCTCCCCGGACTACTCGCCGGGCTGCCGCACCGCTGGGGGCACATCAGCAGCGTTCTCGTGAACGGGGCGATGTGGTCGCTGTCCGGGGACGGGATGCTCATCGAGGACGAGAGGGTGCACCTGCGCCGGACGGACTTGCCGCGAGCCGAACACACCATCTGCCTGCTCGCTCCCGGGTACGGCCGCTGGGACCTGCTCGTCGTGCCACCCACCGCCACGGAGGAGGAGGCCGAACAGCTCATGGAGACGGCCACGGTGGACGCCGGGCAGGTTGGGCACACGGAAATGACGCGCTTCGGCAGGCGCGACGCCTCCGGCGACCAACTTGGCGACAGCGGCGCACGGTTGTCAGCACATGACCAGCAACCGTGACCGGGCCGTCGCCGACCGGGCTCGGGGCCATGATCCGGGGCGGTGGGGGAGAGGCTTCGGACTCCACCGGAGAGGGCGCCGAGCGGACGTAGTGGCACGCGTGTGGCCCGGTTCGTGGACGTTGTCACGCAGCTAGACACTCACCTGGCCCCGCCTCCGTCGTTGTGGCTCTGGCGGTCGATGGCTGCAGCCAGTGCGAGGATCGCTTGGACTTGGGCAGCGGCGACGGCGAGTGCTTCAGAGCGCTGGAAGGTCTTGGGGTGGAGTTCGTCCAGTATCTCCTGGGCCTTGTTCGCATGAGTTTCGTAGTCCGCCATGGTTCCCCCTCGTGGTAGTGATCCGCACTGTAGTGAACAACGCCACGGCTGCCATCTGATCGGGACGCGAGGGCACGGCGCCTTGGACCTGGGGCCTCATCCTCATCAGGTCCATCACAGGGGTCTGCCCACATCGACCACCCGTCGCCGAGACTTGGTCGATCGTCACTGAGGTCCGGCGCCGACCGCTGCTGTTCGTGCTTGTTGGTGTCAGCCGCTGGTGTGCGCCACCGCACATGGTCTTGACAAGGGCTGCCCCGCCTTTGGCCAACGGCAGCGCCTCCAGGTGACACCCTGGCCTGCTGGACTGCCACCCACCCCCACTCCGCGCCGAGCCGAAGGGGGCCAAGCGTTCCACTCTCGCCGGGCACATCAGCACGCCCGCTGGCCGCTGCCCTCACGCGCGCAACGCCACCGACCATGTGCCAGCCAGCATCACGTGATCAAACCTGGCCCTGACGGACGAGCAGCCCCATCAGCGCGCTCTCGTACCAGCCCGGATGCTTGGCGGCGATGAGGTCGCGCAGGTACGCCTCCGCTTCCCCGGCTCGACCCAGGTTCTCCAGGGCCGTCACGTACGGGCCTACGGCGGCGTACCTCTGGGTGTCGGCAAGATCGCGAAGTTCCTCGACCCGACCGTGTCGGGCGAGCAACTCGGCATAGAACTCCACGTTGTTCTGCGGCCCGTACCGGCGTGCGGCCACGTCCGCGCCGAGCAGCCGGATTGCCTGGTCCGCCGGCGGTCAAGGCGTACCAGCTGCTGCGCACCCTGATGAACACGGCCGTGGACGACGAGCTGATCCGGCGCAACCCGTGCCGCATCAAGGGCGCCGACCGCTACGACGGGCCCGAGCGACCGGTCCTCACGGTGGCGCAGGTCTTGGCCGCCGCCGACTCCATCGCGTCGTGCTACAGGCTGCTCGTGCTGCTGGCGGCCTTCACCACGTTGCGGTTCGGTGAGCTGGCGGCCCTGCGGCGTCGGGGCATCGACCTGGAGGGGGTGACCGTCACCGTGCGCCGGGCTCAGGCCGAGCTGCAGGACGGCAGGCTCTTCGACAAGGCACCCAAGTCCGCGGCCGGGGTGCGCTCCGTCTCCTTCCCGGCCGAACTGCTCGACGCGGTCACGCACCACCTGGAGCACTTCGCCGCTCCCGGCCGCGATGGGCACGTCGTCGTCGGGCCGCAGGGTGGGCAGTTGCGGCGGAGCAACTTCCGGGACGACTGGGTCAAGGCCCGGAAGGCTGCGGGCGTCACGGCCGAGCTGCACTTCCACGATCTTCGGCACACGGGCAACACGCTGGCCTCCACGGCCGGGGCCAGCACGCGGGAGCTGATGACGCGGATGGGACACAGCAGCTCCCGGGCCGCGCTCATCTACCAGCACATGACCAGCGACCGGGACCGAGCTATCGCGGACCGTCTCGGGGCCATGATCCGGGGCGGCGGGGGAGCGGCCTCCGACCCCTCCGAGAAGGACCCTGCGGGCCCGTAGTGGCACGCCTGTGGCACGACCCCTGAAACGCCGAAGGGCCAGCCTGGGAGGAAATCTCTCCTGAGCTGGCCCTTTTCTCTGTGCCCCCGGCAGGATTCGAACCTGCGACACCCGCTTTAGGAGAGCGGTGCTCTATCCCCTGAGCTACGAAGGCGGATCGTGGTCGTGTCGGCCACAGGCGTCAGCGTACCGGATCTGGGCGGTGGGGAGTCAGGTCAGGGCGACACGGGTGAAGCGGGAAGCCATATGGAGGTCCTCCTCTATGAGGTGGGCGGTGCGGAGGAGGGCGGGGAGGAGGTCCTCGACGCACTCCTCGTGGGTGTGGCGGGCCGCGTGCAGGGCGATGTTCGTCGCGGCGACCGCTCTGCCCGCGCGGTCGCGGATGGGGACGGCGATCGAGCGCACGCCCTGTTCGAGTTCCTCGTCGACCAGGGCGTAGCCGTGGCCTGCCAGGAGGGCTCGGCCCAGGGACGTCGCGCGGGCCGGGAGGCGGGCGCCGACCGTGATGTCGACGCTCATGATGCGGCTCGTGGTGGCGCGGGCCGTGTACTGGATCTCCTCGCCGGAGGGTGTCAGCACGGCGAGCGAGGTCGTCTCGTGCACGTGGGCCGCCAGGTTCTCCAGATGCGGCTGGGCGATCCCGGACAGGGCGGCGCGGGAGAGGGGCGGGAAGCCCAGGGAAAGGACCCGGGGGGTGAGGGTGAACGTGCGGGTGTCAGGGGAGTGGCTCACCAGGCCCAGGTGCTCGTAGGTGATCAGCGCTCTGCGGGCCGTCGCCCTGGCCAGGCCCGTGGCCTTGGCCACCTCCGCCAGGGTCAGGGCGGTCCGGCCCTCGTCGAAGGCCGTCAGGACCGTCAGTCCGCGGGCCAGGGATTCGACGAAGTCGCGGCCCAGTTCCTGTTTCGAGGTGGCCGTCCAGGCCGCCAGACCGGACGGCGGCGGCGCGGGCGCCGGGGGCGGGGCCTCGCGCAGGTCCCGTTCCATGGCCGCGACCGTCTCCCGCAGGCGGGGCAGCAGCGTCGTGCACAGGTCACGCGCCGAGTGGCGGCTGGTGTGGCTCACCACGCTCGCCACGCAGGCGATCCGGCCGTCGGCGGGGTCCCGTACCGGGACGGAGACCGCGACGAGGCCCGGTTCGATCAGCTGGTCGTCCAACGACCAGTTCTCCCGGGCGGCTTGAGCGGTTCGCTCCTCGAAGCCGTCCGGTCCCGGGGAACGCGGCGGCACCGCCGGGAAGTCGCGGTCCTCCGGGTCGGCCGAGCGGCGCTCGTGCCAGCGGCGCCAGTCCTCGTCCGTCCACTCCGTGGCGAACAGCGCCCCCGGCGCCGTGCGTTCGGCCGGGAGCAGGTCGCCGATGCGGAAGCTCAGGGACATCGCGCGGCGCCGGGTCGTCTGGTGGATGAAGCGGATGCCGTCGCGGTCGCCGACCGCCAGGGACACCGACTCGTCCAGTGCGTCGGCGAGCGTGTCGGCGCGTGCGCCGAGCAGGGCCGGCAGACGCAGGGCGGCCAGGTAGGCGTTGCCCAGTTCCATCAGGCGGGGGGTGAGGACGACAGCGCGGCCGTCGAGGCGTACGTATCCCATCCGGGCGAGCGTCGCCGTGATGCGGTCCACCGTCGAGCGGGCGAGGCCCGTGGCGCGCTCCAGGGCGCTGGGGCTCAGCGCGCCCCCGGCCCGCGTCAGCTGCCGCAGCACCGCTACGCCCCGCATCAGGGGGGCGACCGCCTCGGCGGGTACGGCCGGGAGCGTGCTTGCCGTGGCGCTGGAGTGCCCGGTGGGGGCGTCGGTGCCGGCGGCCTCGTGGGCCTCCGGATCCGTCGTGGTGTTCGCGGGCATCGGTTCGGTTCTCCGGTACGGCGGCGGTCGCAGCAGGCCTACGGTAGTCCGTTCGCGGGTTCGCGGGGTCCGCGCGTCACTGCCGGGTGATGCGCACCCGGTAGTTCCCCGCGCGGTCGGCCGAGACCACGTCGACGCGGAGGTGCACCTTGGGATCCTTGAAGGACTCGCCCGGTGTGAAGGGCGCGTCGGAGAGTTCCGCCTCGACGTTGGGGCTGCGGGTGCAGCCGCCGGAGTGGGGGTGGGAGTCGTGGACCTTGATCGGGCCCTGCCCGGTGTCGACTTCGGCGTCGACCTTGTAGACCAGGATGCCCGGCCGGCACACCGCCTCGTCGTTGCCCGCCTGGGTGCGCAGTTCGAGGGCGTAGCCGGTGTGTCCGTCGAGGGGGACGAAGACCAGTTTGCGGCCGCCCGGGCGGCCCAGCGGGGTGAGGGTGTACTCGGTGGAGCCCTTCTTGGCCGCGCAGCTCACCTGGGAGGCGTCCAGCCAGCCCAGCTTCCACTTGTGCCAGCCGAGCAGGTCGTTGTTGGCGCCCCAGTCCTCGCTCATGATGTCCCAGTGGCCGACCGACTCCCCGCCTTCCTGGGTGTAGAGGTCGGGCAGGCCGAAGACGTGGCCGTTCTCGTGGGGCAGGACGCGGAAGCCGGTGCGCTGGTAGGAGCCGGAGCCGTCGTCCTGGCGGGAGTAGATGAAGGAGACGTTGGCTATGGCGACCCCGTTGGCGACGGGCGCGTCCGAGTTGCCGGCGAAGGTGACCGACAGGACCGTGTCCAGGGCGGAGGGGCCCGCGTTCGGGGTCATGAGTATGTTGATCAGGTCGTAGTCCCGGAAGTTCACCGTGGGGCCGGCGGCCGCGACTATGTCCTTGATCAGCCGGCGGTAGCCGGGGTCGAACGGGGCGCCGCGCTCCAGGCCGTAGTCCTTGAACGGTTTCGGCATCCGCAGCCACCGGGTTATCGGGGTCTCCGCGCGATAGTCGAGGCGGCCGTAGGAGGCGGTGCGGAACCACTCCTGGGTCTGCGGGAAGAACTCGTGGAAGCGGTCGAGCGCGCTGTCCTCGCCGGGCGCGTCGGAGAAGTCGACCATCAGGGTCAGGGCGTGGACGGTGCCGAGGGAGCGGGCGTAGCCGCCGGTGGTGGGAACGCCCTCCGACATCTGTACCGAGGAGGCTCCGCTGATCATGCAGGGGGTCAGGGCGGGGGAGCGGGCCAGCACGGACGCCTCGGGGTCGGTCGCCGCGTCGCCCGCCGTGAGAGGCCCGGTTCCCGCCGAGGTGCCGACGGCGAGGATCAGCGCCGTGACGGAGGCCATGGCGACCGCACGGCGCTTGGGTATCGGGCCTGAACGGCGGCGGGGCGGCTGCACCTGCATGCGTTCACCTTTCGCGCCGGGCAGCCACCGGTTTCCGGCTGCACCCTTGCGATCACCCTGTGTCGAGGGGGCGTTCGGCGCGCGCTGGAGCGGTCCGGTCGTGGGACGGGCCGCCCGGGGGGTCGCCCGGTCGTGGGAATGCGTGCGTCCAGGTGGATGTGACCCAGGTCACGGGAAAACGCGCGGCGGCCGGGAAATAACCGGGGACCCCTTCCCCGTTTGGTCATGTGTCCGAGCGAAACGGGGACTCGCTCCCCGGATCGCCCCGCCCGACTCATCGCCCGCCGACTGCGACCGGCCGACTGACCGGCGCTCACCGGTCGACTGTCCCGCCGACCTGAACCGACCCACCGACTTCCACCGACCCACCGACTTGAGGAGTACGCCGTGCAGGCCGCGACGACCGCGAACCTCGTGCAGCGCAAGGCGACCCGGCCTCGCGCCGACGCACTGCGCAACCGGGAGCGGATCGTCACCGCCGCCCGCGAGATGTTCGTCGAGCACGGCCCCGAGGTGCCGCTCGACGAGATCGCCCGCCGGGCCGGCGTCGGCAACGCCACGCTGTACCGCAACTTCCCGGACCGTGACGCCCTCGTGCGCGAAGTCGTCTGCTCGGTCATGGACCGTACGGCGCGGGCGGCCGAGCAGGCGCTCGCCGAGACGGGTGACGCGTTCGACGCCCTGGAGCACTTCGTGCACGCCGCCGCCGACGAGCGGATCAGCGCGCTGTGCCCGATGGTCTCCAGCACCTTCGACCAGCACCACCCCGATCTGGAAGCCGCCCGCGAAAGGATCGAGCACCTGATCGAGGAGGTCATGGACCGCGCCAAGGAGGCCGGGCAACTGCGCCCCGACGTGGGAGTCGGCGATGTGACGGTCGCGGTGGCCCAGCTCTCGCGGCCACCGGCCGGCACCGGCTGCGGCAGCGCCGACCGCTTCGTGCACCGTCATCTGCAACTGTTCCTGGACGGCCTGCGGGCCCCGGCCCGCTCCGCCCTGCCGGGTGCGGCCGCGACCCTGGAGGACCTCCGCCGGGCCTGACCGCCTGGAGTGATCGCCCGGGACCGTACTCCGGTCTTCACCGGTGCCGGTGCCAGTACCAGTGCCGGTACCGGTAGCCCGGACGATCACCGCCCGCCCACCGAAACCATCATCCGAAACCGAGTCCCGGGCCCGCCGTGAAGGTCGGCCGCGTCCCTCCGACGGCAATTTTTCCGTCTTTTCTCGTCCCGTTCAGCTCTTCGCTGTCTTTTTCCGTCACGGTCTCTTTCCGTCACAAAGTCCCGAAGTGGGTACCCCCATGTCTCAAACAGCCGCAAAGGCTCCCGGCGTTCTGGAGAAGTCCGGCGATCCGGGCCGCTGGAGGGCGCTCGTCTTCATCGCGCTCGCCCAGCTGATGGTCGTGCTGGACGCGACCATCGTGAACATCGCCCTGCCCTCCGCCCAGCGCGACCTGGGCATCTCCGACGGCAACCGGCAGTGGGTCGTCACGGCCTACGCCCTCGCCTTCGGTGGACTGCTGCTCTTCGGCGGCCGGATCGCCGACCTGTGGGGCCGCAAGCGGGCCTTCGTGACCGGTCTGACCGGCTTCGCGGCGGCCTCCGCGCTCGGCGGCGCGGCCACGACCGGCGCGATGATGTTCGGCGCCCGCGCGCTCCAGGGCGTCTTCGGCGCGCTGCTCGCGCCCGCCGCGCTCTCCCTGCTCGCGGTGACGTTCACCGACGCCAAGGAGCGGGCCAAGGCCTTCGGCATCTACGGCGCGATCGCCGGTGGCGGTGGCGCCGTCGGCCTGATCCTGGGCGGCTTCCTCACTGAGTACCTGGACTGGCGCTGGACGTTCTTCGTGAACATCCCGTTCGCCGTCGTCGCCGCGGCCGGCGCCTACTTCGTGGTCCGTGAGCCGTCCGGCGGCCGCAACCGCTCCTCGCTCGACGTCCCGGGCGTGGTGCTGTCCACCCTCGGCCTGGTCGCCCTGGTGTACGGCTTCACCCGCGCCGAGTCCGAGGGCTGGAGCGACACCCTGACCGTCTCGATGTTCGTCGCGTCCGCCGTCCTGCTGGTGGCCTTCGCGCTGGTCGAGTCGCGGGTGAAGGCCCCGCTGCTGCCGCTGCGCGTGGTCACCGACCGCAACCGCGGCGGGATCTACCTGTCGCTGGGCCTGGCGGTCATCGGGATGTTCGGCCTGTTCCTCTTCCTGACGTACTACCTCCAGGTCGTGCGGGGGTACACGCCGGTGCGGACCGGCTTCGCCTTCCTCCCGATGGTCGCGGGCATGATCACCGGGTCCACCCAGATCGGCGCCCGCCTGATGACCCGGGTGCCGGCGCGGCTGCTGATGGGCCCCGGCTTCCTGGTCGCCGCCACCGGCATGCTGCTGCTGACCCAGCTGGACCTCGGCTCCTCCTACGCCGCCCTGCTGCTGCCCGCGATGCTGCTGCTGGGCCTCGGCATGGGTACGGCGTTCATGCCGGCCATGTCCCTGGCCACGCAGGGTGTCCAGCCGCGGGACGCGGGGGTCGCCTCCGCGATGGTCAACACCTCGCAGCAGGTGGGGGGCGCCATCGGCACGGCCCTGCTGAACACGATCGCGGCCTCGGCCACGACCTCGTACATCAAGGACCACCTCGCGGGTGCCGCCACCAGGCCCCAGCAGCAGCTGGTGCAGTTGCAGGGCATGGTGCACGGCTACACCAGCGCCGTCTGGTTCGCCGTCGGCATCCTGGTCGTGGCCGCCGTGATCGCCCTGACCCTCGTCGACGCGGGCCGTCCGGGCGGTACCAAGGTGACCGGGTCCGGGGCCGGTGCGGGCGCGAACGACGAGACGGCGGTGCCGGTCATCGCCCACTGACACGCCCACCGGGCGGCCCGTCGCTCGGCCCAGTACCTCGGCCCTGTACCTCAGCTCCGCTGCTCAGCGGAGCCAGGGAAGGTCCGCACCCGCTTCGTTCGGCTGGAGTCCCTCGGCGATGATCTGCATGATCTCGCCGAGGGACTTCTGCTGTGCCGGGCTGAGCCGCTCGAAGAGCGCCTGGCGTACGGCGGTCACATGGCCCGGCGCGGTGCGGCGCAGCACCTGAAGGCCCTGATCGGTCAGGACCGCGAACTGGCCGCGCTTGTCGGAGGGGCAGTCCTCGCGGCGCACCCAGCCGCTCCTCTCCAGGCGGGCGATCGCGTGGGAGAGCCGGGAACGGGTGATCTTGGCGTCCATGGCCAGCTCGGTCATCCGCAGCCGGTGCTGTGAGGCCTCGGCGAGCTTGACGAGGAGGCCGTAGTAGATGTGTGGCATGCCCGCGTCGCGCTGGAGCTGACGGTCGAGGTGGTCCTCGAGCAGGGTGGTGGCGTGCAGGTAGGAACGCCAGACGCGCTGCTCCTCGGCGGTGAGCCAGCGGTGACCGTCGGCCTCGGCGGGGGCGGGCTCGGGCGCGGAAGCGGGTGGCGTGTTCATACGTCCACTGTACGAGCTGCTTCTTGAAACTTAAACAAACCCGGCGTAATCTCGGTAGGGAGCTTTAGGTTTCAAGCATTCTCTACCTCGCAGGGAGTCGCCGCCATGTCCGCCGCCGCCCGGGAGCGCATGCCCGCCCTCTATCTCAGCCACGGCGCCCCGCCGCTCGCGGACGACCCGGTCTGGCCCGGTCAGCTCGCGACCTGGTCCGCCGAGCTGCCCCGCCCCAAGGCGATCCTCGTCGTCTCCGCCCACTGGGAGGAAGCCCCGCTGGCCCTCGGTGCCGTCGAGACGGTTCCCCTGGTCTACGACTTCTGGGGCTTCCCCGAGCACTACTACCGGGTGCGGTACGAGGCCCCCGGTGCACCCGAACTCGCCGAGAGCGTACGGAAGTTGCTGCGCGCGCCCGGAATGCCCGTGCAGGACGTGCCGGACCGCGGCCTCGACCACGGCGCCTACGTCCCGCTCGTCGAGATGTTCCCCGCGGCCGACATCCCCGTGCTCCAGGTCTCCATGCCGACCCTCGACCCGGTCAGGCTCATGGACATCGGCCGCCGGCTGGCACCGTTGCGCGACGAGGGTGTGCTGATCGTCGGCTCCGGCTTCTTCACCCACAACCTGGCCGCCCTGCGGCACACCGGGGGCGGGGTCCCGAGCTGGTCCGCGGAGTTCGACGACTGGGGCAGGCGTGCCCTGGAGACCCGCGACTGGGACGCCCTGCTGGACTTCCTCGACAAGGCCCCGGCCGGCCGGTACGCCCACCCGCGCACCGAGCACTTCGCCCCGCTGTTCGTGACCATGGGCGCGGCGGAGGCCGGTGGTGAGCTGGGCGCGCAGAGGTCCGTGATCGACGGCTTCTGGATGGGCCTGGCCAAGCGCTCGGTGCAGTTCGGCTGAGGCATGTGCGCCCCCGCCGCGTAAGACGAGGGTGTGGAGAGTCTTGGATTTTCGCGAGAGTCCGGGCGCGCGGCAACTTTCCAGCGGCGCGATTCGTCCATCAGGGTGGAAGGCGGTCGAAGGGGACGCTCTTCCCGAAGTGGCGCCATCGGTGTGAGCGGAGTCTCGCGTCCGGGGCGACCGGCGGGGTCCGTGAGAGATCCGGGAAGCCCTCGGCGCCACCCTGACCTGCGGTTCCGCGACCGTCGACGGCGACGTTCGGCGACTGCGGCGAGACAGGGTACTGCATGATCAGAAAATTGGAGAGGCGGGTTGGGAATTCTGTCCGGATTCCAGTCGTTGTTTCCATCGGATGCCGGGCACCCGAGGAGAGTTCCCCAGCAGGTGCCAAGCATCTGAAGGACCACCCGCTCACCCCCATTCGCAAGGGAGCACGCATGGCAACCCGTGCCGTCGCCCGTCGTAAGTCCGCCTCCGGCGAGACGGCCGACGCGGCAAGCAGTGTTCGCGCCCATGCCGGCGAGATCGCCGATCGCGACCTGGTCGGCATGTATCTCGACGAGATAGCGCGTACACCGCTGCTCGACGCCGCCAAGGAGGTCGAGCTGTCCCAGATCATCGAAGCGGGTGTGTTCGCGCGGCAGATTCTCGACGGGCACGAGGAGACGAAGACGGAGGTCACCGACGAGGAGCTCCAGGCCCTGGTCGACCAGGGGGAGCGGGCCAAGGACGTCTTCATCCGTTCCAACCTGCGCCTGGTCGTGGCAGTCGCCCGGCGGTACCCGCGCAGCGGCCTGCCCCTGCTGGACCTGATCCAGGAGGGCAACGCCGGCCTGGTGCGCGCGGTGGAGAAGTTCGACTACCGCAAGGGCTTCAAGTTCTCGACGTACGCCACCTGGTGGATCCGCCAGGCGATCACGCGCTCGATAGCCGACCAGTCGCGCACGATCCGTCTGCCCGTCCACCTCGTGGAGGAGCTGGGCCGCATCCGCCGCGTCCAGCGTGAGTTCAACCGGGAGCACGGCCGTGACCCGGAGCCCGCGGAGATCGCCGAGGACCTCGGCTCGACGCCCGAGCGCGTCTCGGACGTCCTCGACTGGGCCCGTGACCCGGTCTCGCTGAACATGTCGGTGGACGACGAGGGCGAGACCCAGTTCGGGGACCTGCTGGAGGACACTTCCGCGGTCTCGCCCGAGCAGTCGGTCATGACGCTGCTCCGCAGTGAGGAACTCGACGACCTCATCGGCCGCCTCGACCAGCGCACGGCCTCCATCATCAAGATGCGGTACGGCATAGAGGACGGCCGCGAGCGTACGCTCACCGAGGTCGGCAAGGAGCACGGGCTGACGCGTGAACGCATCCGCCAGATCGAGAAGCACGCGCTGCTCGAGCTGAAGAAACTGGCCCGCGACACCGGCTTCGACGCCGCGGCGTGAGACCGGGCGCGTAAGCCTGTCGGTGTATCGGGCGACCGCGTACGCCGGGTGGCGAATGGCCGCGCAAACATGGCCGTGTACCGCCGCTTCAAGCGGCGGGGGCACGGGAACAACCCTTCAGGGTCCAGGAGTTCGGATCCCGGACGGGCCCCTCCCGGACGGGCTCCACATTCCAGAGCCACGTCCCGACGCACTCCCCCCCGGCGCCGGGACTTCCCCAGAGCCGGGTTCCGGCGCCCCTCCCCCCGGGGTGCCGGAACCCGGCTCCACCTACGGAACCTCCCCCGGGAGGCCGGTCACGACCGCCGATCCGCCCTCCGGCCACTCCCCGCCGCCTCCGTCGGCCCCGCCGGCCCGCGTCAACCGTGCCCCCAACCGCCGTACGCACCGCACGAGTTCCTCGGGTTCCAGCACCGTGAACTCGCAGTCCAGCATCGCCAGCCGCACCGCGAGCCACTCCACCTTGTCGCCGACCGCGGCCCGCAGCCGGCAGCCGCCCGCGTCGAGCGGCTCCGGTGCGCCGAGCCACGAGGGCAGCCGCGCCGCGACCACCTCGGCCGGTTCGGCGAAGGTCACCGTGAACGTGTAGGTCTCCTGCCGGCGGTACATCGACTGCCGGAGGTACTCGGCCGCGCTTCCGGTCGGCAACTCCCGCGGAGCGAACCGCGCACCGGTGGCGAGGGCCTCGCTCACCCGGTCCACGCGGAACGTCCGCCAGTCCGCTCGGTCCAGGTCGTACGCCACGAGGTACCAGCGCCGACCGGTCGACACGAGCCGGTACGGCTCGGTCAGCCGACGCGACGCGGCCCCGTCGCCGGCCCGGTAGGCGAACCGCAGCCGCTCGTGCCCCGCCACCGCGGAGGCCATGACTGTGAGCGTCTCCGGCGCGACGCTCGCCGCGTCTGTGCCGGTCAGCGGCGTCGTCGCGGCCTGAAGTGTGGAGACGCGGTGCCGCAGCCGGGCCGGCAGCACCTGCTCCAGCTTCGCCAGCGCCCGTACCGACGCCTCGTCCACGCCCTCGATCGCGTGCCCGGCCCCGGCGCGCAGCCCGACCGCGATCGCCACGGCCTCCTCGTCGTCGAGTACGAGGGGAGGCATGGCCTTCCCGGCGACCAGCCGGTAGCCGCCGTCCGACCCCTTGGTCGCCTGCACCGGATAGCCCAGCTCGCGCAGCCGGTCGATGTCCCGCCGGACGGTGCGCCGGGACACCCCGAGCCGTTCGGCGAGTTCACCGCCGGGCCACTCCCGGGGCGTCTGGAGGAGGGAGAGGAGCTGGAGGAGCCGGGCCGGTGTGTCCGTCGTCATACATCCGAGCATGCCGCATAAGTAGGACATGATCTGGCCTAATGCCTGCCTAGGTTGCCGTCATGTCCTCCACCGAAACCCCCGCCGACGGCACGGTCCGGACCGCCGACCGCCGTCGTTGGTTCGCACTGGCGATCGTGATGACCGCGGCCTTCATGGACCTCGTGGACGTCACGATCGTCAACATCGCGATTCCGTCCATCCAGCAGGACGCCGGCGCGTCCTTCAGCCAGATCCAGTGGATCACCGCCGGATACGCGCTCGCCTTCGCGGCCGGTCTGATCACCGGCGGCCGGCTCGGCGACATCCACGGCCGCAAGCGGCTGTTCCTCCTCGGCATCGGCGGCTTCACCGTCGCCTCCGCGCTGTGCGGCTTCGCCGCGAACCCCGAGATGCTGGTCGCCGCCCGCATTCTGCAAGGCGTCATGGCCGCGATGATGGTCCCGCAGGTGCTGTCGATCGTGCACGCCACCTTCCCGGCGCACGAACGCGGCAAGGTCTTCGGCCTGTTCGGTGCGATCGTCGGCCTGGGCGCGGTCTCCGGCCCGCTGCTCGGCGCGCTGCTGACCGAGTGGAACCTGTTCGGTCTGGAATGGCGGCCGATCTTCCTGATCAACCTGCCCGTCGGTGCCCTGGCCCTCGTCCTCGGCAACCGTTTCATCAGCGAGTCCAAGGCCCCTCGGGCCCTGAAGCTCGACCTCGTCGGGGTCGCCCTGGTCACCCTGGGGCTGCTGATGCTGCTCTACCCGCTGACGCGGGGCCGCGAGCTGGGCTGGCCGCTGTGGGGGTACGTCTCGATGGTGGGCGCGCTCGTGGTCTTCGCGGCGCTGGTGGCGTACGAGCGGAGCAAGGCGGCGCGGGACGGCTCGCCGCTCGTCGAGCTGTCGTTGTTCCGGGTGAAGAGCTTCGCGGCGGGCATCGCGGTGCAGACCGTCTTCGGAGTCGCGCTGGGCGTGTTCTTCCTGGTCTGGACGTTGTACATGCAGGTAGGCCTGGGCTGGAGCCCGCTGCGTGCGGGACTGACGGGCGTCCCGTTCTCGATCGCCGTGTCCGTCGCGGCCGGGATGTCCGTGCAGAAGCTGGTCCCGCGCTTCGGCCGCAAGGTGCTCCAGACGGGCGCCCTGGTGATGGCGGCCGGTGTTCTGCTGTACATCGGGGAGTCCGAGCGGTACGGCCTGCGCATCGCCCCCTGGCAGATGGCGCTCCCGCTGGTCGTGATGGGCCTGGGCATGGGCCTGATCGTGGCGCCGCTGACCGACGCGGTGCTCTCCGAGGTCCCGCGTGAGCACGCGGGTTCGGCGTCCGGACTGATCAACACCGTGCAGCAGATGGGCAACGCGCTGGGACTCGGCCTGGTGTCGGTGGTGTTCTTCGGGGTCATCGGCGACCGTCTGACCCCGGCCGAGGTGGGTCCGGCCTTCGTCAACGGCTTCCAGCACGCGCTGGTGTGGGTGGCGGCGGTGCTGGGCGTCATCTTCGTCCTGATGTCGGCCCTGCCCAAGCGGCCGGGCCGGCCGGCGGACGGCGCCGAGGAGGCCGGGGATCGGGCCGTGGCGGCGGCGCCGGAGCGGGCGGGCGAACTGGTGGGCTGACTCGTACCCGGACCCCCTAGCCGCACCTGGACCTGGACCCAATTGGACCGGAAGTCCGTTCATGCCCGGTTCTGTGCCCGAACCTGTTTACTTCCTCGACATCCCGGCGTAGCCTCCAGGGGAAACCACAAGTTCGGGCATCAGGCGGAGGCGAACGGACATGTACGCACCGGAGCGGCAGCAGGAGATCCTCCGGCTCGCCCGGGACGGCGGCCGCGTGGACGTCGTGTCGCTCGCCGAGGAGTTCCAGGTGACGGCGGAGACGATCCGCCGCGACCTGAAGGCCCTCGACCGCGCGGGCCTGCTGCGCAGGGTGCACGGCGGCGCCATCCCGGCCGGCCGTCTCGACTTCGAGCCGGACCTCACCGAGCGCGAGTCCACCGCGGCCGACGAGAAGGACCGCATCGCCAAGGCGGCCCTGGCCGAAGTGCCGGCCGAGGGCACGCTGATCCTCGACGCCGGTACGACGGTGGCCCGCATGGCCGCCGCCCTGCCCCTGGAGGCCTCGCTCACCGTCGTCACCCACTCGCTGCCGATCGCGGCCCGCCTCGCGGACCATCCCGGTCTCCAGCTCCACCTCGTGGGCGGGCGTGTGCGCAACCGCACGCGCGCCGCGGTGGACGCCTGGGCGCTGCGGGCCTACGGCGAGATCCGCGCCGACGTGCTGTTCGTCGCCGCCAACGGCTTCTCCGCCGAACACGGCCTGACCACCCCCGACCTCGCCGAGGCCGCGGTGAAGCGCGCGGCGATCGCCGCCGCCCGCCGTGTGGTGCTGCTCGCCGACTCCACCAAGCACGGTCAGGAGCACTTCGCCCGCTTCGGCACTCTGAACGACGTGGACCTGCTGATCACCGACAGCGGATTGAGTACCGAGGACGCGGCCGCCATCGAGCGCGGCGGCACGGAAGTAGTACGCGCATGATCGTCACCGTCACCCCCAACCCGTCCCTGGACCGCACCTACGAGGTCCCCTCGCTCGAGCGCGGCCAGGTCGTCCGGGCCACCGGTGAGCGCATGGACCCGGGCGGCAAGGGTGTGAACGTCTCGCGCGCCGTCGCGGCTGCCGGCCGGCGCACGGTCGCCGTCCTGCCCCTGGGCGGCGCGCCGGGCGCGCTCGTCGCGGACCTGCTCGACGCGCAGGGCATCGACGTCGCACCGGTGCCGGTCGCCGGGGCCACCCGCTCGAACATCGCGCTCGCCGAAGCCGACGGCGTCCTGACGAAGATCAACGCACCGGGTCCGGAACTCTCCGCCGAGGAGCAGGAATCGCTGCTGGAGACCGTGCGGCGGCGGTCGCGCGGCGCCGACTGGATCGCGTGCTGCGGCAGCCTGCCGCGCGGACTCGCGCCGTCCTGGTACGCCGACCTGGTCGCGCGGGCACACGAGGCCGGCGCACGCATCGCGTTGGACACCTCCGGGCCCGCGCTGCTGGAGGCGCTGCGCGAGGGCCCGGACCTGGTGAAGCCCAACGCCGCGGAACTCGCGGAGGCCGTCGGGCGCTCCCTGGCGACGGTCGGCGACGCGGTGAAGGCGGCCGAGGAACTGCGCGGGCTCGGCGCGCGCACCGTGCTCGCGAGCCTGGGCGCCGACGGGCAACTGCTCGTGGACGACGCGGGCGCCTGGTTCGGCAGCGCACGCGTGGACGCTGTCCGCAGCAACGTCGGCGCCGGGGACTCCTCCCTCGCCGGGTTCCTGATCGCCGGCGGCACCGGCCCGGAGGCCCTGGCGCTCGCCGTCGCACACGGCGCGGCCGCCGTCCAGTTGCCGGGCAGCCTGATGCCGACACCCGCCGAGCTGGACCCGGCGGCGGTGACGGTCACCGCGGATGTGCCGGTGGACCGCGCCCTGACGGAGCCGGTGACATGACCCCGCGCCCGTCCCGCACCCGGTGCCGTACGACCCCTCCGGCGGCCCGCACCCCCCACGACTCCCCCCGCACTGCCCCCGTCCCCACCCCCGCCCACCTCACTGACCGGGCGATACGCGCGCTAAGGAGCCCGCGATGAGCGACATGATCACCGCGGACCTGGTCGACCTCGACCTGTCCGCCGACACCAAGCAAGCGGCGGCGCGCTCCCTCGCCGAGCGGATGGTGGCCCTGGGCCGGGTGACCGACCTGGAGGGCTTCCTCGCCGACGTGGCCGCCCGCGAGGCGCAGATGCCGACCGGCCTCGACGGCGGCATCGGCATCCCGCACTGCCGCAGCGAGCACGTGGTCGAGCCGACGCTCGCCTTCGGGCGCAGCGCGGCCGGGATCGACTTCGGCGCGACGGACGGCCCCGCCGACCTGATCTTCCTGATCGCGGCCCCGGCCGGCGCCGACGACGCCCACCTGAAGATCCTTTCGTCGTTGGCCCGGCGGCTGATGAACGGCGAGTTCACCTCCGCGCTGCGGGCGGTGGACGACGCGGCGGCCGCTGCCGCGCTCATCCGCGGGGACGAGACCGCGGGCGAGGCCATGGCGGGGACGGCGGGGGCCAAGGGCTCCGCCACGGGCACCAAGGGCGCCGCCGCGACCGCCGAGGGCGCCTTGGCGCAGGCGGCGGGCGCTCCCGAAGACACCGCTGCGACGCCGGGGGCGGCCTCCTCCGGCGCCGCGGCGGGCGGTAGGGCCCCGGCGCCGGACGCGAGCGCGGACCCCGCGGACGCGGTCGCTCAGGACAGCACCGCCCCGGACGGGTCTGACGCGAAGGAGCCCGAGTCCGCCCCGGAGCCGGGCGTCGCGCCGGGAGCCCCCGACGCCAGCGCTGCCGTCGCCTCCGGCGAGCGGCCGTTCCGGATCGTCGCCGTCACCTCCTGCCCCACCGGTATCGCGCACACCTACATGGCGGCCGAGTCACTGGAGAACGCCGGCCGTGAGGCGGGCGTCGAAGTCGTCGTCGAGACCCAGGGGTCGGCCGGCTTCACCCGGCTCGACCCGGCGGTGATCGCGGCGGCGGACGGCGTGATCTTCGCCCATGACGTCCCCGTACGCGACAAGGACCGCTTCACCGGGAAGCCGGTCGTCGACGTCGGGGTGAAGGCGGGCATCAACCGGCCCGGCGAGCTGATCACCGAGGTCCGCGCCAAGGCCGCCCGCGGGGAGGCGACCGCGGCGCCGGTGCCGGGCGGAACGCCGGTCGAGCGGGCCGGCGAGGCAGGCGAGGGCTACGGTACGAAGCTGCGCAAGTGGCTCATGTCCGGCGTCAGTTACATGGTTCCCTTCGTCGCCGCGGGCGGTCTGCTGATCGCCCTCGGGTTCGCGATCGGCGGCTACGAGATCAACAAGGCGCCGTCGGTGATGGACCACTTTGTCTGGACCCAGGCCGACAGCTGGGCCGCCCTGCTGTTCCAGATCGGTGGTGTGGCCTTCGCCTTCCTCGTCCCCGTGCTGGCCGGCTACATCGCCTACGGCATGGCGGACCGCCCCGGACTCGTCCCCGGCTTCGTCGGCGGCTCGATCGCGCTCACCATCAACGCCGGTTTCCTCGGCGGCCTGGCGGCCGGTCTGATCGCCGGTGGTGTGGTGATGGCGATCCAGAAGGTGCGCATCCCGGCGGCCCTGCGCGGCATCATGCCGGTGGTGGTGATCCCGCTGATCTCCTCGGCGGTCGTCGGGTTCCTGATGTTCGTGGTCATCGGCAAGCCCATCGCCACCGCGCAGAAGGGCATGACCGACTGGCTGAACGGGCTGACCGGCACCAACGCCGTCCTGCTGGGCGCGCTGCTCGGCCTGATGATGTGCTTCGACCTCGGCGGTCCGGTCAACAAGGTCGCCTACACCTTCGCCACCGCCGGTATCGCGGTCTCCAACCCCAGCGACTCCGCGATGAAGATCATGGCCGCGGTGATGGCGGCCGGTATGGTCCCGCCACTGGCGATGGCCCTGGCCACGACCGTGCGCGGCAAGCTGTTCACCCGCACCGAGCGGGAGAACGGCAAGGCCGCCTGGGTCCTGGGCGCCTCCTTCATCTCCGAGGGTGCCATCCCGTTCGCGGCGGCCGACCCGCTGCGCGTCATCCCGTCGTCGATGGTCGGCGGCGCGCTCACCGGCGCCCTGTCGATGGTCTTCGGTGCCACGCTCCGTGCCCCGCACGGCGGCATCTTCGTGGTCCCGCTGATCGGCAACCCGTTCCTCTACCTGATCGCCATCGCGGCGGGCGTGTGTGTGACCACCACCCTGGTGGTCGGCCTGAAGGCCCTGCGCAGGCCGGTGCCGGGCGTGGCGGCCGGCGAGGCGGGCGAGGGAGGGGCGGCCGAGCCCGCGGACCGGAAGCAGCCGGTGGCGGCCTGAACCGCCCCTTGCCTCCCTGCCCTCCAGCCCCTGCCCCTTTCTCTTACTCCTTGTCCCTTTGGTGTGCTGTGAGTTGTTCACGGCACCTGCGAGATACGTCACGGTCCGGGGTCAAAGTCCCGGACCGTGGTGTCTACTGGAACACATGCCTGATCATGTCTCGACCCTGATGTGGATAGGTGTGGCCGTCCCCGCCGCACTGACCACCGCTTGCCTGATCGGCCTCGCCCGCATCCGACGCGGCATCCGACGCGGCATCCGCCTCGAGACCGCTCGGCAGCAGTCCGTCCCGAGGCTGTCGGGCCTTCCGCTCCAGCGCGGGGCCGGCCCCGGCCGGGAGTTCGTCGAACTGACCCCGGAGGAGAAGGCCGCCTTCGCGGGCCTGGTGCGTCGACTCGGCAACGGCCGCTGAGGCCCGCCCGGCCGACGGGAACGTGACGACAGGCCCCCAGGGCCTGTTCGCAACAGGCCTTAGGGCATCAGGGCCGCGCGCCGTTCCATCGCGCTGCGGGCGGCGTCCTCCGTCGCGTACACCTCGCACATGTGGCGGCCGTCGGGGGTCGCCGTGTGCTCGACCTCCCACAGCGAGATCTCCCCGCCCCCGTCCAGCAGGAACGCGTGCTCGTAGAGCGAGAAGCACAGCCCCGCGCGGCCCGCGCGGCAGGGGCGGCCGAAGGCCTGGGTGATCCGGTGACCGGATGCCGTCGCCAGCAGGGACGCGACGTCCGCGCCCGGCCGGTCGGCGTTCTCCGCGCGCCGCAGCAGACGGCGTGCGTGGTCGGCCGAGTCGTCGGACGCGTATGCGTGCCGGGCCCGGGGCGGCGGTGAGAGCTGGACCAGAACCGGCAGCTCGAACTCCGGCGCGTCCGGCGGGAGCGGCAGCCGGGCGGTGGCGGTGCTCAGCTCTTCCTCGTCGTCGTACACCTCGTGCTGCACCTCGCTGCCCGGCGCCGTGTTGTGCACCAGCTCCCAGAGGGTGAGCGCCGAGCCGTCGGCCAGCAGCCAGGTGTGCCGGTAGGTCTCCCGGTGCAGTCCGGCGCTGTGGTGCGCGGAGTGCAGTGAACCGTCGTAGGCCAGGGCGCAGTCGAGCCGTCGTATCGTCTCGTCGGGTAACTCGAAGGAGTTCAGGGCGCGGCCGAGGAGTCGCGCGAGGTGCTCCTCCGGAGACTCGGGCGACTCGCGTGGCTCGTACGCAGTCGTCTCGTACGGAACGCTCAAGGTTTCTCCCGGCGTTGCTGCATGTCACCTTGTGGGTGCATACCGTAGCCCCTCGGTCGAGCGTCATGTCCGCGAACCGAGAAAACGTCCGCGAGGAAAACGGCCGACCCGCACGAGAAGTTCCCGCGCGAACCGCTGTCCCGTCAAAATCCGCTGGTCAAGCGCGCGTTGTGCAGCCGGGGCCGGGCGGCGGGCGCGGTGACAGGTCAACGGGCGCCGTACAGCTCCTCGTAGGCCGGCCACTCTCCACCCGGTCCGGTCACCGCCTCGGCGGCCCGCACCGCGCGGACGATCGCGCGGGTCACCTGGTCCGCGCCCGCCGCGAGGATCTCGTTCAGGGCGAGCGGGGAACCGGGGTCGAGCGGACGCGCCCCCGTGGCCAGAGCGAACACCGTGTCGCCGTCGTTGAGCAGGTGCACCGGACGTACGGCGCGCGCGATGCCGTCGTGCGCCGTGCCGGCCAGCTTCTGTGCCTGTGCCTTGGTCAGGTCCGCGTCGGTGGCGACCACCGCCAGGGTGGTGTTCAGCGGGGGCGGCGCGTTCCGCGCGGCGGCCTCCGTGAGGCGCCGCCGCGCGGCCTCGTGCACCCGCGCGTCGGGCCACTCCACCCGTCCCTGGAACAACTCCCCGTACAGCACCCCCGTTTCCGGATCGACTGCCGACCCCACCGCGTTGGCCACCACCAGCGCGGCCACCGTGACACCCGAGTCGAGCACCGTGCTCGCCGTGCCGACCCCGCCCTTGAGCGGCCCCACGGCCGCTCCGGTTCCGGCGCCCACACACCCCTCGGGCACCCGCCCGCCCACCTCGCTCGCCGCGGCGGCCTCGACCGCGGCACGCCCGGTGGCCGCGTCCGGCCGGGCCCGGAAGTCACCGCCGCGCCCCAGGTCGAACACGCAGGCAGCGGGTACGACCGGTACGACGTGCGAAGGGTCAGGCCCGACGCGGACCCCGCGCCTCCGCTCCTCCAGCCAGGCCATCACCCCCGAGGCGGCGTCCAGCCCGTAGGCGCTGCCGCCGGTCAGGACGACCGCCTCCACCGTCCGCACCAGGTTGCGCGGATCCAGGGCGTCGGTCTCCTTGGTTCCGGGGCCGCCGCCGCGCACCTCCACGGCGGCCACGGCGCCGCCCTCCGGTGCGAGCACGACCGTCGTGCCGGTGAGCCAACCGCCGTCCGTGCGCGTCGCATGTCCCACCCGCACGCCTTCGACGTCCGTCAGAGCGTCCACTGTCATGGGGGCCAGTCTCCCGGGTACGGCGGGGACCACGGGTCTCTCGCGGGTCCCTTCATGCGTCATGGGCCTGTGCGGAGGACGGAACGGCGTGAAACGTCACGCCGCCTGCCGCGGACCGTACCCTTGAGGCATGAGTACCACCCCCGAGTCCGCCCCCGAGTCGATCCCCGAGTCCGCCCCCGAACCGTGCGACCCGAAGTCCGCGCTGATCTTCGACGACCCGCTGAACCAGCAGTCCATGGACGACACCGACCGCGGGTGGGGCGAGCGCACGGACGGCGACGCCGCCGCCGATCTCAAGCGCTTCCTGGACGAGAAGCCGCCTCACCACCTCTGAGGCGCACGGGCCCGCCGGACCGTGAACGCTACTGCTCGCCGTATTCGGAACGGCGCCGGGCGACCAGCTCGTCGCGGATCTCCTTGAGCACCTCCAGCTCGGTCACCTCCACCACCTCCTGCGTGCCCTCCCCGGCCTTCTTCCGCTCCTCTTGGCGGGCCAGGAACTTCGCCATGGGCAGGACCATCAGGAAGTAGACCACCGCGGCGGTTATCAGGAACTGCAGAGCGGCGCCGAGGACCGAACCCCACATGATCCGGATGCCCTGATCGCCGTTGCAGGTGACGCTCAGGCACGAGCTGTAATGGTCGAGGTTCTTGGTTCCGATCGCTCCGACGACCGGACTGATCACCCCCTTCACCACCGCGTTGACGATGTTGGTGAAGGCGGCGCCGACGACCACCGCCACTGCCAGATCGACGACGTTCCCGCGCATCAAGAAGGCTTTGAAGCCCTGCCAGAGACTCGGGTCCTTCTTGTCGCTCACCTGCGGGCCCTCCTTGGACAAGCAACTGCAACGTGCGGAACGAACAGCTCCGCAACCTACGGCTCACCAGAGGGTCACCGCCAGCCTGGCCGTGGCGCTCGCCCCGGCCAGCCCCGCCGCGGTGGAGCGCGGCACCGACAGCGCGACCAGCGCCCCGCTCCCGACCACGTCGTCCACGGGCTCCGGGATCCTGGCCACCCGGACTCCGTGTGCGACCACCCGGGCCTGCCCGCCCGTCGCCGGATCCTCCGCCGCGATCACGTCGACCCGGTCGCCGGGGCGCAGCAGCCGGACCGTGGCCGCGTCCGCGATGCGCACGGGCACGATCACCGTGCGCAGCTCATCCGCATCGCGGCGTCCGGCGGCCCGGTCGGCCCGGTCGGTCCGGTCGGCTCTGTCGGCCGGCGCGGGCTGTCCGCCGGCCGCTCCGCCGCCCGGCGGGTCCGGAGCGTCCCGTGGGCCCGCCGCCACGAGCGCGGCCGCGGTGACGGCGAGCCCGGCCGCCACCGCGCGCCCCCGGTGCCGTACGAGCCGGTGCAGTCCGTACCTCCCGCCGCGCACGCGCACCGGCGCGAAGTGCGGTACCTCACACGTGGCCGGGGCGTCCGCACCGGGCGCGTACGGAGAGGACCGCGTGAGGGACGCCTGGGGAACAGGGACGGCAGAGGGCGCCGGGAAAGGGGAGGACGAAGACGGCACGGACATGCGGACCACCACCAGCGACGGGGAATTTCGGCTTGCCACGCCCACGATGAGGCATCGCGCCGCCGCCCGCCGGAGCCCGTGTGCTACCCGCCGGTTGTGGACAACTCCCTCACCCGAAGGAGTAGTTCCGCCCCGCTACGGCAGCGCGAACCCAGGGTCCATCCCGCCCAGCGCACCGGCGCACAGGCAGTCCCGCTGCTCGGTCGAGGGCAGCGCGGCCACCGCGTCGAACAGAACGCCCCGCAGCCGCTCCACGTTGGCCGCGAACACCCGCAGCACCTCCTCGTGCGAGACGCCCTCGCCGGTCTCCGCGCCCGCGTCCAGGTCGGTGACCAGCGTCAGCGAGGTGTAGCAGAGCTCCAGTTCACGGGCGAGCGCCGCCTCGGGGTGGCCGGTCATGCCCACCACCGACCAGCCCTGCGCCTGGTGCCACAACGACTCGGCCCGGGTCGAGAAGCGGGGCCCCTCCACCACGACGAGGGTGCCGCCGTCCACCGCCTCCCAGTCCTGCCCGCGTGCCGCCTTCAGCGCGGCCGTGCGGCCCACCGGGCAGTACGGGTCGGCCATCGAGACGTGCACGACGTTCGGCACCGTGCCGTCGGGGCGCGGCAGCCCGTCGAAGTAGGTCTGCGCCCGGGACTTCGTACGGTCGACGAACTGGTCGGGCACCAGCAGCGTGCCCGGCCCGTACTCGGGGCGCAGCCCGCCCACCGCGCAGGGCCCGAGCACCTGGCGCACACCCACGGAGCGCAGCGCCCACAGGTTGGCCCGGTAGTTGATGCGGTGCGGCGGGAGGTGGTGGCCCCGGCCGTGCCGGGGCAGGAAGGCGACCCGCCGGCCGGCGACCTCACCGAGGAAGAGGGAGTCGCTGGGCGCCCCGTACGGCGTGTCCACCTGGACCTCGGTCACGTCCTCGAGGAACGAGTAGAAGCCGGAACCGCCGATGACACCGATCTCTGCGTTCGCCATGACCAGCACACTAGCGCCCGCTCGCACACGGAGAACCCCTGCCCGCACACACGCCGAGGACCCCACCGTCCCACGACGGAGGGGTCCCGGAAGAAAGGCGTCAGGCGGCGGAGCTGCCGGCCGAGCTCGTGGACGTCGAGGACGACCCCGACGACGACGAACCGGAGGACGAGGACGAGCCGGAGGACGACCCGGACGACGAGGAAGAGGAGCTCGACGACTTCGACGACGACGCCGGGCTGCTGCTCGACGAGGAGCCGCGGCTGTCGTTGCGGTAGAAGCCGGATCCCTTGAAGACAATGCCGACCGCGGAGAACACCTTCTTCAGGCGGCCACCGCAACCCGGGCACTCGGTGAGCGCGTCGTCGGTGAACTTCTGCACCGCCTCGAGGCCCTCGCCGCACTCGGTGCACTGGTACTGATAGGTGGGCACTGTCTTCCTCCTGGCACTCTCACTCGATGAGTGCTAACGACGGTCCATAGTGACGTATTCCCGAGGATCAGTCCACTGTCACGTGGGCGCGGTGACCGACGCCACGTGCGACCGTGCGGCCCTGCGGCCGGGCCGCGAGCCGCGACCTGAGCGCCACCAGGGTGAGAAACGCGAGCACCGTGCCCGCCATCGGCACCAGGAAACCGGCGCCGCCCCACAGGCGGTCCTCCAGCTGTCCGGCGACGGTGACCGCCGCCGCCTGGCCGAGCGCGATCGCGCCCGTGAGCCAGGTGAACGCCTCGGTGCGGGCGCCGGCCGGGACCAGGCTCTCCACCAGGGTGTAGCCGGTGATCAGGGCGGGGGCGATGCACATGCCCACCAGGAGGCCGAGCGCAGCGAGGAGCGGAACCGAGTGCGCGGTCCACAGCGCGGACGAGGCCAGCGCCAGGGCGGTGTAGCCGACGAGGAGGCGGTGCTGCGGGGCGACCTTCCAGGCGATGGCGCCGCAGACGACGCCGGAGAGCATGTTGCCCGCGGCGAAGGTGCCGTACAGCACGCCGTTGAGGCCGGGCGACCCGATCGACTCGGTGAACGCGGCCAGCGAGACCTGCATGCCGCCGAAGACCGATCCGATGCCCAGGAAGGTGGCGATCAGCACCCGCACCCCGGGGACGCGCAGGGCGGAGGCGTGCTCGACGCGCGCGTGCCCGCGGCCGCCGACGGACGGCTGGGTGCGCTTCTGCGCGGCGAACAGCAGACCGCCGACCAGGGTCAGCCCGGCCTCCGTGACCAGTCCGGCGGCCGGTGCGACCGTCGTGCACAGAGCGGTCGCCAGGAGGGGGCCGACGACGAACGTCAGCTCGTCGGTGACGGACTCGAAGGCGGCCGCGGTGGTCATCAGCGGCGAGTCCTTGAGCGTCACGCCCCAGCGGGCCCGCACCATCGGGCCGACCTGCGGCACCGAGGCGCCCGTCGGCACGGCCGCCGCGAACAGCGCCCACAGGGGGGCGTGCGCCAGGGCGAGCGCGGTCAGGGTCAGCCCTGCCAGGGTGTGCGTCAGAACGCCGGGGACCAGCACCGCGCGCTGCCCGTAGCGGTCGGCGAGACGTCCGCTGTACGGCGCGAACAGTGCCATGGAGACGCCGGTGACGGCGGCGGCGGCGCCGGCCGCGCCGTAGGAGCCGGTGGTGTGCTGCACCAGCAGCACGATGGAGATGGTGAGCATCGCGAACGGCTGGCGCGCGGCGAAACCGGGGAGCAGGAACGTCCAGGCGCCGCGGGTGCGCAGCAGCTGCCCGTATCCCGGGCGGGAGGATTCCGTCGCGGTCCGCGCCGGTTCGGTGCTGGTGACCGTGGATCCCACGGCCCGTGCCTTTCTGCCGCCTGGTAGCGCGGACCCGGGCGTGTGGGCGCGCCGAGAGCTGTCCTCTTGCGCGGACTGCGGTAGATGCCGACGCCCGCTGAGGGGGCTACCCGGCCGCCATACGGTCGCGCCAGCTCTGCGTCAGGCAGAGTTGGTTCGATCAGGGTGCGCCCTCATCGTACAGGGGCGCGGGAAGCCCCCTCTCATCCGCGGCTGCCGGCCCCCGCTCCGTCGGCGCCCAGCCAGCCGGCGAGCTTGCCGCCCCGGCCGACCGCGCGCAGGCGCTTTTCGGCCGCCTCCCGGACCGGGTCGGTGGCGACCACGAGGAGTTCGTCGCCGTGCCGCAGGGTGGTGGTCGGCAGCGGCACGAACGACTTGCCCTCGCGGACGACCAGGGTGACCGCGGACCCGGAGGGCAGCCGCAGCTCGTTGATCTCCACGCCGTGCATCCGCGACCCGCCGGGGATGACGACGGACAGCAGATGGCCGCGCAGCCGCTCCAGGGGCGCCGACTCGATGCCGAGGTCGGCGGCCTCCTCGCCGGAGCCCAGCCGCAGCTTGCGGGCGAGCCAGGGCAGGGTCGGCCCCTGCACGAGGGTGTAGACGACGACCAGGACGAAGACGATGTTGAAGATGCGGTGGGTGGCGTCGACCCCGTTCACCATGGGGATCGTCGCCAGGATGACGGGCACGGCGCCGCGCAGTCCGGCCCAGGACATCAGGGTCTGCTCCTGCCACGGCACCCGGAACGGCAGCAGGCTGGCCACCACGCCCAGCGGGCGCGCGACCACGGTCAGCACCAGTCCGATGACGAGGGCGGGCAGGACGTCGTCGAGCAGTTCGTGCGGGGTGACCAGCAGGCCGAGCATGACGAACATGCCGATCTGGGCGATCCAGCCGAGCCCTTCGGCGAAGCCGCGGGTGGCGGGCCAGTGCGGCAGTTTGGCGTTGCCGAGCAGCACCGACGCGAGGTAGACGGCGAGGAAGCCGCTGCCGTGGGCCAGCGCGCCAGCCGCGTACGCCGTGACGGCGATGGCCATGACGGCGATCGGGTAGAGGCCGGAGGCGGGCAGCGCCACGTGCCGCAGCCCCCAGGAGCCGAGCCAGCCCACCGCCAGGCCGATGGCCGCGCCGATCGCCAGCTCCAGAGCTATCTCGCCGATCAGGACGTACCAGTGCTCGATCGGTCCCGCGGTGGAGAAGGCGACGACCAGGATGACCACCGGGGCGTCGTTGAAGCCGGACTCGGCCTCCAGTGTGCCCTTCACGCGCGCGGGGAGGGGGACCTTGCGCAGCACCGAGAAGACGGCCGCCGCGTCCGTGGAGGACACCACCGCGCCGATGATGAGCGACTGGCGCCATCCCAGGCCGCTGAGGTAGTGGGCGGCGGCCGCGGTGACGCCGACGCTCACGGCGACGCCGACGACGGCCAGGGCGGTGGCGGCCGGAAGGACCGGCTTGATCTCCTTCCACTTCGTACCGAGACCGCCCTCGGCGAGGATCACGACGAGGGCCGCGTAGCCGATGACCTGGGTCAGTTCGGCGTTGGTGAAGCGGACGCCGCCGAGCCCGTCCGAGCCCATGACGACGCCGATCCCCAGGTAGACGAGCAGGCTGGGGAGCCCGCTGCGCGAGGAGACCCGGACCGCCGCGACCGCGACGAGGAGGACGACCGAGCAGGCGAGCAGGAGCTGGTTGAGGTGGTGAACAGTCAGCAGCGGTTCCTTCCGCGAGTTCCCGGTTTACTTCGTTACCTTACCTAACTCTTGACGCTTTCTTGACGCGTCCCGTGAGGAGAATGGGGGCGTCCCACCGCCGCTGGACCCGACTCCGCGTCAAGTGCTACCGGGCCCTGCGCCTATGGTTGCTCCAGCGCTCATTCGAAGTCACAGCCCGACCTGCCGCTCGCGTTAGGACAGCAAGGACAGCGATGCCCCCGAACACCACCGCCTCAACGGGTGACAAGGCCGGCAAGTCCGGCAGGAAGAAGGGGCGAAAAGCCCGCTTGGCCGTGCTTGTCCTGGTGATGGCTCTCATCGGCGGCACCGCCTACGGCGCCTACTGGTCCGTCAGTACCGTGCGCGCCTCCTTCCCGCAGACCACGGGCACCCTCACGCTGCAGGGCCTGTCGGGGCCCGTCGACGTCAAACGCGACGGCTACGGCATCCCGCAGGTCTACGCCTCCAGCGCGGATGACCTGTTCATGGCGCAGGGCTTCGTCCAGGCGCAGGACCGGTTCTACGAGATGGACGTGCGCCGGCACATGACGTCCGGGCGCCTGTCGGAGATGTTCGGCAAGGGCCAGCTCAAGAACGACGAGTTCCTGCGCACGCTGGGCTGGGACCGGGTCGCCCAGCAGGAGTACGACAAGACGCTGTCGGCCTCCACGAAGAAGTACCTCCAGGCGTACACCCAGGGCGTCAACGCCTACCTCAAGGGGCGGGCGGCCAAGGACATCTCCCTGGAGTACGCGGCGCTGGGCTTCGCCAACGACTACAAGCCCGGGCCGTGGACGCCGGTCGACTCGATCGCCTGGCTGAAGGCGATGGCGTGGGACCTGCGCGGCAACATGCAGGACGAGATCGACCGGGCCCTGATGACCAGCCGCCTCGGCCCCAAGCAGATCAAGGACCTGTACCCGGACTACCCGTACAGCAGGAACAAGCCGATCGTCAGCGAGGGCCAGTACAACGAGCTCGCTCAGGCGTTCGAAGCGAGCGGCGGCACGTCGGACACGAGCGGCGGCACCTCCACCGGTACGGGTACCGGCACCGGCATCTCCACGGACACGGGCACGGGCATCGCGACCGACCCGACGGGCACCGGCGGCGACGGCGGCACCGCGACGGACGTGTCGAACGCCTCGGACACGGGTGACGGCTCCGGTGTGCAGAGCCAGCTGATGGGCCTCTACGACGTCCTGGACGGCCTTCCGACGGCCGTCGGCGTCAACGGCAACGGCATCGGCTCCAACTCCTGGGTCGTCTCCGGGCAGTACACGATCACCGGCAAGCCGCTGCTCGCCAACGACCCGCACCTGTCGGCCTCGCTGCCCTCGGTCTGGTACCAGATGGGCCTGCACTGCCGCGAACTCTCCAAGGCGTGCCCGTACGACGTCACCGGCTACACCTTCGCGGGCATGCCCGGTGTGATCATCGGCCACAACCAGGACATCGCCTGGGGCATGACCAACTCCGGCGTCGACGTCACGGACCTGTACCTGGAGAAGCTCAGCGGCAACGGCTACCTGCGCGACAACAAGACGGTGCCGTTCAAGACCCGCGAGGAGACCATCAAGGTCGCCGGCGGCACGTCCAAGACGATCGTCGTGCGCGAGACCGACGACGGAATGCCCCTGCTGTCCGACCGCTCCGACGAACTGAGGACGGTCGGCAAGAAGGCCGCGGTCACCACCGCGGCGCCCGACCGCGGCGACGGCTACGCGATCGCCCTGAAGTGGACGGCGCTGGAGCCGGGCACCACCATGGACGCCGTCTTCGCCATCGACAGCGCGAAGGACTGGAGCTCCTTCCGGTCGGCCGCGGAGCTGTTCGACGTGCCCTCGCAGAACCTGGTCTACGCCGACACCAAGGGCAACATCGGCTACACGCTGCCCGGCCGCATCCCCACGCGCGCGAAGGACGACGACGGCTCCGTCCCGTCGCCGGGCTGGGACTCCCACTACGACTGGACCGGCTACATCAAGCCGCAGGAACTGCCCTACGAGTACAACCCCAAGCGCGGTTACATCGTCACCGCCAACCAGGCCGTCGTCGACCCGAAGACCTACCCCTACACGCTCACCACGGACTGGGGCTACGGCACGCGCAGCCGGCGGATCACCGACCTGATCCAGCAGAAGATCGACGGCGGCGGCAAGATCTCCACCGACGACATGCGCCAGATGCAGATGGACAACAGCAGCGCGATCGCCAACCTGCTGGTGCCCAAGCTGCTGAACATCGACATCGGCGACAAGGACGTCCGCCAGGCGCAGAAGCTGCTGGAGGGCTGGGACCGCACGCAGGACGCCGACTCGGCCGCCGCCGCGTACTTCAACGCCGTGTGGCGCAACATCCTCAAGCTGTCCTTCGGCAACAAGCTGCCCAAGGAACTGCGGGTCAAGGGGCAGTGCCTGTGGGTGGAGCCGGCCGGCAACACGGGCCCCGCCGACGAGAACCAGAAGGTCCGAGAGTGCGGTGAGCGCGACGCCGACCAGGCGCAGCCGGACGGCGGCGACCGCTGGTTCGAGGTGGTCCGGGCGCTCGTCGACAAGCCGGACAGCGACTGGTGGAAGACCCCGGCGTCCGGTACCCGCCCGAAGGCGGACAACCGTGACGAGCTGTTCAAGCGCGCCATGATCGACGCCCGCTGGGAGCTGACCGCCAAGCTCGGCAAGGACATCGACACCTGGAGCTGGGGCCGGCTGCACCGCCTGTTCCTGAAGAACCAGACCCTGGGCACCGAGGGACCCGGCGTCCTGAAGTACGTCCTCAACCGTGGGCCCTGGAAGCTGAGCGGTGGCGAGGCCGCGGTCAACGCCTCCGGCTGGAACGCCGCCGGCGGCTACGGGGTGGTGTGGGTGCCGTCGATGCGGATGGTGGTCAACCTCGCCGACCTCGACAAGTCCAAGTGGATCAACCTCAGCGGCGCCTCCGGGCACGCCTTCAGCGCCCACTACACCGACCAGACGGGCAAGTGGGCCAAGGGCGAACTGCTCTCGTGGTCCTTCTCGCCGAACGCGGTCGACAAGAGTGCGCACGACACGCTGGTGCTCAAGCCGTGAGCCGCTGAGGCCACCACGGCGGCGAAGGCCCTCCACGCACGCGTGGAGGGCCTTCGCCGTACCCGGGGCCGTAGCCGTGCGCGTCAGGTGAAGCGGCGTACCCCCGAAGGTGTCACCACGGCCTGCACCGGCCGGTCGTGGGGCTCCTCGGGGACGTGCTCGACGATCTCCGTGTCGTACAGCAGGATCACGAGGGCGGGATGCGCCCGCGCCGCCTCCAGGCGGGCCAGGACGCGGTCGTAGGACCCTCCGCCGCGTCCCAGGCGCATCCCGCGCGCGTCGACGGCGAGGCCGGGCAGCAGGACCACGTCGGCGTCCGTCACGGCGTCCGGGCCGAGGCGCTCCCCGGCCGGCTCGAACAGCGCCATCCTCCCGCCGTGCTGCACGCGCGCGAGGGAGCCCTCCCCGGTGTACGCGCCCCAGTCCAGGTCGTTGTCGGGCAGCAGTGCGGGCAGCAGCACACGCGCGCCCCGCGCCCGCAACGCGTCGAGCAGCGGAGGGGTTCCCGGTTCGGTGCCCACGGAGACGTACGCGGCGATCGTGCGCGCCCCGGTCAGCTCGGGCAGCTCAAGGGCGCGCTCCGCCAGCGCGTGCGCCGCCTCCCGCACTTCATCCACGGTCAACGTCTTCCTCACCGTGAGGATTTCTCGTCGCAAGGTGCGCTTGGCAGGTTCGGCACCGCGTCCGGTGTGGCTCACTGATCCCTCCGTACCCTTCCTTATGCCGGTATGTCTGCTCATATGAGAGTCAATTAACCGGACAGGCAGATTCCGCGCAAAGGCAGCGGATAAGGTTGCGGCCATGACACAGGCGCACCCCAGGATCAGCAAGGCTGTCATTCCCGCGGCAGGTCTTGGCACCCGGTTCCTGCCGGCCACCAAGGCCACTCCCAAGGAGATGCTGCCGGTCGTCGACAAGCCGGCGATCCAGTACGTGGTCGAGGAGGCCGTCTCCGCGGGTCTCGACGACGTCCTCATGGTGACCGGCCGCAACAAGCGGCCGCTGGAGGACCACTTCGACCGCAACTACGAGCTGGAGTCGGCCCTGGAGAAGAAGGGCGACGGCGAGCGGCTCGCCAAAGTGCAGGAGTCCAGCGACCTCGCGACGATCCACTACGTGCGCCAGGGCGACCCCAGGGGCCTGGGCCACGCCGTGCTCTGTGCGGCCCCGCACGTGGGCAGCGAGCCCTTCGCCGTGCTGCTCGGCGACGACCTGATCGACCCGCGCGACCCGCTGCTCCAGCGGATGATCGACGTCCAGGAGACCCACGGCGGCAGCGTGATCGCCCTCATGGAGGTCGCGCCCGAGCAGATCCACCTCTACGGCTGCGCGGCCGTGGAGGCCACCGGGGACGGCGACGTCGTCCGGGTGACCGGCCTGGTCGAGAAGCCCGACGCGGCGCAGGCACCCTCCAACTACGCGATCATCGGCCGTTACGTCCTCGACCCCCACATCTTCGAGATACTCCGCAAGACCGAGCCCGGTCGCGGCGGCGAGATCCAGCTCACCGACGCCCTTCAGCACCTCGCTGAGGCGTACGCCTCGGCGGCCACCGACGAGCAGCGGGCCGGCGGCCCGGTGCACGGCGTCGTCTTCAAGGGCCGCCGCTACGACACCGGTGACCGCGGCGACTATCTGCGTGCCATTGTCAGGCTCGCGTGCGAACGTGAAGACCTGGGCCCGGACTTCAGGGCCTGGCTTCAGCGGTACGTAGCCGAGGAGATGTAACGAGTTGAGCAGCGCCGAGCCCCGCACCGCCGGCCCGGACCACCTGTGGTCGGTGGACGAGCACCTGGAGGACGTCCTCACCACCGTCCGCCCCCTGGAACCCATCGAGCTGCAACTGCTCGACGCCCAGGGCTGTGTCCTGGTCGACGACGTCACGGTGCCGCTCTCCCTGCCGCCGTTCGACAACAGCTCCATGGACGGCTACGCGGTACGGGTCACGGACGTCTCGGGCGCGAGCGAGGAGGCCCCGGCCGTCCTGGAGGTCGTCGGGGACGTCGCGGCGGGCGCGGCCGGACTGCTCCGGGTGGGCCCGGGACAGGCCGCGCGGATCATGACCGGTGCCCCGCTGCCGCCCGGCGCCGAGGCGGTGGTCCCCGTGGAGTGGACCGACGGCGGGCTCGGCGAGGGCCCGGTGAGCGCCATGCGCGCCCGCAGCCTCGCTCCCGAGGGTGCCGACGGGCACGTACGCGTGTACCGGCCGGCCGAGGCACGCGCGCACGTACGCGCGAAGGGCAGCGACGTGGAAGAGGGCGAGCGGGCCCTGCGGGCCGGTACGGTCCTCGGGCCGCCGCAGATCGCGCTGCTCGCCGCGATCGGCCGCGGCACCGTCCTGGTGCGTCCGCGCCCGCGCGTGGTGGTGATGTCCACCGGCAGCGAACTCGTCCAGCCCGACGAGCAGCTCGGCGACAGCCAGATCTACGACTCCAACAGCTTCGCCCTGACTGCGGCCGCCCGGGACGCGGGCGCCATCGCCTACCGGGTGGGCGCCGTCGCCGACGACGCCGACACCCTGCGGTCCACCATCGAGGACCAGCTCGTCCGCGCAGACCTGCTGGTCACCACCGGCGGGGTGAGCGTGGGGGCGTACGACGTCGTCAAGGAGGCGCTGTCCCACGTGGGGGACGAGGACGAGCCGGGCAGCGGCGTGGAGTTCCGCAAGCTCGCCATGCAGCCCGGCAAGCCACAGGGCTTCGGGACCGTCGGCGCCGACCACGTCCCGCTGCTGGCCCTGCCCGGCAACCCGGTGTCGTCGTACGTCTCCTTCGAGCTGTTCGTCCGGCCCGCCATCCGCACCCTGATGGGCCTTCAGGACGTCCACCGGCCGACCGTGCGCGCGACGCTCGCCGCGGACCGTGCGCTGAGCTCGCCGAAGGGACGCAGGCAGTTCCTGCGCGGGGCGTACGCCGACGGCGCCGTCAGGCCCGTGGGAGGCGCCGGATCCCATCTGGTCGCGGCCCTCGCGCAGGCCGACTCGCTCATCGTCGTCCCCGAGGACACCGAGTCCGTCGAGCCCGGCGCGAAGGTCGAGGTGGTCCTGCTCGGCTGAGCCGTGCGGGGTGGCGGTACCGTGTCGCGCACAACAGGCCCGTGCGCCGCACGGCGGCGGGCCCGGACCGGGAGCTCCACACGATCATGACTGTGCCTTCCCGGGGGGAGACCCCCGGACCCCCAGCGCCGGACCGGCTGACGCACATCGACGACGCGGGCGCCGCCCGCATGGTCGACGTCTCCGGCAAGGACGTGACCGCGCGCACCGCCCGCGCCAGCGGCCGCGTCCTCGTCTCGCCCCGCGTGGTCGAGCTGCTGCGCGGTGAGGGAGTGCCCAAGGGCGACGCCCTCGCCACCGCGCGGATCGCCGGGATCATGGGCGCCAAGCGCACCCCGGACCTCGTCCCGCTGTGCCACCCGCTGTCGGTGTCGGGTGTGAGACTGGAACTGTCGGTCGCGGACGACGCCGTGGAGATCGAGGCCACCGTGAGGACCACGGACCGCACGGGCGTCGAGATGGAGGCGCTCACCGCGGTGTCCGTCGCCGCGCTCACCGTGATCGACATGGTCAAGGCGGTCGACAAGGGAGCGGTCATCACGGACGTACGGGTGGAGGAGAAGACGGGCGGCACGTCGGGCGACTGGAGCCGGGCATGACGCTGGACGCATCGGCCGGAGGCGCGCTGCTCGCGCCGTACAGCGCCCTGGTGGTCACGGTCTCCAACCGGGCCGCCGCCGGGGTCTACGAGGACACCGGCGGTCCGCTGGTAGCCGACGGCCTCAGGCGCGCCGGCTTCGCCGTCGACGGGCCGCAGGTCGTACCGGACGGAGACCCGGTGGAGGCCGCGCTGCGCGCCGCCGTCGAGGCCGGGTACGACGCCGTCGTCACCACCGGCGGCACGGGCGTCTCGCCCACCGACCGCACGCCCGAGGCGACCCGCCGGGTGATCGAGACCGAGGTGCCGGGCATCGCGGAGGCCATCCGGGCGTTCGGCATGCGCAAGGTGCCGACCGCGGCGCTGTCCCGCGGGCTGGCCGGAGTGGCCGAAGGGACGCTGATCGTCAACCTGCCGGGCTCGACGGGCGGCGTGAAGGACGGACTGGCCGTCCTGGAACCCCTGTTGGCGCACGCCGTCGACCAGCTGCGCGGCGGCGACCACGTCAGACGCGGCACCGGTAGTGGGGGTGCGTGCTGAACAGCCCATCCTGGCCCGTCGTGCTGGCGGAGGGCGATGTCGTCCTCCGGCCGATAAGGCTGCGCGATCAGCGGGCCTGGCGCGAGGTGAACCGGCGCAACCGGGACTGGCTCAGGCCCTGGGAGGCGACCATACCGCCGCCCACGCCCAGCGGGCCCATCACGCACCGGCCGACCTACCGGCAGATGGTGCGCCACCTCAGGTCCGAGGCGCACGCGGGCCGGATGCTGCCGTTCGTCATCGAGTACCAGGGGCGGCTGGTCGGGCAGTTGACGGTCGCCGGGATCACCTGGGGCTCGATGTGCTCGGGCCACGTCGGCTACTGGGTCGACGAGTCGGTGGCCGGCCGCGGGGTGATGCCGACGGCCGTGGCGATGGTCGTGGACCACTGTTTCCGCACCGTCGGACTGCACCGCATCGAGGTCTGCATTCGGCCCGAGAACGGGCCGAGCCGGCGGGTGGTGGAGAAACTCGGATTCCGCGAGGAGGGCCTGCGGCCGCGTTATCTCCACATCGACGGCGCCTGGCGGGACCACATGGTGTTCGCGCTCACCGCGGAAGAGGTGCCCGAAGGGCTGCTGGACCGCTGGCGCCGGACCCGTGCCCTGCGGGCGCGGAAGGAGAATCCCACCTCCCCCGGAAATTGAATAAATGTTCGAAATTGATCGGCGGGTGATCCGCACCGGACCCGCTCGCGATCGTCCGGGTGGCATTGAATTCGCGTCCTTGACGTCCTGCTGATCACATCGGTCGCAAAAAAAGTTCGAAATATCAGCCAGATCGTGCGACACACCGGCGCAATTGGCAGATGGCCTCATGCAAACCCCTCTACCGTGTGAGGCGTGAGCAGCAGCGGCCTCATCTACGCAGTCATTGTCGGGGCCTGGGCCGCCTACTTGGTGCCGATGTGGCTCCGTAGGCAGGACGAGCTGAACGAGGCCCGTCCGACGGAACGCTTCAGCACCGCCATCCGGTTCCTGTCCGGACGGGCGGGGATGGAGCGCCGGTACGCCAGGGACCTCAGGTCGCGCTCCGCCGAGGAGGGGGAGCGCGCCGACGCGGCGCCGGACGTCGCCACCGACTCGGTGGACGTCCGGTCCTTCGCCATGCCCCCGAACCGGTCGCCGGAGCGGAAGCAACCGCCGGTACGGGACGAGCGGAAGCGGCCTCCGGCGCGGGACGAGGGGGAGCAACCGCCGGTACGGGACGAGCGGGAGCCGGTGCGCGGCCCCGACGAGCGCGACCGGGCCGGGAAGCCGGCCGCCCGCGTCGCGTCCCCGGCGGCGTCCCCCGCGGCGGCCCCGTCCGCCGAAGCGTCCGCGCGTCCGCGGGTCCCCGCGGCCCGGCGGACGCCCCACGCGGAGGCGTCCGCGGCGCGTGCCCGGCGCTCCAAGGTCCTCGCCCGCCGCAGGCGCACCACCGTCATCCTCTTCCTCGCCTTCACCCTCGGCGCGATCGTCGCCGCGGTCGGCGGGCTCACCTTCCTGTGGGCGCCCGGCGTGCCCGCCGTGCTGCTCAGCGCGTACATCGCGTACCTGCGCTCCCAGGAGCGGCACCGCTTCGCCTACCAGATGGACCGCCGCCGCGCCGAGGTCGCCGCGCAGCGGCTGCGCGAGAGCCGCCGCCAGCCGCGCCGGCGCACGCCCCTGGACCCCGCCGCGGACGAGCCGGACGCGGGGCCCGAACCGGAGACGGACCCGGGCCTGACCGCCCTCGCCGCGGACCGGCGTGCCCTGGTCGAGCAGACCGACCACGCGGAGTGGCTCGACCAGCAGCGCGAGCGTCAGCGCCGCCCCGGCCAGGGCGACAGCTGGGACCCGGTTCCGGTGCCGCTGCCCACCTACGTCACCGCCCCGGTCGCCCCGCGGGCCACCTCCGACGTGGACCTCGGCGCGCCGGACACCTGGAGCTCGGCGCGGTCGTCCGCCGCCGTGCCGGAGCAGGAGGCGGCGGCCCCGGCCGCGGCCGACCCCGAGCCGCCGGCCGAGGACCGGCCCGCCGCCGACGGCCGCACCGACGCCCGCCGCGCCGCCTCGGCCCGCCGCTCCCGCGAGCGCGGCCGCACCCCGCTCTTCGACCAGTACGAGGACGGCGGCCGCCCCCGCGCGGCCAACGAGTGACCCGCACCCCCTGACCAGCCCGGGAACGGATTACCAACCACCCGCGCGGGGATGCTAGAGTTTCACTCGTTGCAAGGGCCTGTGGCGCAGTCCGGTAGCGCACCTCGTTCGCATCGAGGGGGCCAGGGGTTCAAATCCCCTCAGGTCCACGCAGCTCAAAGCCCCGGTCGGGAAACCGACCGGGGCTTTGACGTGTCGTGCGTCAGGACCGAAGCGGCTTCGCCAGGCAGATGCTCGAGTCGTACGCGCGGTAGTAGCCGAACTTCGTGCATGGCTCGTAGCCGCTGGAGGCGTACAGGGCTACGGCCTCCGGCTGCTGGTCGCCGGTCTCCAGGACCATGCGGAGGCGCCCGGCGGCGCGGGCGTCGTCCTCCAGGACGGCGAGGACGCGGCGGGCCAGACCACGGCCGCGCATCGACTCGGTCACGTACATCCGCTTGAGTTCGGCGTCGCCGTCCTCGTTGCCCTCGGCGTTCTTGTCCTGGCTGCGCCAGCCGCCCGTGGCGACGGGGGTGCCGTCCTCGGCATAGGCGATCAGGTACAGGCCGTTCGGGGGTCGGAAGTCGGCCGCGTCGAGGGGCGTGGCGTCGCCGCCGTCGCCGTAGCGGACGTGGTACTCGGCCTGGACCTCGTCGTTCAGCTTGACAGCGTCGGGGTGGTCGAAGGGCACGGGGCGGATGTTCATGTGGGAACCGTCTGTCGATGCGGGTGTCGGGGCAGGTGACCTCCGGAAAGGCCTCGTCCAGTGTGCCGGTAGGGTGCCTGGGTGCTGACTGTGACCTCCGTCAATGTGAATGGGCTGCGCGCCGCCGCCAAGAAGGGCTTCGTGGAGTGGCTCGCGGAGACCGGGGCCGACGTGCTGTGCCTCCAGGAGGTGCGGGCCGAGCCGCACCAGTTGCCGGAGCACGTCCGCACGCCGGACGGCTGGCACGTCGTGCACGTCCCGGCCGCCGCCAAGGGCCGCGCCGGCGTCTCCCTCTACACCCGCCGTGAACCCGACCGGGTCCGGGTCGGGTTCGGGTCGGCCGAGTTCGACGGCAGCGGGCGCTACGTCGAGGCCGACCTGCCCGGTGTCACGGTCGCCAGCCTGTACCTGCCCTCCGGCGAGGTCGGCACCGAGCGGCAGGACGAGAAGGTCCGGTTCATGGATGAGTTCCTCGCCCATCTCAGGGAGTTGCGCCAACGGGCCGCCGCCGACGGGCGCGAGGTGCTCGTCTGCGGCGACTGGAACATCGCCCACCGGCAGGCCGACCTCAAGAACTGGCGCGGCAACACCAAGAAGTCCGGCTTCCTCCCGGAGGAGCGGGAGTGGCTGAGCACGGTCTTCGCTCCCGAGGCCGGCGGGTACGTCGACGTCGTGCGCACACTGCACCCCGACGGCGAGGGGCCGTACACCTGGTGGTCCTACCGGGGGCGGGCTTTCGACCACGACACGGGGTGGAGGATCGACCTCCACGCGGCCACGCCCGGGCTCGCCGCCAAGGCCGTCAAGGGGTACGTGGAGCGCGCGGCCACGCATGCCCAGCGGTGGTCCGACCATGCCCCGGTGACAGTCGTGTACGACCTCTAGGGGCCGGCCGCTACGCCTGCTTGCGCAGCCGCCGGTCCAGGGCCATCGACACTTCCGCCTCCACCACGCTCTTGGCCAGCGGGCGCAGTCGCTTCAGGTCGTCCTCGGGGGCGTGACGCAGGATCAGGTCGGTGAAGAGTTCGGCGAGGGCGTCGGCGTGTTCGCGGACGCGGCGGCCGGCTGCGAGGACGTCGGCGAGGGGGATGCCCTCGCGGACCAGGGCGGCGGAGACGTCCAGCAGACGGCGGCTGATGTGCACGAGGTCGTCGCCGTCGGTGCCCAGGTAGCCGAGTTCCATGGCGGCGGCCAGGTTCTCGGCGGTGACCTCGCCCGCGAAGTGGTCGGCGAGTTCCTCGGGGGTCAGGCGGACCGGGGTCTCCTCGGTGGGGGCGCCGAGGCCCAGCAGGTCGCCGACGTCGCGGCCGTGGTCGAAGGCCTCGGCCAGTTCGGCGATGCCGTTCAGCGTGTGGCCGCGTTCCAGCAGTGCCGAGATCGTGCGAAGGCGGGCCAGATGGTGGTCGTCGTACCAGGCGATGCGGCCCTCGCGACGCGGCGGCGGGATCAGTTTGCGCTCGCGGTAGAAGCGCAGGGTGCGCACGGTGATCCCGGCCCGCCGGGCCAGCTCCTCCATGCGGTACTCGCGTCGGTCGCCGCGTGCTCCACCGTCTCCTGCCACGGGAGCAGCCTATGTTGTACCGGCGGTAACTTTTCCTCGGTCGCACCCCTACCGATCGGTACGGACCTCCTCTACCCTCCCCATTGCGCCAGTGTTCACTGGCAGAGTCGCTGAAGGCTGAAACGCGGGTCGCTGTACGCGAGTTCATGGGAGGGGCGCTCAATGGCCGAGCACGAGCACGAGCACGAGCACGAGCATGAGCACGAGCATGAGCACGAGGACCGGCATGTACGGGTGGCGGTGATCGGGTCCGGCTTCGGCGGACTGGGCGCCGCGGTGCGGCTGCGCCGGGAGGGGATCACCGACTTCGTCGTGCTGGAGCGGGCCGGCGGCGTCGGCGGCACCTGGCGCGACAACAGCTATCCGGGGTGCGCCTGCGACGTGCCCTCGCACCTGTACTCGTTCTCGTTCGCGCCCAACCCCGACTGGCCGCGCACCTTTTCCGGGCAGGAGCACATCCGCGCCTACCTGGAGCACGTCGCGGACGTCTTCGGTCTCCGCCCGCACCTGCGGTTCCACTCCGAGGTCACGAGGATGGCCTGGGACGCGGACAAGCTGCGCTGGGACATCGAGACCACCGGCGGGAACCTGTCGGCCGACGTCGTGGTCAGCGCGACCGGCCCGCTGTCCGAACCGAAGGTCCCGGACATACCGGGGCTCGACTCCTTCCCCGGTAAGGTCTTCCACTCCGCCCGCTGGGACCACGACCACGACCTCGCGGGCAAGCGGGTCGCCGTGGTCGGCACCGGAGCCTCCGCGATCCAGATCGTGCCGTCCATCCAGCCCGAGGTCGCCCGGCTCACTCTCTTCCAGCGCACCCCGCCGTGGGTGATGCCCCGCGTCGACCGCGAGATCAGCGGCGTCGAGCGCCGGATGCACCGCGCCCTGCCGCTGACCGCGCGACTGCGCCGCGGAGTGCTGTGGGGCATCCGGGAGATGCAGGTCCAGGCGTTCACCAGGCATCCGGGCCAACTCGGCTTCGTGGAGCAGCTCGCCAAGCGCAACATGGCCCGCGCCATCAAGGACCCGGACCTGCGCGCCAGGCTCACCCCCGACTACCGCATCGGCTGCAAGCGGATACTGCTGTCCAGCACGTACTATCCGGCCCTCGCGCAGGACAACGTGGACGTCGTCGCCAGTGGACTGAGCGAGGTCCGCGGGTCGACCGTCGTCGCCGCCGACGGCACCGAGGCCGAGGTGGACGCGATCGTCCTCGGCACCGGCTTCCACGTCACCGACATGCCGATCGCGGAGCGGGTGGTCGGCGCGGACGGCCGTACGCTCGCCGAGAGTTGGAAGAACGGCATGGCGGCGCTGCGCGGGGCGTCCGCGGCCGGCTTCCCGAACTGGATGACGATCATCGGCCCCAACACCGGCCTCGGGAACTCCTCGATGATCCTGATGATCGAGTCCCAGCTGAACTACCTGGCCGACTACCTGCGTCAACTGCACGTCCTCGGCGGCCGGGCCGCCCTCGACGCCCGCCCCAGCGCCGTGAACGCCTGGAACCGCAAGGTGCAGGAGCGTATGAGGCGCACGGTGTGGAACACCGGCGGCTGCACCAGCTGGTACCTGGACGCGAGCGGCCGCAACACCACCGTCTGGCCCGGTACGACCACCGAGTTCCGGCAGGCCACACGGCGGGTGGATCTCGCGGAGTACCAGATACTCCGGGCGCCCGGAGCCAAGGGCGCGGCGGGCCGGACCCCGGCGCGGCGGCCCGCGGAGGTGGACGCGTGAGCCGTCCCGCCCGCCGGACGGCCCAGGGCCGCCCGGAAGACGACGCCGCCCCGGATCCGTACGCCCCTCCCGTCCCCGCCCGCGAACTCACCGCCGTCTCCGCCGACGGCGCCCGGCTGCACGTCGAGGTGCACGGGCCGGTGGACGACCCCGCTGTCCCGGCCGTCCTCCTCGCCCACGGCTGGACCTGCTCCACCGCCTTCTGGGCCGCGCAGATCCGGGACCTGGCCGCCGACCACCGCGTCATCGCCTACGACCAGCGCGGCCACGGACGCAGCCCGGCGAGCCGGAGATACAGCACCGACGCGCTCGCCGACGATCTGGAGGCGGTGCTCGCGGCGACGCTCGCGCCCGGTGAGAAGGCCGTGATCGTGGGCCACTCGATGGGCGGGATGACGGTGATGGCCGCGGCCGGCCGACCCGGATTCCAGGAGCACGCGGCGGCCGTCCTGCTGTGCAGCACGGGCAGTTCACGGCTGGTCGTCCGGTCGACCGTCGTACCGATCCGGGCCGGCCGGCCGCGCACCTGGCTGACCCGGCGCGTCCTGGGCTCCCGGGCACCGCTCGGGCCGGTCACTCCGCTCGCCCGGCGGATCCTCAAGTACGTCACGATGGGCCCCGGTTCGACCCCGCACATGGTCGAGGCGTGCGCGCGGATCGTGCACGCCTGCCCGCGCCGGGTGCGCCACGCCTGGTCGCAGGTGCTGGAGCGGCTCGATCTCGACCGCCAGGTAAGGCAGTTGAGGCTCCCGGTGGCGGTGGTCGCGGGCACGGCCGACCGGCTGACCCCGCCGGAGCACGCGCGGGCGCTGGCCGCCGCGCTGCCCGACTGCCTGGGCCTGACCGAGCTGCCGGGCCTCGGCCACATGACGCCGGTGGAGGCACCCGGGACGGTCACCGGGAGGATCCGGGAACTCGCGTCCGGCCGGATCACCGGCCAGAGCACCGGCGGGGTCACCGGCCAAGTCCCCGCCCAAGTCCCCGGCCGGGGAGGCGGCCAGGACGCCGGTCGGGGAAGCGGCCTGGACGCCGGTCGGGGAAGCGCACACGAGCAGCACGACGACGCACGGATCGGGGAGGGCGCGTGAGCAGGGTGAGCCTGGAGGGGAAGGTCGCGGTCGTCACGGGGGCCGCGCGGGGCGTCGGGGAACTGCTCGCCCGCAAACTGTCCGCGCGGGGCGCGAAGATCGCGCTGGTCGGCCTGGAGCCGGAGCTGCTCGAACAGGTCGGCAAGCGGCTGCACGGCGAGAGCGCCCACTGGCACGCCGACGTCACCGACCACGAGGCGATGGCCCGGGTCGCGGCGGAGGTCCAGGAACGGTTCGGCAGGGTCGACATCGTGGTCGCCAACGCCGGTGTGGCGAGCGGTGGTCCGTTCGCCGACTCCGACCCCGACTCCTGGCGGCGGGTGATCGAGGTCAACCTCATCGGATCGGCGGTCACCGGGCGGGCGTTCCTGCCGGCGCTCACCACGAGCCGTGGCTACCTGCTCCAGATCGCCTCGCTCGCCGCCATCACCCCGGCGCCGATGATGACGGCGTACTGCGCCTCCAAGTCCGGTGTGGAGGCGTACGCGCACAGCCTGCGGGCCGAAGTCGGCCACCGGGGCGTGGGGGTGGGCGTCGCCTACCTGTCGTGGACCGACACCGACATGGTGCGCGGGGCCGACCAGGACGACGTCATGCGGGAGTTGAGGCAGCGGCTGCCGTGGCCGGCCGGCCGGACCTATCCGCTGGGACCGGCGGTGGACCGGATCGTGGCCGGCATCGAGCGGCGCTCCGCCCATGTGTACGGGCAGTGGTGGCTGCGCGGGATGCAGGGCGTACGCGGGTGGCTGCCGGGCGTCGTCGGGACCGTGGGGCAGCGGGAGGTACGGCGCTTCGCGGACCGGCTGTCGGGGGTGCGGACCGGGCTGGTCGGGGCGGGTGGGGCGGCCGACGAACGGCACCGGTCGGGACCGGCTACGCACCGTCATTGATCGACATGCGCAGGGTGACCGCCCGTGTGAATCTGGTCGAGGCCGATCCCCTAGCCCACTTGGGGATCCCACTCACCCACACGGGAGTGAACAGCATGGGTATGAAGGACAAGTACCAGGACCCGGCCGAGCAGCGGCAGCAGCAGGGCCGGCAGCGCCCCGGCGAGCGTCCCGGCGAGCGTCCCGGCGAGCGTCCCGGCGAGGGCCGCGGCGAGGGCCGCGAGAAGGCCGGCCAGCGCGGGTCCCAGCCGCGCGAGCGTGGGCGTCACGACGCCCAGGACACGCCGGACGAGATGGAAGACCGTCTCAACCAGGACTACGACCGCTAGCCACGGCCGCTGGTCCGCGTTGTCGCTGCGCTCGGCTTCGGCCGTGACGGCGTGGGGGGGGCCGGGGGGCCCGGGGGACCCACACCCATGTTGTTCGGGGGGGGGGCCCCCCCCCTCCA